>JBDKRC010000153.1:0-13273 GCA_039683575.1 Armatimonadia bacterium | reverse complement strand
GATACTCTGTAGGGGCATCCGCTGATCCCTCCCTTGATGCTGGACACACCAAGATAGGGGATCGGCGGATGTTTCTCCTTTCTACCATGATGAGATCATGTCGCCCACACTAATTGAGGAAGAGCCAGCCGTTCGTGCAGGTATTGACGAGTCTGTTTGCACTTGTTATACTCTATGCCTCTGGAGGGTACGGAAGTCATGACGAAGATTGATTTGGAACGGCTCAAGCGCTTCGACCGCGAAACGCTAACCGAGCTTGACGACATGATCAAGCGCAACATTCGCCGCGAAGCGGAGAATAAAGCGCGCGAACTCGCCGAGAAGCTCGCGAAGAAGAAGAAGAAGAAGAAGCGGCGAATGCAGCAGAACAAAGACTAGGCTCTGGCGGGGTAGCTCAGTGGTCAGAGCACGCGGTTCATACCCGCGTTGTCGGTGGTTCAAATCCACTCCCCGCTACCAAGTTTCGCAGTCCTACAACCACCGACGACGGGTATTCACCCGTCGTTTGTGGCATATAGGGGCGTAGAACTGCCGCCATCACATGGAGGGCGGGTCGGGCGTGTGGCCTCCGCGTAAGGCGGGCGGCTTGTCCGCTCCCGCCATCCGTATCGGCCTTTATTGACCCAGGATAGCGCATGGAACCGACCAAGAACGACGACCTGAAATGGCTGCTGGAGCTGCTTGAGGCCGAAGGCCTCGCTGAGATCGAGGTAACCGACGGCGAGGATAGTCTGCTCGTCCGTGCGGCCTCTGCCCCCACGACCGTCGTGGCAGGTGTCCCCGTGGCCGCACCAGCGGTGTGCCGGCCCGCTCCGGTCGCCGAGGTGGAGGTGGGGGAGAAGCTGCTGGCGCCGATGGGCGGCATCTTCTACCGTGCCTCATCGCCCGAGACCCCGCCGTACGCCGAGATCGGCGACGAAGTCCGTATCGGCGACACCGTCGGGCTCATTGAGGCGATGAAGCTGTACAATGAGGTCACGAGCCACGTGAATGGCCGGATCATCAAGTTCCTAGTCGAGAATGAGCAGGCCGTAGAAGCCGACCAGCCGCTCGTGCTCATCGAACGCACTACCCAGTAGACAAGCCGCCGCAGCCGGTCAGCGTGTCCGCCCTGGTCTGACCAGGCTCCGACCCTTACCCGGCAGGCGGCTTTTTCGTGTCTCCGCTTTTCCGCACGACGAAGAGACGCTTCCATGGAGGAATCCACTATGCCCGAACCCATCAACGTCGGCATCATCGGCTTCGGTATCGTCGGCGGCGGTACTTACCGCGCCCTAACCGAGAATGCCGAGGATATCACTCGCCGCGCCGGTGCGCCCGTGGTCGTCGCCCGCGTCGCGGACGTGGACTGGTCGCGCCCCCGGGAGATGTCCATCCCGAAGGAACTGCAGACCACCGACGCGATGGAGATGATCCGCGACCCGAACATCCATGTGATCGTCGAGACTATCGGCGGCATCAAGCCCGCTCGCGACTTCATCCTCGCCGCGATCGAGAATGGCAAGAGTGTCGTTACCTCCAATAAGGAACTCATTGCCAAGCACGGGCACGAGATTCTCGCTCTCGCGGATCAGAAGGGCGTGGATGTGGAGTTTGAGGGGGCAGTGGGCGGCGTCATCCCGGTCATCCGGACCCTCAAGGAGTCCCTTGAGGCCGACCGCATCTATGAAGTCATCGGTATCGTCAACGGCACCACGAACTACATCCTGACGCGCATGACCGAGGAATGCCTCGACTTCGCAACGGCTCTCAAGGCCGCCCAGGACCTCGGCTATGCCGAGGCCGACCCGACCAACGATGTCGAGGGGATCGACTCCAAGTACAAGATTTCCATCCTGTCGGCCATCGCCTTTGGGATGCAGGTTTCGCTGGATGACATCTACAGCGAGGGCATCACCAAGATCACGGCCCAGGACATCGCGTACGCGCGGAGCATGGGCTATGTGATCAAGCTGCTGGCCATCGCGCGCCGCGGCGAGGGCAACCAGATCGAGGCCCGCGTCCATCCGGCCCTGCTGCGCAAGTCCCACCCGCTGGCCAATGTCAACGGCTCCTTCAACGCCATCTTCATCCGTGGAGTGGGCTGCGATGAAATCATGCTCTATGGCCGCGGCGCCGGCGCCAACCCCACTGGCGTGGCCGTCGCCGGTGACGTGCTTGACTGCGCCCGCAACAAGCTCCGTGGCGCCTCCGGCCGCGTCCTGTGCACCTGTGGCGCGCCCGCCGAAGTCCTGCCGATGGACGAGGTCGAGACCAAGGCTTACATTCGCATGAAGGTCAAGGACCGCCCGGGTGTGCTCGGCTCCATCGCCACCATCCTCGGCACTGAGGGCGTAAGCCTCTCTTCCGTACACCAGGAAGCCACCGACGGCGATGCCGCGGAGATCGTCTGGGTGACGCACCGCAACAAGGAGAAGCTGCTGCGGTCGGCTCTCGGCGCCATCGGCAACCTCGCCATTGTGGACGACATTGCGAGCCAACTGCGGGTGGAGGACTAACATGCCAATCTGCCAGGGCTGGCCCGGCCTGATTGGGGCCTACGAGAAGTACCTGCCAGTCAGCGAGGCCACGCCGCGCGTGACGCTGCAGGAGGGCAACACGCCGCTTATCGAGAGCAAGCACCTCGCGCGCCAGTGGTCGCCGAGCCTGCGCGTGTTTTTCAAATACGAGGGCCTCAATCCCACCGGCTCCTTCAAGGACCGCGGGATGACCATGGCCATCTCCAAGGCCGCCGAGCGCGGCGTGAAGGCCACTCTCTGCGCCTCGACGGGCAACACCTCCGCCTCGGCCGCGGCATACTCGGCTCGCGCGGGGATGACGTCGGTTGTCCTCATTCCGCAGGGCAAGATCGCCCTGGGCAAGCTCGCCCAGGCCCTCGCCTATGGCGCGCGGACGCTGCAGGTCGATGGCAACTTCGACGACTGCCTCAAGATCGTCCGCGAAGTCACCGACAACTACCCGATTGAGCTGCTGAATTCGCTCAACCCGATGCGCATGGAGGGGCAGAAGACCATCGCCTTCGAGGTCTGCGACGTCCTCGGCGCGCCGCCTGACTATCATCTCCTGCCGGTAGGCAACGCCGGCAACATCACCGCCCATTGGTGGGGCTACAAGCAGTACCGCGATGTCGGCCTCATCGACCGCCTGCCGAAGATGCTGGGGTTCCAGGCCGCAGGCGCCGCACCGCTGGTGCAGGGCGCGCCGGTTAAGAATCCGGAGACCATTGCGACGGCCATCCGCATCGGCAATCCCGCCCGCTGGGATGACGCCATGAACGCCGTCACCGAAAGCGGCGGCACGCTGCGGGCCGTTACGGACGAAGAGATCCTGCAGGCCTATAGCGAACTGGCCTCCCAGGAGGGCATCTTCGTCGAGCCGGCCTCCGCCGCCTCAGTGGCAGGCTGGAAGAAGCTCATCGCCGAAGGCTACTTCGGCAGCGACCCGGCGACGCTGGTGCTCACGGTCACGGGCCACGGCCTGAAGGACCCTGACAGCGCCATCAAGATCGCCGCCAAACCCGAACAAGTCCCGGCCGACACCGACCATGTGGTGAAGCTGCTCGGCCTGTAGGGGTGGACCGTGGTCCGCCCGCCGGGGAAAACGGGGACTGACACCATTTTCCCCGCCTTCCAGATCATATTCTGCAATCTTCGTTGGAAAATGGCTGTCTGTCCCCATTTTCCTGCGCCACCAACCCTTCGGAGGTATTCATCCATGTCGGACCGACCGGAACAAGCCGTCCTCGCAACCGATCTGCCCGGCGCTATCAGCCGCCGTCAGGGCAAAGTACGCGACATCTACGACTACGGCGACGGCCTGCTGATCATCGCCAGCGACCGCATTTCGGCCTTTGACGTCATCATGGCCAACGGCGTGCCCGGCAAGGGCAAGCTGCTCACCGGCCTGTCCGTGTTCTGGTTTGACTTGACCAAGAGCCTTATCCCGAACCACCTGCTCAGCGACGACGTGAAGGACTTCCCGGCCGCGGTACAGCCGCAGGCGGAGATGCTGGCCGGTCGCAGCATGTGGTGCCGCAAGGCGCAGGTTGTGCCGATTGAGTGCGTGGTTCGTGGCTATCTCGCGGGCTCCGGCTGGAAGTCCTATCAGCAGACCGGCGAAGTCTGCGGCCACAAGCTACCGGCCGGCCTGGTCGAGTCGGAGAAGCTCCCCGAGCCGATCTTCACGCCGACCACGAAGGAAGAGAACGGCCACGACATGCCCGTGGACATGCAGGGCGTGTATGACCGCATCGGCGAAGACCTCGGCAACAAGCTGCGCGACGTCTCGCTGCAGGTCTATACCTTTGCCGCTGACTACGCCGCCTCTCGCGGCTTCCTGCTGTGCGACACCAAGTTCGAGTTCGGGCTTGTGAATGACGAACTGATCCTCGTGGACGAGGTCCTGACCCCGGATTCATCCCGTTACTGGGACGCCAGCAAGTACGCTCCTGGCCGCCCGCAGGAGGCTTTCGACAAGCAGTACGTGCGCGACTATCTCGAGACGCTGGACTGGAACAAGGAGCCGCCCGGCCCCGAACTGCCCGGTCACGTCATCGGTGAGACCCGCCGCATCTACCAGGAAGCCTACCGCCGGATCACGGGCCTGGAGCCACCCGCATAGTGGAGGGGCCGAATGCGGCAGCCTTACCGCCGCCTCCGGCCCGTGTACCGCCAACTCCGGCCCGCATACCGCCGCCTCCGGCCCACGCTGACATCATGTCGATCAAACCAAAACTCCTGCAGGCTGTGGCCCGCTACGATCTCCTGGCTCCGGGCGACCGTGTCCTTCTCGGCGTCTCCGGCGGGCAGGACTCCGTTACCATGGCGCTGCTCCTGCATGAACTGGCCGCCGAATTGCAGGTCTCTCTCGTCATCGGCCACCTGCACCACGGCCTCCGCGGCGAGGTGGCCGACGCCGACCTGCAGGTTGTCGCCGAGCTTGCAAGGAAGCTGGGCCTGCCCTTTGTCGCCGAGCGCACCGACGTCGCCGCCCTTGCCGCCGCCGAGCATATCGGCCTCGAAGAGGCCGGTCGCCGCGCCCGTTACGATTTCTTCGCCCGCGCCGCCGTCAAACACGGCTGCAACAAGATCGCCGTGGCCCACACAGCCACCGATCGCGCCGAAACCCTGCTTATCAACCTCTTCCGCGGCGCGGGGCTTCAAGGCCTGCGCTCCATTCCTCCCCGTCGCGGCAGCATCATTCGCCCGCTGATTCTCGTCAGCCGGCAGGAGACGGCCGACTACTGCCGAACACAGTCCATAGCGGCCTGCCATGACGTCTATAATCTGGACCCGGCTTACCTGCGCAACCGCCTGCGCGCCGATCTCCTGCCGCAGCTTGAGCGGGAGTATGGCCCCGGCATCGAAGAGGCTCTCTGCCGGGCCGCCGACAACATGCTTGAGGAGCTTGACTGGACCGAGCCGCTGGTGGCGCAGACGCTTGCAGAGGCTCGTGAAGGTGACGCTCTGCGGCTTTCGGCGCTGCAGGAGCTTCCCGCGGGCCTTCGCCACCGGGTCCTGCGTGGCTTCATTGAGCTTTCAGGCCCGTCATTGAGCGACCTCGGCTATAGCTGGTGGCAGGCGCTGGACGAGCTTGTACAGCAGGGGCACACGGGGAAGAAACTGGAACTCAATGGGCAGGATTTCGTCGAACTAGAGTACGATCTAGTACGCATACGCCGCCGGCAGCTTCCGCCGGCTGGCCCTGCTGAGGTGGCTGAGTTGTCGGTTCCGGGCAGCGTTACGACGCCCTCCGGAGCCATTGTCCGCGCGGAACTCACAAACGAGTTCCCTCCGCTGCCGCAGGCGGACGAGCCGCGCGCAATAATGGACGCAGCCAGGGCCGGGCCGCTTCTGATGCTCCGTCACCCGCGTCCCGGCGACCGTTTCGTGCCGCTGGGCATGAGTGGCAGCAAGAAGCTTCAAGACTTCTTCGTGGACAACAAGGTGCCTGCCAGAAAGCGGCGGCCGCTGCTGGTAACGAATGCAGCGGGCGAAGTGTTATGGGTTGTGGGCCACCGTCTGGCCGATGGGACCAGAGTCACTGATCAGACGCAGCAATTTCTCGTCATTACGGTAAGCAACTACCGGTAGAAGCCGGCTACCCTGTGGGAAGGCTCCCCAGAGCCCTAACTGGCGGTGAGCCGCTTCTGGAACGGTCTTTCCACGTTTGGTACGCCGTTCCTGTTGCAGTGGTTGGAGGACCTGATGAAGCAGAATCCGATAGTTTACATACTCGTAGCCGTAGCGATGCTATTTGTCTTCTGGCAGATCCCGCAGATCTCACGCCAAAGCCAGAAGATCCAGCGGTACGAGAGCTACAGCCAATTCGTGCAGGATTTCCGCGAGGGCCGCATTGCGACCGTGACCCTGCATGGCAAAGAGAAGGCGACCGGCGAGTTTCAGAAGGGCCAAAAGGGCGAAAAGGTCATGTTCATCGTCCAGATCCCGGACGATCCTCAACTGGCCAAGGAACTCATGGCGATGAACCCGCGCGCTGATGTCCGTCTTTCCGGCGGCATGCTCGGCGACAAGATCATTGCCATCCTCGCCCAGGTCATCCCGTTTCTCCTGATTGCCTTCCTGTTCTATCTCTTCCTGGTTCGCCAGATGAAGATGAGCGGCGGGCAGGCAATGTCCTTCGGGCGCAGCCATGCCAAAATGGCCTCTGACAGCTTCGCCAAGGTCACTTTCGATGATGTTGCGGGTATGGAGGAAGTCAAAGAAGAGCTCGAGGAGGTCGTGGATTTCCTGCGCGACCCAGAGCGCTTCCGCGCCCTCGGCGCGCAGATCCCGCGCGGCGTGCTGCTCGTCGGGCCTCCCGGCTGCGGCAAGACCCTGCTGGCTCGCGCCGTCGCCGGTGAAGCCGGTGTGGCGTTCTTCTATATCAGCGGTTCTGACTTCGTCGAGATGTTCGTCGGCGTCGGCGCCTCCCGCGTGCGTGACCTCTTCGAGCAGGCCAAGCAGCACCTACCGGCCATCATCTTCATTGATGAGCTGGATGCCGTCGGTCGGCTGCGTGGTGCTGGGCTCGGTGGCGGCCATGACGAGCGCGAGCAGACGCTCAACGCCCTCCTCGTCGAGATGGACGGCTTCGACCCCGCCGCCGACGTAATCCTGCTCGCGGCGACGAATCGCCCCGACATCCTCGACCCTGCTCTCCTGCGCCCCGGTCGCTTTGACCGCCGCGTCGTGGTGCCCAACCCCGACGTGAAGGAGCGCGAGGCGATCCTGAAGATCTACGTCAAGAACAAGCCGCTGGGCGAGGACGTGGACCTCAAGGTCCTCGGCCGCCGCACTCCCGGCTTCTCCGGCGCGGACATTGAGAACCTCGTCAACGAGGCCGCGCTGCTGGCGGCACGGCGCAATAAACGTGTCGTGGACATGTCTGAGTTTGACGAGGCCATCGAGCGCGTCATCGCCGGTCCGGAGCGCAAGAGCCGCGTCATCCGCGAGGCCGAGCGCCGCGTGCTGGCGTACCACGAGGCTGGTCACGCTCTCGTCGGGAGCATGCTGCCCAACTTTGACGCCACCTACAAGGTCACGATTCTGCCCCGTGGCATGGCCCTGGGTTATACCATCAGCCTGCCCGAGGACGACCGTTACCTGATGACCAAGTCGGAGATACTGAATCGCATGGCCCAGGCCCTGGGTGGCCGCGCTGCCGAAGAAATGGTCATCGGCGACGTCACCACCGGCGCTGCCAACGATCTCGAGCGCACTACTGAAATGGCGCGCCAGATGATCACCGAGTATGGCATGAGCGATGAGCTTGGGCCCGTCACCTACGGCAAGAAGCACGGCCCGGTCTTCCTGGCCCGCGACCTCAACGAAGAGCGCAACTACTCCGAGGATATCGCGCGCCGGATTGACAATGAGGTCCGCAGCATCATTGATAGCTGCTATGCGCGCGCCCACGACATCATCACCGACCAGCGCGACAAGCTCGATCGCCTCGTCGAAGTCCTCCTCGAAAAGGAGACGCTCGACCAGGAAGAGGTTGCGGCCATCATGGCGGGCGAGGAACTGCCAAGTGTGGAGTTGCCTGACAAGCCGACACCGCCGGCAGCGCCCAAGCCGGTTGAGACACCCCCGCAGGAGAAGCGGGGACCGGTAGTTCCCCGGCCGATCCCTGAAGCGCCCGCCTCATAGGGCTCACACTGAAAACGAAAACGCCCGGTACCACCATGGTACCGGGCGTTTCTCTGTGAATCAGGCTACTCGCTACTCGAGGCCCATGCCCCGCATGTTATCGTAGCTGATCTTCACGCTCTCGAGACTGTCGCGCTCGCAGGTGTCCTGCTCGACGATGTAGTACTGCACATCGTTGGCCACGCAGGCCTGGATGATCCCCGGCCAGTCCAGGTTCCCCTCGCCGACCTCAGCGAACGACTGCTTCATCTCGACGCTGATCTGCATGTCCTTGAAGTGCACCAGCGGGGCGCGCTTGCCCAGCTTGTTAATCCACGCTACCGGGCTCCCGCCGCCGTGCTGCACCCAGTACAGGTCGAGTTCGTTCTTCACGCACTCGCCGCACGAGTTCTCGATCAGGATATCCAGGCCGGTCTTCCCGTTGAACTTCGCGAGTTCGAAGCTGTGGTTGTGGTAATGGAAGGCCATGCCGGCCTCGCCCAGCTTCTGGCCGATCTGCGTCGCCAGCTTCGCGAATTCGGCAAAGCCCTCGCCGGAGGTCCGGTACTCGCCGGGCATCCCGCCGATGCCGGGATACTTGCAGCCCATGATCTGGTGCTCGGCTATGACCTGCTGGATGTCGTCCTGCATGGCTTGGAAGCTGCCGTGGGTCGAGCAGATGCTCAGCCCGTTGGCGTCGCAGAGCTCCCGCAGCTTCTCCGCGCCGGTGATCGCCCAACCGGCCGGCTCCACGTTCTTGTACCCGATCTTCGCCACGGCCTCGAGCGTCCGGGCCACTCCGTCAGCATCCTGCATCTTGTCGCGCAGCGTGTAGAGCTGCAAAGCAATCTTAGCCATCGTAGTCCTCTCTTCATTTCTGCGTGCCAGAGGCACGCTCATTACTCAGGCCGGCATTTCAATGCCGGCCGGCCACATATCCGTCTACTTTCACATACTGCCCATCCTGTAGAGCCTCTCCCCCTCAAGGCTCCACATGAATAACCTCATCGCCTTCTTCCTCTTCGCTCTCCTCACCAGTCAGCCAGCGCTGGAACAACTGCTGCGCCTCTTCCTTGCTTAGCGTCCGCCCTGCCAGCGCGCTGCGCAACTGTCCGAAGTCCCTCGGCCGGACCGTCTTGCCCGACAGCACGCGGTTCAGGTGGATGATCACATCGTCGCTCAGGATCGAGAGCAGCGTCCGCGCCGGCGGGGCCTCGCTGAGGTTCAGAAGCTGCTCCAGCTTCGTCACCAGTTCCCCGCGACTCGGCAGGGCCAGCGTGTACTCCCGCAGGGCCGCTTGGAAGTCCGGCCGCCGCAGCCGCTCCACATACGCCCCGATCTCCCGTTCCGCTACCTCCTTGATGTCCTCAAGGGGCGTGAGTTCCACTTCCTCATCCAGCCGCACTCCGCACTCAGGACATGTCGGCGCCTGATCGAGCGCCTCGCTCAGCCCGGCGTAGGTGCAACGCCGCGCCTCCTGCGCCTCCACCAACTCCACGGCGTGCGGTCCCTGATGCGGCAGCTTTAGCTCAAGGCGCTGCAGGTGGGTCAGGACTCGCAACTCCGGCGAGGTGCGCAGCGAGCGGTACTTGTCAAAGACCGACATCCGGTAGCAGCGCGTGTGCCAGGCGATGTACCGCCGCTTGTACACGGACAGCAGGATCTGAATCTGCCGCCGGAAGCTCGTCTCATCGGCGATCAGCTTCTCGCCCTGCCCGATCAGCATCAGAAGCTGTCCGCGCCGGGTTTGCAGGTCGGCATCATCGAGCGAGGCCAGCTCCTCGCTGCGCAGGTAGTCATATATAACGACGACGTCGGGCGCCGTACGTGCGAGGAAAGTGTCCAGCAACGCAAGCTGCCGCAGCAGCAGCGACAACGCCATCGGCGTCCCCTGCAGCAGTGGGCGCACCTGCCCGAGGAACTGCTGCAGCCCCTCCGCCGGAAGATGCTCAGGGTCGATGGCCTCGTAGACCTTCTGTAGCTCATCCAGGCAGCCGAAGGTCTCCGACCACACTACCGTGGGCTGCTCCAGGCGGACCCGCAGCGCCTCCACGATCTTGTGCAGCCGGCCCAGTTCATGCAGGCGCTCTTCCTTGGCGTCGCACAGCGCCTCCCACAGTTCGGTCTGTAGTGGATGGTCGGCGCGCGGCACCATGCGTTCGAGCAGCACGCGGCACACGCGCGTCAGGTCGTGCCAGTCGGTGGTCCCCAGAAGCGGCGACCGCGCCACGAAGGCCACGCCCTCGCTCAGGGGTATGCTAACAAACCGCGGCTGCAGCACCCGGCGCTCAGCATCCATTGGCACCAGATACCCGGTGCGAATCAGCGCGGCGATCACCAACTCGAACAACTCCGGCGGCAGCCCAAACGGGGACTTGAGCATGTACAGTGCGAGGTCCTGGCAGGCCACGGGGCGCCCCGGCTCGGTCTCCACGGTCTGATCGCGTCGTCGAACCCGGTCCATGACCTCCGCCGCAACGTCCGAGGCCTCCACATCCAGCCGCCACTTGTCTTCAAGGCGAGTGACCAGCTTCAGGGGCAGCAGGAACGCCTCGGCCAGTTCCGCCGGTCGGCCCTCGTCTTCCCATTGCCGGCCACCGGCTCCCAGGATCAGCCTCAGCAGCTCATCCACCGGTTCGCGACTCGCCAGCATCTCCCCCGGCGCTGCCGTTCGCGGGAATACCTTGGCGAGCGCGGCGGCGGCAATCGCGCCCAGCGTGGCCGTCCAGTCGCCGCGCACTCTCCCGAGCTCGGCTGGGCCCAGCAGCGCCCCCTCGCCCGACAGCACCTCGCCCTCGGCGTAGGCCGACTCCACCACGCTACGGACCTCATTGCTGAGCCGCGAAGCCTCTTCCACCAGTCTATCGCTGACCTTCGGGTCATACCGCGACCCCGAGGCCTGCAGTATCGAACGACAAGCCGCGAGTTCCTTTACCCGGTCCAGCTCCTCTGGGGTCAGCTCGCGCGGAATCCACGCCATGACGCCCCACGCCCACCTGCTCCTGGGCAAGCCCATGGCCGCCTCGCGCCACACCGCCCGCTGCTCAGAGGGACGGATGATCTCCGCCAGGTACAACCGCGCATCCTCTGCCACCATGGCATCAGACAAATCCGCGGACCGTGACGACAGCCGCTCGGCATTGAAGCTCGTCAGGTTCATCGCCTGTACCAGCAGGCATCGCGTCGTGTTCCCCCACTCCACCTCCAGCGTCCGCGGCTCCGCCAGATCCGCCAGCGGCAGTGCCGTCCCGGCGGCCGCGCTCGTCGCCGCCTCCACCAGCCTCGGGTCGTCATCGGCCAGCGAGCTCTTGAACGCGAGCAACTGCCGCCGCGCCAGTTCCGTCAGGTTGGCCTCAACATCAATATGGTAGGCATCCGTCTCCGGCGTGGCCCCTCGTCGCACATCCACGAACCGCCCCCGCAGCCGCATCTGCTCCAGCGCCTCACGCACCTGCGCCGGGCTCACTGCGGGCTCCTGGCGCTCGTTCAGGCCAAAGGTCTCCACTAGCCTGCTCACCGGCACGGACATGTTCGCGAGCCGCAGGACGATGAGTTGCCGCGCGAGCTGCACCGGCAGGTCGGGGACAGCCGGGTACAGCTGCGCGCCGTTCTTCTCGTAGTAGTCGAGCGCCTCTTGCAGATACGCCGCCGCCTGCGGGTGTGCGCTCAGCCGCCCGGCCACATGGTCCAGCACCTCGCCCAGTGACAGCAGGTGCCAGTGCTCGCGATCCAGGATCGCCCCCTGGCTCCCATGCCCCGCCAGCGATTGCAGGAAGTCCGCCAGTCCGTCCGCCTCGGCCAGGAACCGGTTATAGATCGTCTCCAGGCACAGCAGCGCCAGCGGGTGCAGCGGATATGAGGCCCTGAGCTCCTCCCGCGAGAACTCCACCTGCCCGAAGGCCTTGACATAGGCCGCATGGACCTCGTCCGTCGCCTCCGTCAGTCGGCCCTCATCCGGCACCGACAGGGCCCGCTGCAGCCCCACCCGGCGCATCTCCCCGGCGCTGAGGCTGATCGTCTCGTAGTTGTCGCTGATGTTGGCCAGCATGTACGGCTCGATGGCCGAGGCCTGGTCCAGCGCCACATTCATCGTGGCCAGGATATACAGCGGTGCAATCTTGCTGCGTTGCCCGAGAAACTCCAGGAACGCTGCGTCATTGCGCACGGCCTTCTGCCCCGTCGCCGCCAGGAACTGCCCCAGGTCGTCAATCAGCCAGATTATGGCGTTGAAGTGCCGGTTGTTGATGATGTCGAGCAGGCGCGCGAGGCGCTCCACCCGCGATTGCCGGAAGTCCAGCGGATAGCCGATCTCCTGCGCGAAAGCCCGCGCCGCGGCCACTGCGGCCGACGGGTTACGCTCACACAGGTCCCGCCACGACCGCTGCGTTCCCGGCATCCGCGCCACATGTGCGTCAAGCTCCGCGCCATACCGGGGCACAACATGCCGCTCGATCAGATCCAGGGCGTAGGAATGCTCTGACAATGGCAGCGACAGCCCGTGGCGTGCCCGCCGCAGTTCCTGCTCGGTCCTGTCAAAGATAATGTCCTCAAGGTGCTCGTCATGCGCCCGGTGCTCCTGCAGCGGCACCGGCACCACGAGCACGGGGTCGAGCTTCTCCAGGCCCCGTAGGGCCTGCTCATACCCCGAGTGTGTCTGGGCCATGATCGGCCGCACCCGCGGGTACTCCAGCAGCAGGTCAGCGACTGCGAGCAAGTGCGTCTTCCCCGAGCTTCGCGGCCCGCGTACCAGGAAACCAGCCCCCCGCCCGCCGTTGACTGACACGGTCTTCACGAACCGGTAGAGCGGGTCCGCGCCCGGATCAAGCGGCGTCACGTATTCCTCGAGGATCTCCCCAACATTAGCCGCCGACATCAGCGACAGGTTGCCGCCCTCGCGGTCCAGGGAGTCACGAATCTCCTGCAGACGAGTCAAGGAAATCGGCTCGCCCGGCGGCTTGATTCGGATGAGTTCAGATATGCGCATAAAAGTCTCTTCTTCTGATACGTAGTGCGGGCCTGTGGCCCGCTCCCAAGGGCGTTGGTGGGGCTGAGCTTCAGCCGGCCCTGTCGCCATCCCCCCCCACCCCACGTCCCGCGACGCTATTACCCCCTTCCCAGTTACCAATTCCCCCACAAAAAAACAT
>JBDKRC010000152.1:0-1691 GCA_039683575.1 Armatimonadia bacterium | reverse complement strand
ATGTATGACGCCAAGGCGCAGGCGGCGCATGCCATCAAACTGCTGCGCTTGCTCCACGGGTGAGCACCAAGTAGCGGGCAACCTCGCTGGGGGGGTACACTCGGAGTGCACCCCCCCTCCCCTGATCAGGAGCAACACCATGGCCGCCAAGCGCGACTACAAGACAGAGTACGAGAACTACCAAGGAACCCCGGAGCAGATCGCCAATCGCGCCAAGCGAAACGCGGCGCGCCGGGAGATGGAAAAAGCCGGTGCTGTCCGCAAGGGCGACGGCAAGGACGTTGACCACAAGCAGCCACTGTCCAAGGGCGGCTCCAACGCCCGCGGCAACCTGCGGGTTCAGGACGAGTCCGAGAACCGCTCCTTCAAGCGCAACAAGGACGGCAGCATCAAGAAGTAATCCGCGGTCTCCAACGACTGTGTTTGTGCGTCTTGCACGCCCGCGGTGCCACCTCTCTCCTCAGAGGCACCGCGGGTTTTTCCTACCTACTGCTCATACTCCTCGCCCGTCGGGTCGACCTCCTCCAGCCGCTCCTCCATACGCGCACGGTATTCCTCCAACATCTCGTCCATCGCCTCGTAGTCCGGGTACCCTCGCGCCATCTCCTCTGCCTTCAGCTTGTTCATCGCTGTGGTGAAGTCCCCGCGAACTCGCTCTGCAGCCTTGTCCTGCTTTTCACTCGCGGCGTCCACGTTGTACTGGTACAGCCCGAGCCCGCCGAACTTGCGCGCAGCGAACAGGGTTGCCGGGGATGCGTCCGGGTTCTCGTTCTCCCCAGCGGCGATCTTTTTCCCTTCCTTCCACGTCTTGGTGGATGCCACCGTAGGCGCCATCAGGTTCCACACCGCCTCCGACGTATTCTGCAGGCGGTCCCACTGGGTGTCCGTCGGCTGTTTGAACGTCTTGCCGGTGAAGGGGTCGAACTCTGCCAGCGCCATGATGACGCCCGGGATGGGACCACCGAGGTTCATGAAGCCCGGCAACCACTCCTGCCCAGCCAGCTTGGTGTCCCCAGCCCCCGGGGCCATGAGCGAGAACATCGGCACGTACTTGCCGGCGTTGAAGTACACCGGGTTTTCCGCGTCCCCCATGAACGGCATCCGCATGTGCATGTATGGACCTGCCCCGAATGCGCGATCCCGCAGATACTCCGGGGCGGCCTTGCGAACCTCGTCATCGTCATCCTCCATCATGCCGGCGATGATGGCGTAGCCGGCGATTACGTTGGCCAGCTTCCATGGCTGTGTGACGGCGATACGCGCCAGCACCGGGGTGACTGCATACGACCACGATATGAACGGCATGACCGACTGGCGCAGGGCCTTGATCGCGCGGGCGTCGATGTCATAGTCGAGGAACATTTTGCGAGCCGCCAGCCCGGCTTCCTGCAGCTGTGCGTCCGACAGTGATTTGCTTTGGTCCCGATGCTGGATATCCCCCGCGACTTTCAGGAACGCAGCAAGGCGGAACGCGTTATCCTCGGCGGCGTATGTGTCGGTGGCGAGCTTTGCCCCCTTGGTACCGAGCGCCTTGGCCTTCTCATACGCGCTCCACGACTGCAGCTTCGACAGCATGGAGTCATCGCTGCGCGGCGTGATGTTGTCGATCAGGGCGTCATAAATGGTCTGCTTCACTTCGCTACTGGTGAACTCACCCAGCATGGCGCCCGAGTCAAGGAACGCCTGCATCA
>JBDKRC010000151.1:0-36074 GCA_039683575.1 Armatimonadia bacterium | reverse complement strand
TAGGTAATCGTGGATAACGGCAGGCGGGGTACGGAGCCCCCGCCCTACAGTCGGGAGTCACACCCGGTGCGTGCCGATTAGTGTCTGCCCGTTTTGCGGGCTTTGAGGTGAACGATGAAGCAGGTAGCAGACGTTGTTAATGCGATGAAGGACGAAATTGCTGGCCTCTGCCAGTCACTGGTGCGCATCAGCACCGTCAACCCCTACAGCGGTGACCGTGATCCCGCTGGGGAAGCCGCGGGGCAGGAGTACCTCAAGCCGCTGCTGGAGGCGCTTGGGGCCAAGACCACGCTGTTTGACTGCCCGGACGATATCTATGACCGCACCGGCGTTCTCGGACCCAGAGGACGCAATTTCCGCGGCCGGCCCAATTTGGTGGGAAGGCTTGATTTTGGCGGTGACGGACCCACGGTGGTCGTTAACGGCCATATGGATACCGTTGGGATCGATAACATGCCGGACGCCCTCAGCGGCGAACTGCGCGACGGCATCCTCTACGGTCGCGGGACCAGTGACTGCAAAGGCGGCCTGACAGTAGGCTACAGCGCCCTCAAGGCCCTGCTGCAGACCGGAGCAGACCTGCGAGGCACGATCATCTTCCAGAGCGTTGTGGATGAAGAGTGCAACGGTGGTGGCGCCGGGACCTTGGCATGCCTGAATGCCGGATATACAGGCGACGTGGCCGTGTTCCTGGACGGCAACAACGCCACCCTGACAATGGGCTGCGGGGGGTGCCTGACGGCCGACGTGTTCGTGGAGGGGCAGGAGGGACATGCGGCGGCGGGCACAGGCGTGTCCGCGATTGAGAAGGGGCTAGTGGTCAAGCGCGCCATAGACGCCTTCAAAGCCAGGCGCGAGACCGAGCGGCCGCACTGCAAGGTCAATCTGGGGATCTTCCACGCGGGGGTACACCCGGCCGTAGTGCCTGGCGCGGCGCGGATGTCACTCAATATCGTGTACGACTACGCCGAAGCCGTGGCCTCGCGGGAGGAAACCGGCGTATACGGCGGTCCGCAGATACGAGCCGAGTTCGAGGAAGCCATACGTGCGGTCGAGGCGGGGGATGAGTGGCTGCAGGGCCACCCGTCGCGGATCGAGTGGGTCAAGGACCTGATCCCCTACGACCAGGACCCGCAGGATCAGTGGGTGCGGCGCTTCGATGGGGCTTTCAGAGCCGCCACGGCACGCGAGCCGGTGTACGACAAGATGATGGCCTGGAGCGACGCGGCCCATCCGGCGGCACTGTTCGGCATGCCGACAGTCCTGTACGGTCCAGGCGCGGAGGGTACCGCACACTCCTCGCATGAGCGCGTACCGGTGGCGAACCTGGTCGAATGCACGGAGGTACTGGCGACGTTCCTGCTGAGGGAGTTAGGGGCGTGAAGTCGACAAGGCGGGGGCGGCCGCTCCCGAAGCCTGTAGAGTGCAGCGACGTCCGCGTCGCAGGGGGGGGCGTACCCCGCCGGACGTTATCTAGCGACAACCCCTCTCGCGTAGTGCGGGCGTCTCGCCCGCCTCGCCTACTTCTTGGGCTCAGCCTGCAGTTCGCGAAGCTGCTTGAGCAGCATGTCAGCGCGGACGGTCCAGGGATTCCGGTAGTCCGGGTTGTCCCGTTCCGTGGGGGTGCCAGCGTCGAGTTTGGCGGGGATGGAGGAGAAATCGAGCAGGATCTTCTCGGCTTGCTGGAGCTTGCCCGAGGCTATCTGCGCCACGGCCAGGAAGTACCTGATCTCGAGCATCCGCGTGGTCTCGGGAGTGTTGAACTGGAAGGCTATGAGGTTGCGCCCGGCCAGTTCGGGGTTATCCGGAATTGAAATGATCAGCAAGTCAAGCTCGGCATCCCCGCGCGCGCCAGCGGCGTTTTGGGGGTCGAGCTTGACCGCCTTCTCCAGGAGCGGCTTGCCCAGTTCATCTCGTTCGAGGCTCAGGTACAGATGCCCGAGATCGGCATGGGCGCGGGCGTCGCTCGGGTTCAGCGTGATCTTGTTCGAGAGGTCAATGATCTGTGCGGCGTTCTGCAGCATCCCTATGAACGGCAACGGGGGGTAGTATCCAAAAGCGCGGAAGTACTCCTTGCCGTCCGGGTCCAGGAACAGATACCCCGGAATGGCCGAAAAGCTCATCTTGACGCCCTTGTCCTCGTTCGACTGCACTCCCACCCTGTACCGCTCGCAGAAGGCCTTGCTCGAAGCAGCGTCGCCGTTGATGGCGACCGTCTCGAACGCATTCGCGGCTGCGACGACCTTCGGGTCTGAGAACGTGCTGCGATCCATCTCTACGCAAGCGCTGTGGCGGGGTTCGTAGACATACACCAGCAGGTACTTCTGGTTCTGCCGGGCTGCCACCTGGGCCGTCGCCAGGTCCCTTTGCCACCTGATCTCAGTCTGTGCGGAAGCTGATACCACGACCGTAATGAAGAGAGCGAAGGAAGTAAGCCAGCGGCTCATGCGAAGGGCCTGCCTTGGATCAGGATTGCCCGATGGGAGGTCGGGCGAGGTTACGCCTTGTCGGTCTGGCATGTCCACTCGGCGGCTTCGTCGGCGGACATGAAGTAGATGATCTGACGGGTGATCTCGTTGAAGCCGCACCGCGGGTACAGCGCCTGTCCGACCTCGTTGTCGGTGGTGGTCTCGATGCGGTAATGCGGCACCTGTCGCTCACGGAAATAGTCGAAGGCGCGGCAGAGCAGCCGCTTGCCGATGCCCTGTCCGTGGCACTCGGGGTCCACCGCAAGGTTGATGATGCGGCCGATGCCCGCTTCCTCATCGATAGACGTGGTTATGTATCCGACAACCGTATCCCCGGAAAGTGCCGCAAAACACCCGCCTGGATTGGCCGCGATCTCTCCCAGAACTGCCTTAGCCTTGCGCTGGCCCCAGGAAGTGCCCTGCAGCGTGCCGTACCGGCGTTCAATGTGGGCGTCAATGGAGACATGAACGAAGGCGCGTACAGTGATATCAGCGATGGCCGCATGGTCTTCGGGCACTACAGGGCGCAGGGAAACGTTCTCAGACATAAGCGGGCTCCAACGGGAGAGGGATCGGCAGTCATTATAGCCGATGGGGCGCAGCCGGAACAGATGCTTTGTGGCTGCCTCACTGGCCTTGCAGCATCAGGCGTTGTAGAGTAATATGGAATATCACGCACAAAGTACGTGCGCTGGCTTATTTGGTAGTGGAGGAAGAGCATGAAGGACCTATCTGCAATCGCTGGTCTGACCCTGAAGTTTGACCCCGAGTGCCTGCATTTTGCCTTTGGCACCGAGGTCCGTGATCCCATCTATGGTACTCGTTCGGCGGATCAGATCCGCCGCGTGCTACTCGACGAGAACGCCGAGTTGCCGGAGATCATCTACTGGATGCTCCGCGACACGGGCCTCAAGAGCATGCCGGACTTCAAGCAGACCGCCGGCCTGCGCTACGACATCAGCATCTTCCGTGGCACGCCGTTCGGCCGCGAGTTCATGAAGACCTCCGGCCACTATCATCCCATCATCCCCGGCGGCGCCATTGCCTGGCCTGAGGTGTATGAGATCATCGACGGCAAGGCCCTCTACGTGCTGCAGAAGGTCAATGACATCGACCTCGGCCCCAGGGAAGTCACCGTCGAGGACGTCATCATCGTCGAAGCCTTCCCCGGCGACAAGGTGATCATGCCGCCGAACTACGGCCACGTGACGATCAACACGCTCAGCGACCCGCTGGTCATGTCCAACTGGGTCTCCAGCCGCTTCTCCTCGGTCTACGGCAAGGTCGAGGAAGCCAAGGGCTTTGCATATTACTACCTCCACGGCGACGGCAGCCCCCGTTGGGTGCGCAACCCCAACTACACCGGGACGCACCCGAAGCTACGCAAGGCCGTCGTCCGCGAAGTGCCGGAGTTGGGTCTGTCCAAGTCCACTCCGCTGTACAATTCGTGCGCGAACGATCCTGACAAGTTCCTGTGGCTCAACGATCCGGCTGCCTATGACGAACTGATCTGGAAGGGCCTGGAGATCGTTGGTGACGTTGAGGTGGGGGAACTGTAGAAAGGCTGTGACTGCCATGAGCGCTAATCGCAAAGTGATCCGCGCGCGCTATGACGGCCGATGTTTCGTGCCGGTCGGCCCGGTTGACCTCGCGCCCGACACTGAGGTTGAGGTGATGGCGGTCGAAGAAGAGCAGACTTGGCTCGAAAGGCATTTCGGGATCAAGCTTGCCAGCCTGCGTGGCAGAGGGCCCCTGCTCACCGAGATGGTCATTGAGGATCGTGGCGAGATATGATCTACTACTTCGACACCAGCGTACTTGTGAAGCTGTTTGTCGAGGAAGTCGGTTCAGCGCAGACCTCTGTTCTTGTACTCAGGCTCGAACAGAGCCAGACTGACCAGACGTTCGTCAGCCGCCTCGTTCTGGTCGAGTTGGCCGCCACCATCGCGCGGGCTGCGCGAGAACAACGCGTTTCTCTGGAATACGGTGCCACCACGCAGGCCGTCCTGCGCGCAGGCATGCCGTCTCCCTGGCAGATGCAGGAGCTAGCCCCGGAAGTCGCCCTCAGGGCAATGGAAATGCTGGAGAAGCACGCGCTGCGAGCCGCCGACGCTATCCATCTGGCCTCCGCACTGACCGTCAGGGCCGATGTCTTCGGGTGCGCTGACCGGCGGCTGTGTGAGGCTGCGGCTGCCGAGGGCCTCTCTGTCTTCAACCCGACTGAGTAACTTGCCACCACCCGCGAGGTGATACCATTGTCTGACCGCTTCGAAAAAACCGCTCTTTCCTTTGATGATGTAATCCTCGTACCCGCGCGGTCGAGCTTCCTGCCCAGCGAGGTGGATACCACCTGCCGCTTGACCAGGGACATCACCCTCAATATCCCCATCCTCTCCGCCGCCATGGACATGGTCACTGAATCCGCCATGGCCATCGCTCTGGCCCGCGAGGGTGGCATCGGTCTGATCCACCGCAACATGTCAATCGAGGCCCAGGCCATCGAGGTGGACCGCGTAAAGCGTTCCGAAAGCGGCATGATCGTTGACCCCGTGACCCTCTCGCCCGAAAACCGCGTAGGCGACGCCCTCGCGCTGATGAGCAAGTACCACATTTCGGGTCTGCCCATCACCGTTGGCAAAAAGCTGGTCGGCATTCTCACCAACCGCGATCTGCGCTTTGAGACGGATGTCAACAAGCCAATCGGCGAGGCGATGACCAGCGCGAACCTGGTTACCACTCCCGAGGGCACGAGCCTTGAGGAAGCCAAAGCGATCCTGCACAAGCACCGGATCGAGAAGCTGCCTGTGGTGGATGAAGAGAGCATGTTGCTCGGCCTCATCACCATCAAGGATATCGAGAAAGTCGCCAAGTATCCCAAAGCCTGTAAGGACCCCCTCGGTCGCCTGCGCGCCGGCGCCGCCGTTGGCGTAGGGGCCGACACCAGGGATCGCGTCGCCGCTCTGGTCGAGCGTGGGGTGGACGTCGTTGCTGTGGACAGCGCTCACGGGCATTCTGACAACGTCATAGACACCGTGGCCATGATCAAAGAGGCTTTCCCGGATCTACCTGTCATCGGTGGCAACATCGCTACTGAGGAGGGCGCCGCCGATCTGGTTGCCGCTGGCGCAGATGCTGTCAAAGTCGGCATGGGTCCCGGCTCGATCTGTACCACTCGCATCGTCGCCGGTGCGGGCGTGCCGCAGATCACAGCCATCACCGAAGCTGCCAAGGCCACGCGCAAGAAGGACATTCCCCTCATCGCCGACGGCGGCGTGAAGTACTCCGGTGACATCACCAAGGCCATTGCGGCCGGCGCCGACTGCGTCATGATCGGCTCACTCTTCGGCGGAACCGAGGAAAGCCCCGGCAGCACTGTGTTGTACCGCGGCCGCACCTACAAGGAATATCGCGGCATGGGCTCCATTGGCGCGATGTGCAGCCGCCCCGGTGCCGGGGAACGCTATGGCCTGCGCGATAGCGACGAACTCGTGCCTCAGGGCATTGAGGGTCGCGTACCGTACAAGGGGCCACTCTCCGCTGTGGTCATCCAACTGATCGGCGGCCTGCAGGCGGGTATGGGCTACTGCGGCGTGCGCACCATTGCGGACCTGCAGGCTAAGTCCAAGTTCTACCGGGTCACCGTAGCCGGCTTGCAGGAAAGCCACGTCCACGACATCAACATTACCGAGGAAGCACCGAACTACCAGGTGCCAGGTTAGTAGACTAAACGCCGGCCGGAGTGGCCGGCTTTTCATCACGCCGCAGCAGGCGGCCGATAGAATGGAGCACGTATCATGCCGGGCGTAATGGAATCAATTCAGCAGCGGGCCAGGGAGTACAACAAGACCATCGGACTGCCAGAGGTGGGCGACACCAGGACCATCATTGCCGCACGCAAGGCAGCCGACGACGGCCTCGCGAAGATCGTACTCGTTGGCGACCCTGAAAAGGCGTCAAAGGCGGCCGCCGAAGCTGGCGTGAGCCTTGAGGGCCTGACCTTGATCAATCCCGCCGATCCGGCCGTGCATGATCGCTGCGCCAAGCTCTTCTTTGACTTGCGCAAGGCCAAGGGAGTGACCGAGGAGAAAGCCGCCTCCACCGTCCTTGACCCGCTCTTCTGCGCTTCCTGCCTGCTGAAGCTCGGCGAGCTTGATGGCACCGTGGCCGGGGCCGTCAACTCCACGCCCGACGTGCTGCGGCCCCTGCTGCAGATCGTCAAGTGCGCTCCCGGCGTTAACACCGTCTCCAGTTGTTTCATCATGGAGACCCCCATGACTGACATGGGCGAGAACGGCGCGCTCGTATTCGGCGACTGTGGAGTGCTCCCCAACCCGACTGTTGAGCAACTCGCCGATGTGGCCATCACCACCGCCGAGAGCGCCAAGCTCTACCTGCAGGCCGAGCCCCGCGTGGCGATGCTCTCCTTCTCCACCAATGGCAGTGCCGACCACCCCGACGTTGACAAAGTCCGCGCCGCCACCAAGCTCGCGCAGGAGAAGGCTCCGCAGTACCTGATCGATGGCGAGATGCAGGCTGACGCCGCCCTCGTGCCCTCGGTAGGCGCCTCCAAGTTCAAGGGCTCCGAGGTCGCCGGCCGGGCCAACGTGTTGATCTTCCCTGACCTCGACGCTGGCAACATCGGCTACAAGCTCGTGCAGCGCCTCGCTGGCGCCGGTGCCTACGGCCCGCTGGTGCAGGGCCTCGCCCGGACGGGCCTGGACCTGTCCCGTGGCGCCTCCCCCGAGGACATCTACGGCGTCATCGCTGTGGCCGCCCTGCGCGCCCAGTTCTGCAACAGCTAGTTCCCTGTGTATTAGGCCTTCGCTGCGCCAGGGCATGTCATCCTGAGCGCAGCGAAGGACCCCTCCACTGGGCGGAGATGCTTCACTCTGTTCAGCATGACAAGCTTGTTGCCTTACACGGCTGAGGGGGCCGTATCACTTGCTGGCGACCTACGAAGCTATTCCACGCCCCTCAGGACCCGCCGCACATGAGTAACACGCAAGGCGCCTTCTTCAGGGCCGTCAACCCATGTGTGGCGCGTCTTTATACCCGCCTGCGCCATCCGCGCCCCCTCGACTTCCCCCGCTCCGTCATCATCGAAACCACGAGCCGCTGCAACCTCCAATGCCCCATGTGCCCCCGCTCGCGGCGCGAGAAGCCCGGGCAGGACATGTCGTGGGACCTGTTCCGGTCACTCATCGACCAGGTAGCCCAGGCCGATGCGCGCGACCTCGTGGACCTCGTGGCGCTGCACGGCTTCGGCGAGCCCCTCCTGCACCCTCGCCTGCTCGAGTTCATCGAGTACGCCGGCCAGCGCCTGCCCAATGTCGTCCGCCGTGGGGGCCTCCGAGATTCCATGAAGGGCCTCAACCTCAGCACCAACGCGGTACTGCTGGATGAGCAGATGGCACTGGGTCTGCTGGATTCGCGCCTGACATGGCTGGCGCTGTCGATTGACGGTACCACTCGCGAGACCTATGAGGCCATGAGGGTCGGCGCCTGCTTTGAGGAAGTGGTGGCAAACGTCGAGCGCCTGCTGGCGCTGAACCTGCAGCATCCCCATGCTCTGCCGACCATAGCAGTCCAGATCATCGCCTCCCGCACCACGCAGCCAGAGTTCGAGGAAGCGGTGCGTCGCTGGCGGGAACTGGCGGGAGGCGCGGGGAATGTGCGGGTCGAACTAAAACCCTTCACCGACTGGGCCGGACAGGTGGACGCACGGCCGTTCCGCGAGCCAGACAGCCGGAGCGACTTCCTGTACCTGTACTGCGGCCATCCCAGCGACACCCAGGTCATACAGGCCGACGGGCGTATGGCGTTGTGCTGCTACGATGTGCTGGGCGAAGAGGGCCTGGGGGATGCGAACGTGACGCCTCTCGGCGAGCTATGGCGGGGACAAACGCTGAGGGGGATTAGGACGCTGCTCTCACAGGGCAAAGCCGCCGCGCTGCCCCTCTGCCGCAACTGCGCCATGGGACGGAAGTATCCCGTAGACTGGCTGCGCCGCTGACATTCGTGCGCCACCCAGGGTTGTCATGCTGAGCCCGGACGTCCGCGTCCGGCAAGCGAAGCATCCCCCATGCAGCGAGATGCTTCGCGGCGCAGCAGACTGCGCACGCTCAGCATGACAAGCCGGTAAGCGCCTTCGGAGGATATCAATGGACCGACGCGAGCTTCTGCCGGGCCTGTGGCTATTCAAGGGCGCCTGCAACGTCTACCTCGTCTGCGATGGCGACCACGCGATTGCCATCGATTTCGGCGGTGGGGAGTGGCTCTCAGCCCTGCCCGAACTGGGCGTGAAGCACCTTGACCACGTCTTCATCACCCATGCCCATCGCGAGCAGTGCGAGGGGCTGGCCGAGTGGGAGCGCGGCGATTGCCTCATCCACGCGCCGGCGGGCGAGGAGCGCTTTCTGGCCCCCGAGCGCGCTGCTGAGTTCGGCCTGCCGCCGTGGTACGGCATGGGCTGCCCGCCCAACTACGAGCCGCCAAAGCGCGTTCCGGACGTCCGCTACGACATGGTGGGCAACGGGCACCTGCTCTGGCGCGGCCGACGGATACGCTTCATGCACACCCCCGGGCACGGCGCCAACGCCTGCACTGTCATCGTAGACCACCGCGGCAAGCAAATCGTCTTCTGTGGCGATGCAGCCCATGAGGGCGCGACGCTCTGGCAGCCCTTCCACCTCGAAACCGACCACTGGACCGGCACCGGGGCGCTTGCGGCGTGGGAAGGCATCGAGCGCCTGCGCAACATCAGCATCGGACTGCTCTGCCCCTCCCATGGCTCCGTAATTGACAAGGGCGCCCGCCCAATGTTGGCGCGCCTGAGTCGCAAGCTGATGAGCTTCTACCACGCGAAGGGCCAGATCAGCCCTGGAGAGAAGGACCGCTATCTCCCCGTAGAAGCCACGGAGAGCGGTGCACGGCGGCTTTCGCCGCATCTATACCAGTTCGGCGGCAACGGCTATCTGCTCCTTTCGGATACCGGGGAGGGCCTGGTGGTCGACCCCACGCGTGGCGATCTGCCTGCCCTGGAGCGACTGCTGGCAGAGGTCAAGGTCAGGCCAACCGCCATGACCGTGAGCCACTACCACTACGACCACTGTGATGGTATGCCGCAGCTTCGCGAGAAGTACGGGGCCAAGGCCTACCTGCACCCGCTGATCGCGGAGGCGCTGGAGCCCGGCAAATGCCTGCCCTGGCGGCTGGAGATGCCCATAGAGGGCGATGAGCTGTGGCCGGAGCGCGGGGACTGGCAGTGGAATGAGTACGCAATACAGGTCGCCCCGTGGCCGGGGCAGACCTGGTGGCACTGTGTCTGGATGACGGTGGTGGATGGGCGGAAAGTGCTCTTTGCGGGGGACTCGTTCACACCAACCTCAAAGTGGAATGGTACCGGTGGATTCTGCGCCTACAATGGCAGCCGGTTCGAGGGCTTTGTGGAGAGCGCGAAGCTGGCTATCGAGTGGAATCCGCAGGTAATTGCTGCAGGTCATGTTAACCAATACTGCTATTCTGCCCCAAAATTCCGCAAAATCATCCGCTGGGCGAAGCGTGCTGAAGACGCCGTCAGAGCACTTTGCCCCTCCGGAGACCTGGAACAAGATTACTATTCGGTTAATACAGTAGTTAGTAAATTAGTTGAATAGTAGGCGCGCGGTCATGGGTGAAATCATCAAAGAGGTAGTGTTTTGATCAAACCAGTACTGACTGGTCTCGACATGCTCGAGGCCGAAGCCTTCAAGTCACTGCAGGGCCACCGCGTCGGCCTGCTCTGCAACCATACCGCCATCAACCGCAAGCGTGAGCATCTGCTCGATCTGGCCCTCGCCGCGGGGGTGCAGGTGGTCGCGCTGTTCGCCCCGGAGCATGGCTTTCAGGGCAAACTCGATCAGCCCGTGGCCTCAGGGGTACACGAGCCAACGGGCCTGCCCATCCACAGCCTCTATGGCCACGACAAGAAGCCCGACCCGGAGGTCCTGGCCGGGCTGGAGGCGATGGTGTATGACATCGCTGACATTGGGCTCAGATTCTACACCTACACGACCACCATGACCCACTGCCTGGCGGCCTGCGGGGAGGCGGGAGTGCCGATGTGGGTCCTGGACCGGCCCAACCCGATCCGAGGCGATGTAGTGGAGGGTCCGGTGCTGGATAAGCCCTTCCACGCGCTGTCAGCCTGGCACCCGATTCCGCTGCGGCATGGGCTGACTTCGGCGGAGTTGGCGGCGTGGGCGAACGTGAAGTACGGCCTGAAGGCCACGCTGCATACCGTGCCGTGCGTCAACTGGAAGCGGAGCATGTGGTTCCAGGAGACGGGGCTGCCGTGGATCAACCCCTCGCCCAACATCCGGAATCTGCGTCAGGCGGTGCTCTATCCAGCCATAGGGACGCTTGAGTCCTGCAAGCTGTCAGTGGGGCGGGGGACAGGCATGCCGTTCGAAGTCTTCGGCGCGCCATGGGCGGATGACCTGCGGCTGGCCGAGGCGCTGAATGAAGCACAGGTCAGCGGGATGAGCTTCGTGCCGATGCAGTTCGTGCCGTATGAACGGGAGTATGTGGGCGAGGTCTGCCAGGGCGTGTATGTTGTCGGTGAAGACTGGGACAGCATGCAGCCGGTGACGGCGGCCGTGCAGATTGCGCTGGTGCTGCAGCGGCTCTGGCCGGAGGAGTTCGGCGCCGAGAGAATGTGGCACCTGCTGGGGAGTACCGCGGCGGTTGAGGGGATTGTGGCGCTGAAGCCCGCCGAGGAGATCGTGGCGGGATGGCAGGAAGAACTGCGGGCTGCTGCGGCTGAGCTACACCAGTACTGGGTCTACGAATGAAATCCCGCGCGTTGATCATCGTCTGCATTCTGCTGGCCCTGCCGGTGTGGGGGCTGGAGAACTGCACGTTCGTACATCTGTCGGACGTGCACTATCCCCACCTGAACAGTGACAGCGCGCAGACCATAGCCTCACTGCCGCGGGGGCCTGTGGAGTTGCAGCCCTATGGCGTGACGGCAGAGGCTCCGGCATTTGCCCTGGTGACGGGGGACCTCAACGAGTTCGGCGGCGGGGATGGCAACTGGCAGGGGTACCTGGACCTGTGGAAAGCGTGGCCGCGACCGGCGCACCACCAGTTGGGCAACCATGACAACACCTGGGACTGCAACCGCCCGAGGTTGGAGAGACTTGAGGGCAGTGCATTCTACGCGTTCAGCTATGGCGGCGCGAAGTTCATCGGCTTTGATACCGCCACACCCCAGGACCCGCGGCCCTCTGTGGCGACTGAGGGACTGCGGTGGCTCGCGAAGGAGCTTGCGGGGACGCCGGCGGAGCAACCGGTGTTCTTCTTCTGCCATCACCCGCTCAACAGCACTGAGTTCGCGAGTGCGTATGCGCGGGAGCGGCTGCAGGAAGTGCTGCAGACGCGCAACGTGGTGCTGATACTCGATGGGCACGGGCACGGGATGACTCACCGGATGGTTGGCGGGTTTGACGCGGTCATGGGCGGGAGCGCGTACGGGCCGCGGCGCGGCTATGGGATTGTGTCCGTCAAGGATGGGATGGTGCGGGTGTGCCATCAGTTCCTGAGTACCGAGCCGAAACAGGTGGCGGTGTTGGAGAAGCCCATGCAGGCGCGGTCGCCATTCCTGCAGGTGCAGTGTGTTGAGCCAACTGACGGGTGCGTTCTGAAGCAAAGAGCGCTGCGGGTGGCGATGGGGGTCACCCAACCTGAGCGGGTGGCCAGGGCGCGGTGGATGGAAGGGGAGCGCGAGGGCGAGATGAGGCTGGAGAAGGGGATGTTCCGAGGTGAGTTGCCCGCGGACCTGGAGCCGGGCGCGCATGCGGTGAAGCTGGAACTGACTGACGCGCAGGGCATCGTGACGTTCCGTTGGCGGCGATTCTGGGTGGCGGGTGGAGGGCTGGAGCTACGGTGGGCACGACAGGTCGGCGGGGAGTGTCAGGCGCCGCTCACGGTGGTGGGTCGGCGGCTGTATGTCGGGAGCAATGACGGTATACTGCGGGCACTGAACCGTGAGAGCGGCCAGAGCGTGCTCGTATGCCCCGTTGGTGGCCAAGTGCGGTCGCAGCCGCTGGTGCTGCCAAAAGGGCGGATATGCGTCGGCAACAGTCGTGGGGAACTGCTGTGCCTGACAGCCGACGGCAAGCTTGTCTGGCGATATCAGACCGGGGCCGCTGTGTATGCGAGCCCGATGCTGGTTGGGAACCGTGTGGTTTGTGCGAACAATGACGGGGACGTAGTAGCCTTGGATGCGGGCACGGGGAGGCTTCTGTGGCGGTGTGACGAACCAACCTATGCCATCGAGAGTGGCGTCGCGACCGATGGACAGCAGGTGTTCGCGGGATCGTGGGATGGCTATGTGTATGCGATCGGGCTCCAAAATGGCAAGGTGCGCTGGAAGGCGCTGAGCCGGGGGAGCAACCGGGCCAGCGCGAGCCGGTACTACAGCCCGGCTGATGCGCCGCCGGTAGTGGCGGGCAGTAACCTGTTCGTGGCCGACCGAGGATACAAGCTGACCGTGTACGACCGGCTGACGGGGGCGCTGCAGCCGCAGGAGGAGAGTTGCAGTGCCGTGGCTGCAGGCACGGGTGGAACCGTGTATCTGCGGCATCCGGACGGGCGGGTGAGCAAGCGCCTGGCGGATGGGACGGTGGTGTGGGAGGCCAAGGTGCCGACGGGGTACCTGCCGGTGCCCCCGGTGGAAGCGGGCGGGCGAGTGTGGGTGACGTCGGACAGGGGGATACTGACGGGGCTGGACGCGGCGCAGGGGGCAGTAGTGGCGCAGTGTCAGGTGGCGCCGGGGATGTTCATGTTCGCGGCGCCAGCGGCGACGGAAGACGAAGTATATGTAGCGGACGAGACCGGGTGGGTACTGGGGTTGAAGGCGAAGTAGCATGGCTCAAGGGAGCGGGTGACAAGCTGGCTCGCCTGCTTTTGGATGGAGGGCTAAGATGAAGAAAGAGCAGATTATTGCAGCAGGAGTGATTGTCCTGATCGCCCTCGCGCTGGTGCTGTTCGGCCGCGGCGGGGAGGCTCCGATTGATGGCACGGCAAAGATCAAAGAGGCGCTCAAGGCCCGCGAGGTTTCGGTAGTCGTGGTCACGGACGGCAAGAGTGGCGTACAGGGCGAGTTCCTCGGCGGCGTGAAGGCGGCGGTGGGAGGGACTGGGCGAGTCCGCCTGATCCATGTGGACAAGCAGAACCCGGCGGAGCGGGATACCATGGCGCAGTTCCACGCCGGCAAGCTGCCGCAAGTCATCGTGCTTGGCCTGGATGGCAACCCGACGCTGGCGGCTCAAACGGTTGATGCTGCCGCGATCCAGAAAGCTGTGGCCGAGGCTTTGACGAAGGAGCCGATGCCGATGGAAGAGGGCGGGCACAGCCATTAGTCGGGGGCAGTGACCCCTGCCACA
Source organism: Armatimonadia bacterium (assembly GCA_039683575.1). Taxonomy (GTDB): domain Bacteria; phylum Armatimonadota; class Zipacnadia; order Zipacnadales; family UBA11051; genus JAJFUB01. The sequence goes on along the minus strand of JBDKRC010000151.1, from coordinate 22,180 downwards.
GGACGTAGTGACGCCGCCGCTCGGGATGAGCGGCGGCTTTCAGTTCATGGCAACGTCGGAGCGGGCGAGACGCCCGCACTACGCGGGGAGGGGGCGGCATAGGATTGAGTCGCGCCATCCGCCCGGCTGGAAGCCGGGCTCCAGTGCCATGATCTCGCGGCTGGAAGCCGCTCGTACGGCTGGGCGCGCTGCGGTATTGGAGGGCGCTCGTACGGCTGGGCGCGTTGCGGTATTGGAAGCCGCTCGTGCGGCTTGTGGTGGTGGGAGGAGGATGAAGTGAGGCGAATAGCGAATTGGGGCGGAGAGACTGTGGTGAGGAGACCCTTCAATGAAGATTGCGCGGTTTGAGTACAGGACTGAGATACGGCAGGGAGTGGTGGAGGGCGAGCAGGTGGAACTGCTGGCGCTGTCGGGGGCGACCCGTACCGGGGAAGTGGTGAGGCTTGCTGACGTGAAGCTGCTGCCGCCGGTCTGCCCGCCGAATGTGATCGCAATCGGACTGAACTACCACCAGCATGCCAGCGAAACGAGGATGGAGCTTCCCGATCACCCGCTGATGTTCCTGAAAGCGACAACGTCAGTCACCGGGCCCGGGGATCCGATCGTCCTGCCGCACATGGCCCCACACGAGGTTGACTACGAGGCGGAGCTTTGCGTCGTCATCGGCAGGACGGCGCGGAACGTGTCCGAGGAGCATGCGCTGGACTACGTGATGGGCTACACCTGCGGCAACGACGTGTCGGCGCGCGACTGCCAGATTCGGCTCGACGGGCAGTGGGCGCGAGGCAAGAGCTTCGATACGTTCTGCCCGCTGGGGCCGTGGATCGAGACGAAACTTGACCCGGACAATGCTCCGGTCCGGTCGCTGCTCAACGGCAAGGTCATGCAGGAGTCAAACACGCGCGACCTGATCTTCAACTGCCGGCAACTTGTGAGCTATCTGAGCCACAACCTGACGCTGCTGCCGGGTACGGTCATCATGACCGGGACGCCGGAGGGCGTAGGATTCGTGCGGCGGCCGCCAGTGTTCCTGCAGCCGGGGGATGTCATTGAGATCGAGGTGGAGGGAATTGGGCTGTTGCGCAATGAAGTGCACTTGGAGGTCTGACGGCGGCGACGACGAAGTCTGGCCTACTATAGATTGAGGGAGATGCTTCTCATCATGGCTGACAAAGCGAAAGTCTGGTGCATTCTGAATCAGGCTGGTCTCGACCGGGTAATGCGACCGGAGGACCAGTTGAAGCTGAAGGCTGACTACAACGTGACCTTCAACAAGAAGGACACGATGCCGGGTACTGACGATATCGCGAAGAAGATCAAGGACTATGACATCCTGCTTGGTGGTTGGGGCAGCCCTCCGCTGACCGAGAAGGTCTTTGAGAAGGCCGTCAACCTGAAGATGTATGCCCACTTCGCGGGCTCGGTGAAGCACATCCTGTCGCAGGAAGTTGTGGACAAGTACCTCATCCCGCGCAATATCGTGACCTACTCTGCCAACGAAGCCATCGGTTACAATGTGGCCGAGTCCGCGGTCGGCCTGCTGCTCATGATCGGCCACCAGTGGCTGCCGTTCGTGAACGACTTCCGCGCGACCGGTCGCTGGCGGGCGGATGTGGCGCCGTGGAACCGGCAGTTCCTGCAGGGCGCGACGGTGGGCGTCGTGGCCGCGAGCAAGGTCGGGCGGCACGTCATGAAGCTCCTGAGCGCGTGGGACCTCAAGCTGCAGTGCTACGACCCGTACCTGTCCGCGGACGAAGCGAAGAAGCTGGGCGTGCGCAAGGTCAGCCTGGACCAGCTCTTCAAGACGTCGGACTACATCACAGTTCATACCCCGACCACGCCTGAGACCGACGGCATGATCGGCGAGAAGCACTTCAAGCTGATGAAGGACGGTGCGGCGATCATCAACACCGCCCGTCCGATGGTATTCGATCAGGACGCGCTGTACCGGGAAGCGAAGACGGGGCGGATCTATGTCGGCCTCGACGTCACGACGCCGGAGCCGCTGCCGCAGGACAGCCCGTTCCGCAAGCTCGACAACGTGTACATCACGCCGCACATCTCGGGCGCGGGCTTCTACGGGTACTTCAAGATCGGCGAGAACGGTCTGAAGGCCATGAAGCAGCGGATGGCGGGCAAGAAGGTGTTCGGGGCTGTGCCGTACGAGCATTACTCGCGGCTGGCGTAAGGGCCTTGCCGCTCGGCGGCACGCTTGTCCCCTGTGTCTCCCATCACTCTTTGAACGCTGCTTTCCTATGGTTACGCTTCGGGAGCGGACGATCGATGCGGTATCGCCTCTATATCGATGAATCAGGCGACGAAGCCGTTAATCTAGCTCGAGCAAGAGTTGAGCATCGTTATTTGGGACTACTGGGCATAGTATTGAGGATCGATGACATACGGCCACACCGCAACCGCATGGAGGAGCTATCGGTTAGTTTCTTCAGTACTGATCCAGATGACGAGCTGGTCTTCCACGCGACCGAGATGGTCTCCGGAACCGGTCCATTCGGCTGCCTCAAGTGTCCAGCCATACGTGGGGCATGGGATAGAATATTCCTGAGGTTTCTGACGGAAACGCCCTTCGATGCCATCCCCATTGTTGTAGACAAATTCGGCCTCGATGATGTTGCCTACGCCGCTGAGTTTGGACCGTACGCCGCTGGAGTGATAAGGCTTGTGGAGCTGTATGTCGACCTTTTGGCGCGGCGCGGCGGTTCCGGGGACATAATGCTAGAGGCCCGGAGTTCCCACCAAGACCGTCTCGTGGCTGCAGGTTGTGCCGAGATGTGGCACAGAAACGTAGTCACGAACACTGGCATACCTTGGAGAAGCATCATCAGCAAGCCGGACGTGGAATTCCGCCCCAAGAGACGGAGGCACTTCGGTCTACAGATAGCCGACCTGTGCGTCAAGCCTTACACGCGCTGCCTGCTACAGCGAGCAGGGCAAGCCGTGACCCCCAGCCAGTTCGCCGGGTCACTATGGGAAATGATATCTGGAAAGCTGCCTGCAGGGATCGGGGTTGACGAATGCCTGTTGCCGATGCCTAATCCGGAAAATAAAGAGACCGACGCACTGGCGTCGGTCTGTGATGCGACAAATGTTTAGTTCATACAACACATATTCGATAGCCTTCTCGGCTATACCCCTCCGGCCGTACTGCCCGGATTGAGCTAATTATAGCAGATATTTACATTGAGTCAATATGGTCCCGCCGCGATTCCTCATAACAGCGGGAAAGGACGGCCCCCGATGACAACGCCTACAGGTAGCGGTGAGTATGCATTCTTCATTCAGAGCGCTAACGGGTCTATCATGGATAGGGGAGTTCAGGAGATAGTAAGAGAGGTACTGTCAGGCTTTGGCTATGCTTGTGAGCGCCTGAACCGGACCAGCGTTGTTCTGTCCATGCCAGCCGAGGCCAGACCTTCGATTGCATCCGCGAGGGTGGTAGTCGCCGATCTCTCGGGACTTGGCCCCGTCGATTATCTCAGCATCGGCTATGCCCAAGGCTTGGGCAAGCCGATAATACTATTGGCCAGGACTGATGAGGAAATCGCACTCGACACCGCTCTCGCTTCACACGTGCAGTATGAGACGGTTGTCGAGTTGCAGTCTCGCCTGTCGGATGCCATCGAGACACTTGTTGGCCGAGCCGTTCCTGGGGCAGATTGCCCAAGCACCGTCAATACGCCTGCAGCATGCCCAGTCGATGACTATGCCGATAGAGCACGAGTGCTAAGTGCGCGCGGCAAGCGCCACGATGCTCTGGCATGGTACGAAAAGGCACTGTCTCACTCCCCGACAGATACCAGTCTCTTGCTGGACTACGCCTATACCCTAAACGGACTGGGGCAGTTTGAGAAATCACTGGATACGCTGAAGAAGGTCCGAGACGTAGAACCCCATAGCGCCAAGTGCTACACTCTGATGGCCTATGCGCTGAACGGGTTGTCGAGATACCAGGATGCCATACAGGCTGCTGAAGAAGCGATACGCCTGGAGCCTCGAAGTAGCGCTGCCCATCGCCACCTACTCGCTGCCAAAGCGAGAGCAGCTGGGACACCCGTTGAGACCAACGAGCAGGCACAGCGGCAACGTTCCGCTGCACAACACGCGGTGGAAGCCTTGGCGCTCAGCAGGGCAGGGCAACTGGAGGCAGCTGCTGCAGAGTACGAGAAGGCGGTTGTGATCGACCCGCAGAACGTTACAGCCAGGGTCCAATTTGGCTATGTGCTCAATCGCCTTGCCCGTCCCGCCGATGCGCTTACTGCGTACGATCTGGCGGTGCAGACCGAACCTGACAACTTGGAGGCATTGGTGCAGAAAGGGTACACGCTGAACCTCCTGGGACGGCGGCGCGAGGCGGTAGGATGCTACCATCAGGCACTGAGAATCGATGATCGTAGTACGCTGGCGATGGTCCAGTTGGCGTATACGTACATAGGACTGGCGGAGTATGTGCTTGCGCGTGACGTCGCTGCCACTGCCCTACGTCTAGAGCCTGACAATGTCCAGGCCATGAGATTGCTGAAACGTGCGGAGAGGGAACTCATGCGAAGCGGGAAACAAGATGCGGCTGGTTAGGTCCACCACGGCTCTCACCCTTAGCCCCACCGTCTCAAGTATGGGATGACAGCCCTTCCACTTCGGAAGATCTGCGACCGTCCCTTCGTGGCATTGCCACATGCGAGTCATCGATAGTCGTGCCCAAGGATACAGACCGATATATGAACATCGTACTGATTGCCATTGATACTCTTCGCGCGGATCATCTTGGCTGCTATGGGCATACGCGGCTGACCAGCCCGCATCTTGATGAGTTTGTGTCAGAGGGTGTGCTCTTTGAGCAGCATATCTCGCCGCATATCCCCACCCATCCGGGGTACACGACCATCTTCTCGGGCAAGGATGTGATGACCCACCAGATCGTCACGCAGGGCGGGAAGGTGGAGTTGGCGTCTAGTGTGCGGCTACTGCCGGAGGTGCTGCGGAGCCACGGGTACTTCACCGCCGCCGCCGACAACCTGGGACGGTGGTTCAACCGCGGTTATGACCTGTATGAGGGCTATAACTGGTCGCAGGATACCAGCGGAGCATGGATGAAGGCGCAGGCAGTCAATGACACGGCGCTGCGGGTGCTGGATGAGTGCGACAAGCAGGACAAGCCCTGGTTCTGCTTCCTGCACTACTGGGACCCACATACCCCGTACCTGCCGCCGTCACCCTTTAGCCGCATGTTCTACTCCGGCGATGAGAAGGACCCCGCCAAGACCAGCGCGCATGAGATGATGCATGAGTATCCGGCGTTCCAGTACTACTTTGCCGAGTGGATGCCGGGGCTGACAGACGTGGAGTTCCCCAAGGCGCAGTATGACGCCGCAATCGCCTATGTGGACGCGGCGCTGGCGCATGTTTTCACGGCGCTGGACGGGATGGACGAGGATACCGCGGTGATCATCACCTCGGACCATGGCGAGGAGCTTGATGAGCACCAGATGTGGTTCGATCACCACGGGCTGTATGAGACTAACGTGCATGTGCCGATGCTCATGCGGCATCCGGAGAGGCTGTGCGGCGGGCAGCAGCGTGGGGGACTGACGCGGCACCAGGACCTGGCGCCGACGGTGCTCGACCTGGCTGGGCTTCTAGAGGTGGCGGGAGAGGAGAAGATGGAGGGCACGAGCATGATGCCGCTCGTGGAGGCGAAGAGTGATGCCGGAACCGCCGAGGAGGTCTTCATCACCGAGTGCGCGTGGATGAAGAAGCGGGGTTTCCGGACGCCGCAGTACAAGTACATCGAATCGCTATATGACGAGCTGCACAAGCGCCCGCCGTTTGAGCTGTATGACTTGACCACTGATCCCGGCGAGCAGCACAACCTCGCGGATGAGCGGGTGGATGTGACCGAGGATTTCTGCCGGAAGATGGGGAGCTTCCTGGAGCGCCGGATGGCAGAGACCGGCCTGCCAAACCCGCATGACTATCAGGACATTACACTCACTCGAGTAGGGAATGTGAGTGTGGCGGTGCCCGCCGATCAGCGGCTATAGGTCATGCAGCGGCGATAGTGGGGTCTATGGGGATGCTGACGCGGCTGGTTGATTCCACCCAGGCGGCCTCGACGCGGTTGCGCCCGCCCCTCTTGGCCCGGTAGAGCGCCGCGTCGGCCGCCCTGAGTACGGCCTGCATGTCGCACTCGTCCCCTGACTGCCACATCGCCAGGCCCAGGCTGATTGTGATTGGGATGGTGGCTATTCCGAGGTCTACCGGCTCGGAGGCTATCCGCAGTCGCAGGCGCTCGGCCATGTCTATGGCATTGGTCTTGCTGCACCCCGGCAGGATGCCGATGAACTCCTCGCCGCCATACCTCCCCAGCGCGTCGTAGGGGCGTATGGAACTCCTCAGCCGCCCCGTAACCTCCCTTAACGCCGCGTCTCCGGCCACGTGGCCGTGCATGTCGTTCACTCGCTTGAAGTGATCGACATCAACCATGACGACGACCAGAGACTGCCCCTCCCGCTCACAGCGCGCGATCTCCCGCTGCAACGTCTCAAGCACCTCTGAGCGGTTCCAGACGCCGGTTAGCGAATCGTGGGTGGACTTGTACTCCAGGGCCTGTCTGGAGGCCATCAGGTTGCGCTGCAGGTTAAGGATGTGCTCGGCGGCACGCAGGCGCAACTCTACGCGGGGGGCGACCAGGCTGTCGAGGTAGTCATCGGCGCCTGCGGCGAAGGCTTGCGCGGCGACGGGGTGATCGGGCTGCTCGAGCAGTATGACGTACAGGTAGGGGCTTTCGCGCCGGTCGCGCAGGCGGCGGCACAGGGTCATCGCCGGGGGGGCCGACAGCGCACAGTCGAGGAGCGCGAGAGGGGGCGGGTTCTCGCTGTTGAGCACTCGCCACGCCTCCTCGGAGTCACCGGCAAACGTGACCTCGTAGTTCAGACTCTCCAATATGCTTGCCAAAGCGGCGCGGGTCACCGCATCGGCGGTGGCAGCCAATACGCGCACGGGCATCTCTCCTCAGGAACGATCAGGTAACGTTGCGGCGGGACAGTTGGAGGGTATATCGGCTGAAGAGGGGCGCGAATTGAGGGGATGAGGAAGCAGAACCGTTGAGGGCGGCCTGGCAGCCGCCCTCAACGATCAAGACTACAGGTACTTCTCTGCCGCTTTGGCCTGGGCGACAATGTCCACGCCTACGCGGCGGCTCCACTCAGCGAGCAGCTTCTTTACCACCGGGCCGGGCTTGCCGGTGCCGACTGGCCGGCAGTCGAAGTGGCTGACCGGGACCATGCAGTACGAGGAGGCGGTGAAGAAGGCCTCGTCAGCCGCATGGACGTCATACGGCTCGATGTTCGCCTCCTCGAACTTCAGCCCCACGGCTTCGGCAATCTCGGCGACATAGCCACGGCTGATCCCGCGCAGGATGTCACGCCCCTCGGGGGTGTAGATCGTGTCGCCCTTGATGATGTGGAAGTTCGAGCTGGTGCCCTCGGTCAGGAAACCGTGCTCATCCATCAGCACCGCCCACGCCCGCGGATCGACGCGCTGGGCCTGCAGGTTGGCCATCTGGTAGTGCAGCCGCGAGCGGGTCTTGAGCTTCGGATCGAGGTAATAGGGCGGAATCGAGCGCTGGACAGGCACTACGGCGTGGATGCCCTCCTCGAAAGCCCATGACACCCGCGCCACGTACTCAATGAGCGGCACGGCGGAGATGACGATGGTGGGGTGGACTTTGGTGTTGGCGCATCTTGCGTAATAGGGGACCACACCGCGGGACACGTCGTGGCGGATGAAGAAGTCCAGTTCGGACTCGAGGTACGGCTTGTTGAGCTCAAGGACCTTCAGAGAGAGGTCTTTGACCTCGTCCTGGCTGATGCCGGGGTCAATCTGCGACAGCTTCATCGAACGCCACAGGCGGTCGAGGTGGCGGTCCAGCATGAATGGTTTGTGCCCGAACGTGCGCGTCATCTCGAAGACGCCGTCGCCGAGCATGATGATGCTGTCCCAGATGGAGAGCTTCGCCTCGAAAAGGGGCTTGAACTCCCCGTCATGGTACGCTTGCATCTTGTCATATTGCGGCATGAGAAAAACCTCCATATCCTGACGACCCTGTTACTATAGTCTCGCCGCAAATGAGATGCAAGAGGCGTGGGGGGCGGTTCCTCGTGCTCGGCCCCCTGATCCCCCTCATGGTCATTCCCCGCCCCTTGTGACCTTGAGAACAGCTCGGCAAGATGGTATAATCACTCAGCGTGCGAGTTCGTATGCGCCGGGTCTTTGGACCGACGCTCCCCGTTCTGCAATCCCAACTGGTGAAGCATAAACATGAGTAGTTACGATAACGTGAAACCCGCCATCCTGGCCCTGGAGGATGGGACTGTTTTTGAGGGTGAAGCTTTCGGGGCCGAGGGCGAGCGGCACGGTGAAGTTGTCTTCAACACCGGCATGACTGGCTACCAGGAAGTCCTGACGGACCCCTCATATCGTGGCCAGATTGTGACGATGACCTATACCCAGCAGGGCAACTATGGTATCAACGCTGAGGACGATGAGTCCTGGCGGCCATGGGTGGAGGGTTTCGTGGTGCGTGAGGCGTGCCACCGGCCGAGCAACTTCCGGTCCACGATAAGCTTGCCGGATTACCTCAAGCAGCACGGCATCCCGGGCATTTCAGGGATCGACACGCGACGGCTGACCAAGCATCTGCGCACCTATGGCGCCAAGATGGGCGTCATCTCCAGCACGGACCTAGACCCTGGCAGCGTCATCAAGAAGGCCCAGCAGGCCCCGCGCCTGGAGAATGTGGACTTCGTCAAGCAGGTTACCTGCGCGCATCCGCATCGGTGGGCCGAGGACGGCTATATCGAGGAGGCCGTGACGCCGGATATCTGGTCAGATGACCGCAGCAAGCCGCGGCCTCGCCAGCGCACCATCTACCGCGATGGCATGCCGCTCTATGCGCCGCGGATCTACCGTGTGGTATGCATGGATTGGGGCATCAAGCAGAACATCCTGCGGCACCTGTACAGCCGGGGCTGCGACATCGTGGTCGTGCCGGCGGAGACGACGGCGGAGCAGGTACTGGAGTGGAAGCCAGACGGGGTGCTGCTGTCCAATGGCCCTGGCGACCCGCAGCTTCTGGACTATGCCATCAACACCGCTCGCGGCGTGATTGGCAAAGTGCCGGTGTTCGGCGTGTGCCTGGGGCAGCAGATCATCGGCTGGGCCATGGGCGGCACGACCTACAAGCTGAAGTTCGGGCATCGGGGATGCAACCATCCGGTGAAGAACCTCGAGACCGATGAGGTGGAGATCACCACCCAGAACCACGGCTTCTGCGTGGACATGGACTCGCTCAAGGGCAGCGGGATGGAGATCACGCACCTGAACCTCAATGACAACACCTGCGAGGGTCTCAGGCATAAGGAACTCCCGCTGTTTTGCGTGCAGTATCATCCTGAGGCGGGGCCGGGACCGCACGATGCGAGCTACCTGTTCGATAACTTCATCAAGATGATGTCCCAAGAGTAAGGACCGCGGCACACCACGCGCTAATCACGGAGGTCCACTTTGCGGCTGGGAGTGCTGGCGCTGATGACTATGGTATCCGCCAGCGCGGGGGCGCAGGGGCTGCAGTACCGGGTGCTGAACTGGCCGCAGGGGCCTCTGCAGGGGCAGGCGTGGGAGCTGCGGCTGGAGGGACGCACAGAGTTTGATAACCCGTTTGACCCCGGGCAGATAGCGATTGAGCTTGAGATTAGAACACCGGCCGGTGCGCGACAACGCGTGCCGGCTTTTTGGTTTCAGGACTATGCCCGGACGCTGGAGGGGAAGGACGAGCGGCTGGCGCTGCAGGGCGCTCAGGAATGGCGGGTGCGGTATACGCCGCGAGAGAGTGGGGAGTACCGGTGCCGGGTGACCGCGCGGGCGGGGGATGAGACGTGGGCGGGGGAGTGGCGGAGAATGCGCGTGGCGAAGGGCCGGGACGACTTCCTGAAGGTGGCTCCCAATCAGCGGCACTTCGAGACGGGGGATGGGCGGCCGTACTTCGCGATCGGGGAGAATGTGTGCTGGCCGGGTACGCGCGGCACTTACGACTATGACGACTGGTTCGGTGGGCTGGGGGACAACGGCGGGAACTGGGCCCGGCTGTGGGTCAATACGTTTACGCGTCTGGCGGTGGAACGGGCGGGGAGTTCGGGCGAGACGAAGGTGGGGCTGGGGCGCTATGACCTGGAGAACTGCTGGCGGGTGGACTACATCGTCAAGCTGGCGGGGCAGAAGGGCTTGCGTGTTATGCTCTGTCTGGAGTCGTTCAATGCACTGCGCAGCAAGCCCATGTACCAGCTTTGGCAGAGCAACCCATACAATGCGGCGCTGGGCGGGCCGCTGGCCACGCCGCCGGAGTTCTTCACTAATGAGCAGGCGCGGGAGCTGTTCAAACGGCGGCTGAGGTACTGTGTGGCGAGGTGGTCCAGCTCCCCGGCGGTGATGTGCTGGGAGCTGTGGAACGAAGTCAACCTCGTGGATGGGTACAACTCGGCTGACGTGGCCGCGTGGCACGCCGAGATGGCTGATTATCTGCACGAGACCGACCCGCAGGGGCACCTGGTGACCACCAGCTATGCTGGGCCGCAGGGGGATCCGGCGGTGCAGGCGCTGCCGCAGATGGACTTCATCCAGATGCATCACTATGGGCTGACGGATCAGGCGCAGACAGTTACGCAGTGGCAGCGGGAGAAAGAGAAGTACGGGCGGCCGGCGTTCTTCGGCGAGATTGGGATAGACTGGCAGGGGAAGGTGGAGCGTGAGGACAAGCAGGGGGTGGCGTTGCATAACTCGCTGTGGGCGGGGCTGATGAGCGGTGCGGCGGGGACGCCGATGACGTGGTGGTGGGATTCGTACATTCACCCGTATAACCTCTACCCGGTGTTCAAGCCCGTGAACCAATTCGCGGGGCAGATCGCGTGGCGTGGCGACCCCAGGCCGGTGGAGACGGCGGTAGAGCTTGCGCCGGGTGAGACCGACAGTTACGGCGAGGGGATGCTGACGGCGGGGCGACGGGGCTGGGGCAACCTGCAGTACGGGCCGGTGACTGTGGAGATTGCGCCGGACAGGCTTCCTGCCCGCGACACCTATGACACGATCCTGCATGGTGTGCGCAATCACAAGGAATGGCACAATCCGCAGACTTTCAGGGGAACCTGGCCGGTGCCGGGGAAGTTTGCAGTAGTAGTTGATGGTGTGTCGTATGCAGGCGGCGGTAAGCTGCAGATTCGCCTGGACGGGCAGGTCGCGTTCGAGCGCGACATGCCGGCGCAGACCACAGTGCAGGCCATACACACCTATGATGGCGCATACGAGATCGAGGTGCCGTCGGGGGTGCACGAGATTGTGGTCGAGAATGTTGGGCCGGACTGGATCACGGCGACTTACCGGCTGGAGAGCTTTGTGAGCGGAACCCAGCGCCTGCGGGTGCTGGGCCTTGGGACGGCGGAGGCGGTCTGGCTGTGGGCGCAGAATACTGGACACATATGGCCGCTGCTGCGGGCGCAGAAGGTGCCGGAGCCGACACCGAGGGTGGTCGTGCGTGTGGACGGCATGAAGAGTGGGCGGTATGTGTGCCGGACTTTTGACACCAGGACGGGTGAACTGGGTGAGCCGCGGACGGCTATCGTTAGAGACGGTGAACTGGCTGTAGAGGTGGCCGCTGTGACGGATGACGTAGCCTACATCGTGCAGCGCATGCGCTAACAACAGGGTTGATGAAGCATGAGACACAGCAAACGACACGGCCTGGCTGCGACGCAACTGCTCTATGCATTGATGGTGGTGATGGTGGGGGCTTTTGCGTTCTACTACTATGTGAACGACCGCTCCGAGTCAGCGAAGCGTGGGCTGACCATCAAGCGCATGACAGCGATTGAGGCGGCGCTGGAGAAGTACTGCTTCGATTGTGGGGGGGAACTGCCATCCCAGGAGCAGGGCTTGGAAGCGCTGCTGGCCCTCCCCAAGGAGGACGCGCCGCATGGCTGGGCGGGGCCGTACCTGACCAAGCCGGCCGATCTGCAGGACGGGTGGGGGCGGCCGTTCAAGTTTATGTGCCCGGGCAAGATGCTCAAGGGCAGTGAACTGAGGCGGCCATATGACTTGGCCAGCTATGGGAAAGATGGCTGCGAGGGCGGCGAGGACCTGGACCGCGACGTCTGCAACTGGGACCGCACCACGATGATACCATGAGGATACCGAGATTGATGCCGATAATGAGATGGTTGGCTGTGAGTGCGTGCGTGCTGGCGCTGGGCGTCGTGGTGGCTGACGACCTGCCCGCGGATTGGACGGCGACGGTGGCCGAGAGCTTCGACAGGACGCCGTACTGCGTGCAGACACTGCCGCCGGGTATGCTGCGGGCGTCCTTCAGCCGGTTTGCGCTGACGCCGGAGAAGGGCGCAAGGGTGGCGGGCGCGAGCGTGCGCTGGGACTTTGCGGCGGGGCAGGCTGGGACGCAGGCTACGCTGGCTATCCCCAACCAGCGCGATTTCGATGGGCTGGCGGTCTGGGTCAAGAATCCGGACGAGCTTGCTCTGCAACTCGCGCCGCGCTTGACCGACGCCGAGGGCAGGACGTGGGTGGCTCCGCCGGTGGCCCTGCAACTGCAGCGGGGCTGGTACCGGTATGTGTTTCGGGTGAGTGACTTTGAGGGGCTACCGGGAGCCCTGCCGCCGCCTCCGTATGGGGCAGTGGAACTGACCGTCTCGGGGCTGGAGGCGGGGAAGACCTACCGCTTGTATCTTGATGAACTGACGGTGCTGCGAGCGCCTCCGCCGGCGCTTCAGGCCGGGAATCTGGTCGCTGCCAGAGGGGTGCAAGCAGGGAAGGCACTGCCGGTGCAGGTGCGCGTGGAAGGGGACAGGCAGACGGCGCGTCCGGTGCCCTTCGAACTGCAGTTACTGCGGGGCGAGACGCCGGTATCAGTCCTGCGTGCTCCGGTGGCGGTGACTACGCAGCCACGGACGGAGACGCTGGCCCTGTCGATCCCGCGACATATTGTGGTGGGCGCGTACAAGGTGCGGCTGACCTGGCCGGGGGCGACGCTCGCGCAACGGCCGGAGCTTGAGGTGACTGTCCAGGCGCCGGCGGCCCCAGCCAAGATCAGCGTGCGCAATGCCAGGAACGGCGGGTGTTTTGTGGTGGATGACCAGCCTCTACCGCTGCTGGGTGGCTGGTTGCGGGGTGAGGCGATGCCTGCTGAGGCGCCGTGGGTGATGGTCCCGTGCACGAGTGACTTCGACCCCACGGGAGAGAGCAGCATAGTCTGGAAGGGGCCTCAGGAGTTTGACTACCGCGAGTTGGACGCACGGCTGGCGGCGACGCTGGCGGCCAATCCAGAGGCCTATATCATCCCGGTCGTGCACGTCTCCTCGCCGCCGTGGTGGGATAGAGAGCATCCCAAGGAACTGATGGTGTTCGGCGACGGCAAGACCGTGCTGCCGGACAGCGTGCAGTGGGGGAAGCGGACCAGCGCATCATGGGCCTCGGAGGTATGGCGCAAGGATGCCGGGGCGGCCCTGACGCGGCTGATCCAGCATCTGGAAGACGGGCCATGGGGGCCGGCAATCATCGGCTATCAGCTCGCGGCAGGCGAAGATGGACGCTGGGTGTACCCGGGAGCCTCTCAGGGGGTGTTTTCGGACTACAGCCATCCACAGCATGAGGCCTTCCGGGCGTGGCTGAAGAACAAGTACCGTGATACGCGGTCTCTGCGCATGGCCTGGGGGCAGCCGGGGCAGCCGGTGAACTCGCCGGAGGCGCTCAAGGAGTTCCAGCCGATCACGGGCTGGAACCAGGCGCGAGTGCCGGGGCAGACCGAGAGGCTGCGTGCGCCCAGTGGCGTCTTGCACGATCCCACTGCGGCGCAGGAGATCGTGGACTACCAGACCTTCAGTTCCGACCTGGTGGCGGAGACAATCCGGTACTTTGCGTCTCTGGCGCGGCAGGCCACAGGTGAGCGGAAAGTCGTCGGAGTCGCTTACGGACAGATCTTCGATCTTGCCGGGACCCGGTGTGGTGCGCAAAACGGCGGCCATCTGGCCCTGGTGCCGGTGTGCGAAGCCCCGGAGCTTGATTTCATAGTGGCTCCCGCCGCGGCGGGGGAGGCCGGTCTGCCGGTCATGTCAACAGTGGCGGCCTCCCTGGCGGAGCATGGCAAATTGTGGGTCGCAACGGCTGCTGCACGCCTCGGTTCGGGAGCGGTAGCGGGAGCGCTGTGCAGCGGAGCGGCTGTGGCTGAGGAGGGCAGCGGAGGGGCGGCAGCAACGAGATTGCGCAAGTTCGCAGGTATTGGGCGCGGCAGCATCAGCGAGGTTGCCGTAGTCGTAGATGACATCAGCCTGGCCTATACGGCAGCCGGGTCCGACCTCGTCAAGCCGCTGCTGTCGGACCAGCGGGTGGGGCTGTCGCTCATTGGTGCCCCGGTGGATGTCTGGACCCTGGACGATGTGATGAGCGGCCGGGCGCCCGGGTACAAGCTGTATATCATGCTCGACGCCTTCTATCTGGACGCGGCCTCCCGCAAGCAGCTTCAGGCGGCCCTGGCCCAGCAGCCATGCACCGCGCTGTGGGTCTATGCACCAGGGGCAATCGATGAAAGCATTGGCGGCAGGACGATGCGGGAGTTGACCGGGCTGACGCTCGTGCAGCGATATGAGAAGGGGCCGCTACAGGTCAAGGTGACGGGGGATGGCTACACCTACGGCCCGGCGGCGCTGCTGACGCCACGGTTTGTATGCGTGGACGATAAGGCGGATGTGCTGGGTATGCTGGTGGGGACGCCGTACGGAGGTTTGGCCAGCGGGCAAATGGGAAAGACCAAGAATGTGTGGTCCGGCGCCACACACCTGCCTGCGTCACTCCTGCGTAGCATCGCACTCGATGCAGACGTGCAGCTGTGGACCGAGGCCGGGGACGCGGTGTATGTGAGGGAGAATGTGCTGGCACTGCGCGCCGGTCAGGACGGGGAGCACGTGGTGCAGCTGCCACAACTGGCGCAGGTATATGATCTCGAGACCGGGCAGGCCGTCGGGCCGCGGAGCAGCGAATTTCGCGCACGGCTGAAGCAAGGGGAGGTTCGGATGTATTACTGGGGGAGTGGGCCTCTGCCGCAGTAGTTCAGATTCGCCATCAGGCGGAAGAGAGGCATCACATGACCGAACAGGGACACTTGCTGGTTGCAGAGCGCGTGAGGGTACGGCTGGGATGGCCGGAAGAGGCGCGCTCTCCGCTTTACCTCGGCGCTATCGCGCCCGACGCGCACCGGATCGCGGTACATCTCAGCTACCGCGACCTGCATTTCCGCAGCCAGCGCCGAGTGGGTTACAGGCTGGCGGACTTCCTGCGCAATTACCTGCAGAGGGCCCTGGGGGAAGACGATCTGCAGGTGCGTTCGTTCTTCACCGGCTGGCTGACCCACGTCTGCGCCGATGACGTCTGGCGTCAGAGAATCAGGCATGACCTGCCGGAGCTGTGGCAACTCATGGCAGAGGCGGGGCGGCTTGAGCGCATGACGCTACGGCAGGAGTTCCACGACGAGGCGGCGTGGGTAGATCAGCAAATATACCAGCAGGAAGCGAGCGCTCTCGAGGACATCCGCTGGCATTTGGAGCAGGCCACGGCCCAGTTCACCATTCCTCCGCTGAAGACCGGGGAGCTTAACGCGTGGCGGCAGCAGGTGGTCCTGGAGGCCCTGCCGCCGGCGTACTACGGGCAGCAGGAGCCTCAATATCTGACGGTGCAGTTCGTCATGGACACGCTGGCGCAGGCGGAGGAAGAGGCGGTGGCGATGATGGAGTGGGAATACAGCAAGCTACAGGCGTCCTGAACGGCTTGCCTTACGACATTCCCCAGTCCCCTGTTTTCAGCTTCTCCTGATTGGCTTCGATCCACTCAAAGGGGCCGCGCACGTCCGTCACCAGGAAGCGCACCTGGTCCGGCGGCTCGATCTTGCGTACCATGGCATCCACTCGGTTGTACAGGCAGCGCTGGCGCATGAGCGCCGGGAGCGCCTGCAACTCGCTCCGAGTGAGGTTGATATGGTGACGGTAGGCGGCCATGAACCGCTCCAGCCGCTCCCAGATGAGATCGAAGCCCTGGGTGAGTGACCAGATGTCCCCGCCGTCGAGCTTGCCGCGGCGGCGACCACCGAAAAACAGCAGCCCGTCAGTCACGTCAACCATCCGGGGCTGCCGGCCCACCCAGTCAAAGTCGAAGATGCCGACAACCTCGTGGTCGCGGAAGCGGAGGTTGGCCGGGTGCCAGTCACCGTGGATGATCGTGTGGGGCAAAGCCTTGTAGGCTCTGTCAGGCAGCTCACGCTCGGCGCGGTGAGCCTGCTCGATCAGGTAGTCAATGGTGTCGGCGGCCTGTTCGACTGAGATATCCCCCAGATTCCCGGTATCTCCACGGACCAGCCGCTTCCCCGCATCATGCAGCCCCCGGAGTGACACTCGCGGGTCGAAATACCTCGGCCACTGCTTCGTTCCCTTGACTTCCATGCGCTCGGTGGCCAGGTGGAAGCGCGCCAGCATGTGGCCCGCCGCCTCGACTTCGTCAAGGCTCTCAGGATCAGCCGGCACTCCCTCAATGAACTCGAAAAGCTCGTAGATGTGCCCGTCATGCTCAACCCAGCGGCTGCCCTGTGGAGTGCGGACGATCCTCGGGACGGGTAGGCCCGCCTTCGCCAGACCATGCAGGACGGCGTGATCATAGGTGAGCTGATCCGGATTGGCGTAGCGGGGATTGCGGCGGCGGAGGATGAAGGTCCCACGGGAGCCGACGACGATCAACGAAGCGTTGGCAGTGCCACCACCGGGGCGTGTGAAGATCGGCTTGAGGCGCCACGTCTGCAGCACCACTCCGGCTTCGCGGGGCGAGAGGCGAGTATCGGTCTTGGCCATGGTTACTCCGCTGCCCGTACGAGCAGCACGGGTACCGGGGCGTAGCGCAACACCCGGTCAGCGATGCTGCCATAGACCCAGCGGCCCACCCCTGAACGCCCGTGGGTGGACATTACGATAAGGTCCACTCCGGCCTCGTCGACGTGGCGGATGATTTCCTCAGCGATATTGCCGCGCCGGATCTCCTGGGTCGCAGGCACGCCTTCGTCCGCAATCCGCGCCATAACGCCGGCCAGATACTCCTTGTACGTGGCTACCTCGAGTTCCCAGTCAACATCCGCGCCGGTGACGGCGGTCGCCTCGGAGCCGGGCAAAGGCACCACGCTCACTACCTCCAGCCGCGCGCCGAAGCTTTTGGCCAGGGCAACGGCATGCGGAATTGCCTGCTCGGCCAGCCCTGAACGGTCCAGGGTCAACATGATTGTCTTGTACATTATGCTGGTCTCCCCTTCGCACTTATGATAGAGCTATTCGTCAACAACAACCAAACCGCCTCCTCACGATGAGTAAGCGAGGGCGCGGAAGGATTCGGCAGAGCTTCGTCCAATAGCTATATATAAGGAGACGCTGCAATGGCCATTCCAGTTGTGGATCAGGACACCTGTATTGGCTGTGGGCTGTGTACCCAGCTCGCTCCGAAGACTTTTGAGCTCAATGAGGATGCGGTCGCGCAGGTGGTTGATCCTCAGGGCGATGATGAGGCCACGATACAGCAGGCGATAGACGGCTGCCCGGTCACGGCGATCTCGTGGAGTGAAAGCTAGAACGCGCTGTAACCTGAGGAGGGTCTGAAATGGTTGTGGAAAAGCGCTTTGGCGTACTTAGGCTTATCGCGATCGTGCTGAAGGTCCTTGCCTGGTTGGCTCTCATCGGCATAGTGATCATGGGCATAGTGATGCTAAGCACGGGCGGGCGGGCCGGCGGGCTTGAGGGCCTTCAGGGCCCCGCGGCAGGAATGGTGGGCGGTCTCATGATGATCCCCATTGGCATTCTGTACTTCATCATGTTCTACGCGTGGGCGGAGGGCATCATCGTCGTCCTCGACATCGAGGAGAACACGCGCCTGACCAACGCGCTGCTGCAAGCGAAGCCGCAGGCCTCCGCGCCGGTGGCGGCGCCAGTGGCCGCTTCTGCCCCCACTCCAGTGGTCGAAGCCCTACCTGAGCCGGCTGTGGCTGGCCCGACGGAAGAACGTCGACCGGCCCCGCCGCCGGCCGCGCCACCGCCGATGCCGCCAGGCTAACGCAATGGCCCCTGTTCAGAGATTGTTCTTCTATGCTATAATAGTGACGCTGTCGCGGACATTGCCGCAGACAGTGGGAGGTTTCTGTTAGTGGATGGTTCGCCTGAAGGCGACTTAGCTAAGCTTGTAGTGCTCCTGGCGCTGGCCGCGTTTTTCTCTGGTTCGGAAGCAGCCTTTCTGGCCCTGAGTCGCAGCCGCGCGCGGCAGATGAGCGAGCAGAGGCTGCGGGGATCCAAGGTGCTGGTGATGCTTTACCGGCATCGCCCGCTTGCCCTGACCGTCCTGCTGCTCGGAATCACGCTCTCGAACTACATGGCAGAGCGCGTGGCCACTACGCTGGCCGTGCAGTACATAGACCCACGTTTTGGGCCACTGGTGGCGGTCGTCATCATGACGATCGTCATTGTCGTTTTCTGTGAAGTGGTGCCAATTCAGCTAGGCGCTGGGTCGCCGGACCGCGTGGCACGGCTTGGCGCCATGGCCGTGGCACCTGTAGCAGTTGTTCTCCTGCCCGTCGTGGTGGTTCTCTCCTTTATCTCCCGCAGCATTCTCTTCATCATTGGCGTCCGCACGGGGTCCCTGTTGCCAGGGGTCAGCGAAGAGCATCTCAAGGCCATGATTGAACAGAGCGAGGAGCAGGGGGTGCTGGAGGCCGGGGAGAGGCGGATGATGCACGGGGTACTGGACTTCGGTGACCGTACGGCGGCGCAGATCATGACCCCGCGGCCCGACATGGTGTGCGTTGAAGCCGAGCAGACCCTGCGAGAGGCTCTTTCCCTCGGGCTGCAGGAACACCACTCGCGCTTGCCGGTATATGAGGAGACGCCCGACGATATCATCGGCGTCCTACACCTCAAAGACCTGCTGCCATACCTGATCAAGAATGAGATGGATCGAGAGGCCAGGGTGGTGGCGCGGGCCGTGCACCATGTGCCTGAGAGCTTGCCAGCGGATGAACTATTGCGACAACTGCAGTTACGGCGGCAGATACTGGCGGTAGTGACAGACGAGTACGGAGGCACGGCCGGGTTAGTGACGGTCGAGGACCTGTTGGAAGAGATAGTCGGCGACATCGTGGACGAATACGATGTTGAAGAGCCGGAGATCGTGGAGCTATCGGAGACGGAGTTGCTCTGCGATGCCCGGATAGGTCTCTATCAGCTACAGGATTACGTGCATGCCCAGCTTCCCGCGGACGAATACGAGTCCCTGGGCGGTCTGATCTTTGACATCGCAGGCCGGATTCCTTCACAGGGCGAGAGCTTCAAGTTTGGGGAATTGACCCTGACCGTTGAGAAATCACACGGCCCGCGCCTTGAACGGATTCGCGTGACGTTGCCGGAGCCCGGCGAGCCCTGGCAAGCAAGGGACGTTGAGAGTGATGAGTGACCCGCTGTTGTGGCTTGGGGTGCTCGCCATATGCGTCTGCCTGGTAGGCATCTTCTTTTGCTCGCTTGCTGAGGCGGCGTTCCTGGGGATGAATGAGGCGCGCCTGCGGTGGCTGTCCGAGAAGCGTGAGCGGCGGGCCCAGATCGTCGTCCGCCTGCTCTCGGACTCAAACTACCTCAGCGCCATTATCGTCGGCATGAACCTGTTCGTCATCATCATCTCGACGGTGATGACGCTGCTGGTACGCTATCGCCTGGCCCACCAGGGGCATCTGATTGATGAACTCGCGCATATCGGCATGGTCCTGGTGATCCTGCTCTTTGCCGAGTTGACGCCCAAAACGTACGGCAGCCTGTATCCCGAGCGGTCCTCACTGGCAGTGGCGCCCGCTATCGCGGTGCTGGCGGCGGTCCTGCGGCCTGTGGTGATCATCCTCGCCCGGCTGTCCCGGCCGCTGCTGCGCAAGCTGCGGGGCCATGGCCGCAATGGCCAACTCATGACCCTGGACGAGATCCGCATCGCGGCGGACGTGAGCGAGGAAGAGGGGATGGTGGACGCCGAGGAAGCGCAGATGCTTGACAGCGTCATCGACCTCGGCGAGACCCAGGTGCGGGGGATCATGGTGCCACGCGTGGACATCGTGGCGGCGGAGGATACCACTTCCGTTGAGGAATTCGCGGCAGTCGCCGGACGCAGCGGCTACTCGCGCATACCGATCTATTCCGAGACCCTGGACAGCATCACTGGGATCGTCTATATCAATGACGTGCTGCGGCGGCTCGGGACCGGCGATACGAGCTTCACGCTGACGGACATCGCCCGGCCGCCTGTGTATGTGCCGGGGACCAAACGAATTGACGACCTGCTGCGGGAGATGCGCGAACACCGCGTTCATATCGCCATAGTCGTGGATGACTACGGCGGGACCGACGGTTTAGTCACCATTGAGGACATTCTGGAAGAGTTGGTTGGCGAGATCGCCGATGAGCACGATGTGGCCGAAGACCAGTTGGAGTTGGTGTGCGAGACCGAGGCGCTGGTCAGCGGGAAGATGAGAATCGACGAGCTCAATGAGCGACTGTGCACGGAGCTGCCAGAGGACCAATACGAAACAATCGGCGGGTTGATCTCCGGGCTGGCAGGTCATATTCCCCTGGAAGGGGAAGTGTTCGAGGTGCAAGCGGTACAGATGACTGTGGAGGACAGCGATGGGCGGCACGTAAAGAGGGTTCGCGTCGTACGCGGCGCAAGGGAGGACGGTGACATTTAGTTGGCACGCAAAACCAAGACGAAGAAGACAAAGGTCCAAAAGGCGGTGGGGCTGCGTGTCTGCGACTTCGCTTTTCCGGGCGAAAAGGGCAGCTACTGGACCGGGATCATCGGGGTAATCATCCTGTTCGGGTGGCTGGCGGCAGGCGCGTTCCTAATGCTGAACAAGCCGGAGACCGCCGCGCAGAAGTTCTACATCCCCCTGTACATTGTGGTCTATCCGATTGCTGCCGTCTTGATCGGCAACTGGCTCGCTGCTAAGCCTCGAGCCACGCTGATGAAGAAGGCCGGGCGGCAGTCAAAGGTCATGAACAACAACTTTGCGGACCTGTACCGCGTGCTGGCACGGCAGGCGAGCCTGCTGGGGATGAAGACCCCGCCAGACATGTACCTGGTAAGCGATCCGCAGCCTCTCATGTACAGCCTGGCCGGCGGCCGTGGCAGTATTATCGCCAGCCAAGCTCTGCGTGATGCCATGGCGCCCGAGGAGTTTGAGGCGCTGATGGCACACGAAGTGACGCACCACGCGTGCAAGCACGTACGCCTCGACCTTGCCGAGACCTTCATCAGGAGCTCCGGCCTGGGGGTCAAGATCGGGCTGTTTCCCGTCCTGCTCATTGGGTTCTTTGGCCGGGCCTGGGCCGAGCTTATCGAGTTCACCGCTGACCGCGGCGCGCTCCTGGTCATGCTGCGGCCCTCGATCCTGAACGCCGCGATTGTGAAGTTCGCCGTTGTCGCCGACCCCAATGCGGGCATCACCCGCGAGGAGTTGCAGGCGTACATCGACAGTGCCGGCGACATCTCAACCGACGCCAAGCAGATCGAGCGGCACTTCAAAGTGGGGCAGTTTATGTCCTCTCAGCCCGGGTTGCGCGAGCGCATCGAGCAACTCACCGAGTTCCCCCGGACTGAAGCTGGCCAGCAGGCGCTCGCAAAGATGGCTGAGATTCAGGGCGTGAGTGTCGCCAACATTCCTCAGCGCAAAGCAGCGGAAGACGACATGGAGCAGATGGCGGTGGACGAGACCGATCAGCTGACGATGTAGCAGAGGATTACGTAAAGCAAAAGGGAGGGGTCTTCGGCGCTGGAGCGGACATCGCTTCAGAATCTCGAAGAGCCCTCCCAGTTTTTTCCCGGGGCTTTGCGGCGGAGCAGATGGGCGGCTGTCGTCTTTCGCTGCTAATCCGAGGCTACGGGATAGCTGCCGAGCACCTTGAGCGTCTGGCACTGCTCCCGCAGGCCCTCCAGGGCCGCATGCACCATCGGCTCGGTCTCGTGGCCCTCGAAGTCCACGTAGAAGATGTAGGGCCCCTAGATC
>JBDKRC010000150.1:0-28750 GCA_039683575.1 Armatimonadia bacterium | reverse complement strand
ACGTCGTCGTAGAGCGAGGGCGCATGGGGCTGAGACTTGTGCTGCAAGCAGATCACCTCAACCAAGGATTCCCTTGAGACAAAACGATACCTGCTTGCTGTTTTTCAGCGGCTACATCATTGCCATTTTGGCAGCGATCCTCTTCCCAGTCTTCGCCAAGGCCCGCGAAAAGGCCCGGCAATCATCCTGTCTTAACAACATGAAGCAGATCGGCGTAGCGTTCCTGCAGTATTGCCAGGACTACGACGAGCGCTTTCCCAAGGGCGACAGCCTGGCCTGGGGCGACAGCGCCTGGCCGGGTTACCCCCATGGCGGTTACGTTGACGCCATCTATCCCTACGTGAAGAACGTCCAGGTCTTCCTCTGCCCCAGCGATTCGCTGCGTGACTGCATCTCCAACGCGAATCCTCCCATAGACGTTCACACCTTCGGCTCAAACTACCTGCCGGGCACCTACCCCACTCAGCAACTCAGCTATATGTACAACTACTACCTGTACAACAATGCCCAGAGCTTCTTCCAGTACCCCGCGGAGACGGCGATGGTCACTGAGGGCATCCAGCGCCCCTACATCTACGTTGTCACCGCCACCGGTATGATTGACCACACCAACCCTCGCATGATCGGCGGCTGCCGACACAACGAGGGCATGAACCTCAACTTCCTCGACGGCCACGCCAAGTGGTTCAAGCAGAACAGTCTCAGCCAGGTCCGCTACCAGTAGCGGCCTGCTTTGGTTAGCCAAAACGCCACAGCCTTCGGGCTGTGGCGTTTTCTTGTTTCCTGCTCCCCTCCACGTGCCATGCCATGGTGGGACGTGAAACAAAGGCTCTGTCCGCACCCGGGGGATTCTTCGCTTCGCTCAGAATGACAAGGCTTGTTGCATGCCCCTGCTTTGGGATTCTTCGCGTCGCTCAGAATGACAAGACTTGTTGCGTCCCCCTGCCTGTTCTCACAACCACGTCAACGGCACCAGCGCATCTTCATCCCGCTCCTGCCCGTGCGAGCCTCCGCCGCCCTCCGCGTCATGTTGCCCATGATCCGCCGTCACGATGATCGCGTACCCTAGATTCTTCAAGGTCGCGACCATCCGGCGTAGCCGCTCGTCGGTCTCGCGCACTACCGGCAGCACTTCCGTCGAGGTCGGCCCATACTTGTGGAAGACGTCGTCGGTCGTCCCAAGCTGTACGATCATGAATTTGGGGCGGTGCTCGGTGGCAAAGCGCAGGGCAATCTCTTCCACCTCGGCGTCGGTATTGCTCTCTGCCTTGCCCCACAGATCCGCAAAGCGTCCGAGCAGCTCTCCGCCCGTATAGCCCTTCTGCCCCACTCCGGCGCTCTGGTGTCCCTCGCGGCGCAGCACGTCAAACAGGGTCTCACAGACAAAGCTGTCGTTGAAGGTCCCTACGCCATGGCCTGCCTTCTCCGCGCCGGTTAACATCGTGGAGAAGTTCACCGGCGTGATGGTGGGCATCACTGCGCGCAGGACCATGCTCCGCGACTTGTGCAGCCCGTCCAGATAGGGCATCTCATGCCGCCACAGCCCAAACGGGTACCAGCCCAGCGCATCCGGCGCCAGCACTGCCACTCGCTCTGCCGGGGCGAGATCGGCCACGAGTTCATCCAACGGTGCCTCGGTGGCTAACTGGGGCGCAGGAAGGCCCAGCAGGGCCGCCACGGTGGGGGCTAGACGCTTCAGTGATTGCTCGTTCATAGGTCGTGTGCCTACACTCTCTTAAGAAATGCCAGTTGATGCGATTGCAGCGTAATCTTTGAGGTCTTCTCCCCCGTCCGCCTGTTCTCCCACTCCCACAGAGAGTCCACTACCGCCGCCTGGTCGCCAAAGTTGGCCAGGACCAGATAGGTCTCGGTGTTCACGTAGAACGTGGCCGTGACCTTCTCTGGTAGACGCCATTTGAACAGCGGGGTCGGTCCCACCTCCACCCAGGCCCGGCTCTGATTCTCGACCATAGGCCGGTACAGCCGCAGGTAGTCAAACCAGAGGTCCCGCGCCTGTGGCCTGCCCGGGCTGCTGTCCCACCACCCGTAGTTGTACGGCCCCTCGGGGTGCTCAAGGTAGAGCTTGCGGATCGCCCGCATGTGCCGCGTCCAGAAGCATTTCTCCTCAGGCGGATAGACAACCCCAGGAGCCACTGCCCGCTCGCCCGTCACCGGCCGCCCGTCCACCCGCAAGGGGAACTGCAGGTACGGGATCGTGTACAGGTACAGCTCATGCTCGTCAACCACTTCCGCCCGGCTCATGTCCGGACAGGGCGACAGGTAGGGCTGCAAGTTCCGGCTATCGTCTCGAAGCTTCTCAAGCGACTTGACGGCCTCGCCCACCCACAGGTAGTCATAGACTCGCATCCGCTCGGTGCACTCGGGGGGGCAGCCGTGGCACTTCACGATGCCGCCGCGGTGCTTGACCATCTCATAGACAATGCTAAGCAGGTCTTCCATCGCCGCGTGAGTATGCGGAGCCGGCCGCACCTGGCCCTCCAGCACGGGCTGGCCGTCGAGGTGTCTCGCATAGCCCATGTCGTTGTAGAGCCCGTCAAAGCCATATTGATCCAGAACCTGCTCCAGCCGAGGCAGCAGGTAAGCTCGCCATTCCGGGCTCGAGGGCGAGCAGTGCGCATAGTCGAAGTAGAGTTCGATCAGCCTGCCGCGCTGCGGATCGTGCCAGCTATCCCGGAAATCCGGGTCCTTAACATCGAAGTAGCCCGTCGAGATGTACGGGATGATCTTCATCCCAAGCGAGTGCACGAGGTCCACGAACCGCTGTAGTCCTTCGGGATCGGGGCTGCTGAACTTGTCTGCTCCGAGCACTCGCTGCGAGTCATTCCAGTCCTCGTGGATCTGGATGAGCCCCACGCCCTCGCCGGCGAACATGCCCAAGAGCTCTGCGTCATACTCGTTAGGGCCCAGCGGCGTGGCCACGGGATACTCGCTGAGGTTGTACACAACCTGGCCGGGGATATAGTCACGCACCGCCTGCCAGGGCATGTCACCCAGCATGGCATGCATGTCGGCGAAGTTCTGCAGACGTTGGCGATGGTCTTCGGAGGTCATTGGGGGCTCCCGGGTGAAGAAGTAGCGCGCACCTTCGCCATCGCCGACGGGGGACCTGCCGTTGCCGTTCGGAGGGGCCGCGCTTCAGCCGGCCCGCCGTTATCTACGACACGTTCTGCTATTGGCGCACCTGGGCCGGCTAAAGCGCGGCCCCTCCATTTCCAAGGAGGCACTTCATCATGCAATACTCCAAATACGGCAACTCCGGCCTTGAGGTCTCGCGCGTCTGTCTCGGCGCCATGACCTTTGTGAACACCATGGAGGAAAAGGACGCCGCCGACCTGCTGCGTCGCTGCTATGACAGGGGGCTTAACTTCATAGATACCGCAGACTCGTACAAGGAAAGTGAAGCGGTGCTTGGCCGCATCATGAAGGGCCTGCGGCAGGACATGGTCATCAGCACCAAGGTATATGCCAGCAACTACAACGGGCGGCGGCGGGGCGCCAACACCTCCCGCCACCACATCATTGATGCCATCAATGAGAGCCTGCAAGAGCTTCAGACCGATTATATCGACATCTACATGTGCCACCACCCGGACCCGCTGACGCCCTTTGAGGAGACGTACTCGACGCTCGACAATCTCGTCAAGCAGGGCAAAATCCGCTATATCGCGATGTGCAACTCCTACGCGTGGCAGGTCGCGTACGCGCTGGGCCTGTGCGCCAAGAACGGCTGGGAGCCGCCGGTATCCGTCCAGGTGGCCTACAACATGATCGACCGCATCGTCGAGATCGAGACCCTGCCGATGGCCCGGCGCTTTAACCTGATGCTGCAGAGCTACGGCCCCCAGGCGCGCGGCATCCTCGCGGGCAAGTTCACGCGCGAAACGGGCTTTCCGGAGGAGATGTGCACCCACATCAACCCGCGCATTCGCGCCCGGTGCAATGAGGAAGTCTTCGGCATACTGGACGTCATGCAGGAACTGTGTGGGAAGTACAACATCACGCTGGGGCAACTGGCCACGGCCTGGATCATGGCGCGCGACCCGTTGTTCGTGCCTATCGTCGGGGGCAGCAAGGCCGAGCATCTCGACCCGCTGATGGACGTTTGCGAGATCAGCCTTGAGCAGGCTGATGTGGACTGTCTGACCGAGCTTACTGCAGACTACATCTACAAGCCGTGGATGAACCAACCAAACCACATGGCCCCGGCGGTGGGGTATAACCGGATCTAGACAATCGAGGTTAGGAGCAACCCTTAGGTCAGCACCGAGATTACGTCCCCGAAGTCCTTGAACGGGTAGTACGCTCTGCCGGCCCGCACGCAATCCTCCGCCAGCGCGTCTTTGGCGAAGATCACGTCCGCGTATCTGGCCGCGCACAGGTCTGAGTGCCCGTCACCGATGTAGATGACCCGCCGGAACCCCTGCCGCAGCCGAAACAGGTGCTCGACCTTGCAGTTGCCGCACTGCCCGCATTCGTTGCAGTGCGGGAAGGTGATCTTCACGCCTTCCTCGGTGATCGTCGCGGCGTTGGCGAACCGGACGAGACAATCCGGCGCGCGCAACTGGGTGTCATCCTCACACACCCGCAGCCCCTCGCGCCCCAGCAGGCGGTCCACGTAGAAGTCCAGTCCATCGCTCAGGACCGCAATGCCGGCTTGCCGCTCGTGCACCAGGGCCAGGAAGTCATGGAACCTGGGGTCAAGCTTCAGGGCGTCAATGAACTCGTAGAGCTCCGCAGGCGGCAGCTTGACCATCTCCCATTGCCGCGCGAGACACTCCATCGAGCCAATCTCCCCCCGCCGCCACATGTACTCAATATCCCACGCGCCCTTGAGCTCGAGCCCATCAATCACGGCAATGCCGGTGTCAATCAGGCTGATAGTGCCGTCGAAGTCCGACAGCACCAGATCATCTGCGTTCAATGAGACAATGTCCTCAGGCATGGGGCGGATTATAGCACAAATCCCTGTCCCCCTTGTCCCAACCCCTTACAAATGCTATTATCCCTCCCGTATCCATGCGTCCGGCGCACGCCGGGCGTTTTGTCACATGTGAAAGCCATGTTTGAGCGACGCACGTACCGCGAAACAGTGCAGCATCAGGACCTCGTCTGCTTCCGAGTGTGCCTGGCCGAGACGGATCTGCATATCTCGGCCGCACGCGATCTGTCGGCCGAGGCCCTCGCTGCCGTCAAGGCCGCTCGCGCCGAGGTGCAGGGCGAGATCGTGCGCAACAGGGCCTTCCTGACCAGCCTGGAGCCGCTGTCGGCGCCTGCTGACGCCACGCCGCTGGTCAAGCGTATGTACGAGACTACCGCCGCCGCGGGTGTGGGGCCTATGGCTGCCGTGGCCGGGGTTGTGGCGGAATATGTAGGAGACGCCCTGCTGCAGCACTCGGCGCAGGTCATTGTCGAAAATGGTGGCGACATCTTTCTTTCCACGAAGACCGAGCGCATCGTGTCGGTGCATGCGGGCAGTTCCAGCCTCAGCGGCCGCGTCGGTCTCCGGATACCACCTGGCAGCCGCCTGGGCATCTGCACCAGTTCCGCGACTGTTGGCCATTCGCTGAGCCTCGGCAAGGCCGATGCGGGGCTGATTATCGCCGCTGACGCGGCTCTCGCCGACGCGGTGGCCACTGCCTTCACCAACCGCATCAAGAGCCCGGCCACGATCCAGGAGGCTCTGGACTGGGCTCGGACCGTGCCGGGAGTGCTACAGGCTCTGGGCATAATCGGCGGCACGATGGGCGTTTGGGGCGAATTTGAACTAGTCACGCTGTGAGGCGTCAGAAGTTTCTCTACCGACGTAGTGTACATTAGTCTGAGAAAGTGCTACACTACCGTACATAGGTATACCTGCGCGATGTCGCGCAGCAACTCTGTGGCAAGGAGGGATGACCCAAATGAGATGGCAGCACCTATCACCTGGCGGAGTGATGTCCATGGGCATGCGCCAGCGTCCCGCGGGACGCCGACCCAGCCGACTTGACGCCGGGCATCCCTTCGCCCGGCCATCCTAACGAGAGGTAACTCCAGGAATGGCTAAGACAGTCGCAGAGATCAACGAGAAGATTAAGAATGGCCAGGCGGTCGTCGTGACCGCCGAGGACATGATCGGCATAGTCGCCGAACAGGGCGCGAAGAAAGCTGCGAAGACGGTTGACGTCGTCACCACCGGCACCTTCGGCCCGATGTGTTCATCCGGCGCCTTCCTCAACTTTGGGCACACCAAGCCCAGGATGAGGATGAGCAAGGTGTGGCTCAACGACGTCCCCGCGTATGCCGGCATCGCCGCTGTGGACTGCTACATCGGCGCCACAGAGGTCGTTGAGGGCGATCCGCTGAACCGCAATCATCCGGGCGAGTTCCGCTACGGCGGAGCGCACGTCATCGCCGACCTGGTGGCGGGCCGCGATGTGCTGCTGCGTGCCGAGAGCTACGGCACGGACTGCTACCCGCGCCGCGAGCTTGAGACGCTACTGCGCCTTAAGGACCTCAACCAGGCGTTCATCTGCAACCCCCGCAACGCCTACCAGAACTACAATGTCGCGGTGAACCTCTCAAAGGACCGCGACCTGTATACCTACATGGGCGTGCTCAAGAAGAGCCTCGGCTCGGCGGGCTACTGCTCGGCCGGCCAGCTTTCGCCGCTGCTCAATGACCCCTATTTCCGCACCATCGGCATCGGGTCGCGCATCTTCATCGGCGGTGCGCAGGGCTATATCTTCTGGCAGGGCACCCAGCACGATCCCGCCAGCGCGCGCAGTGAAAACGGCGTGCCTAAGGGCGGCGCCGGCACCATCGCGACGGTCGGCGACCTCAAAGCGATGAACCCCCGCTACGTGGTCGGTGTGAGCATGTATGGTTACGGCGTTTCGCTGGCGCTTGGCATCGGCATACCGATCCCGATCCTCGACGCCGACATGGCCCGCTATACTGCGGTCTCCGACGCGGAGATCCTCGCGCCCGTGGTTGACTACAGCCGCGGCTATGCGTACGGGGAGCGTGGGCCACTGGGGCACATCTCCTACGCGGAGCTGAAGAGCGGCAGCATCGAAGTCGAGGGCAAGACGATCCCGACCAACCCGCTGTCCAGCTACCCCCGGGCGCGAGAAATCGCTCTCGAACTCAAGTCGCAGATCGACACCGGCCAGTTCCTGCTGACCGAGCCCGTTGAGACGTTGCCTTCCGCCGACTCTGACGTCAAGTTCAAACTACTCAACGAGCGCCCGCTCAAGTCTGTCAAGGAGGTGGGTTAGTTGAAGACAGTGCGACTGGTTCTGCGCTTTCCGCAGACACTAATTGACGAACCGATCATCTCCGAGACGGTCAAGGCGTACGATCTGGACTTCAGTATCCTGCGTGCGAGCATCACGCCGGACCGCGAGGGCCTTATGGTTCTGGGCCTCACCGGCGAGGATCGCAAGCTCGACACGGCCGTCAGAAACCTGAAGAAGCGGGGAGTTATCGTGCAGCCTCTCGCGCGCGACGTAGTCCGTAACGAACAGCGTTGCACCGACTGCGGCGCCTGCATCACCTCCTGTCCGACCAACGCCCTGTTCATTGACCTGGAGACCAGGAAGGTCGGCTTTGACTCCGACAAGTGCATTGCGTGCGAGCTCTGCGTCCCCCGCTGCCCACCGCGGGCCATGGAACTGACCTTCTAACATGGTGCGGGCCTCTCGCCCGCTCCCAACCCGACAAACAAAAAGGCCTCCGCCACGCGGAGGCCTTTTGCTTTGTTGTCGCCGCTTGCAGCCCTACTGCCCCGCCAACTGCTCCAGATTGGCCTTGTTGTCATCCGCGATACTCGCCACAAAGCTGCAGTACAGTTTGAGCTCCTCTGCAGTCAGGCCCGGGATGTAGGTCTGTATCTCGCAGTCAATGTTGCCGGCGGGAGGATCGAGGGCGAGCTTCGCCACCGGGTACTCGCCGTTGAGCTTCATGCACTCCTGCAGCACCTTCTGGTTAAACTGGAAGTTGTCCTTGCGGTCCACGACCGTCGTGTAGATCAACGCAAACTTCTTCTCGTCGTCGTGGTATGACACGATTACATCCAACGGCTTGTCCTTGCCCACGTCGAACGGGATGTTCCACGCATCGTCCCCGATCTTGGTTACTTCGAGCCCGCAAGTGCCGAGGAGCTTTGCGAGTGGCTCCTGCTCCTCGGCCGTGGCCGTGCCAACCGCCAGGACAAGCCCGAGCAGGCACGCGAATATTGTTCGTTTGCTTCCAATCATCTGCCTCATCATTTCCTCTCTGCCGACTGCGCCTTCCCCTCCGCCGCTCGCCACACTATTCCACGCGCCGGGAGGGCTTTCCTCCTCATCTTCTACTGCCCCGCGAGCTGGTTCAACTCTGCCCCGTACTGGTCCGATATGGACGCCACCGTATCCAGGTACATCTTCAGCGCCTCGGCGGTCAAGGTCGGCATGTATGCTTCCGTCTGGCAGTCCAGATCTCCGTGATCGGCGTCGAGCACGATCTTGATGAACGGTTGATCGTTGCTGATCACCATGGCTCTCGCCAGTACCTCACGGTTGAACTGGAAGTTTGCGTCTCGATCCACCACCGTGCAGAAGATCAAGGCCGATAGCTTCTTATCGTTGCTATAGGTGACGTAGACCTCAAGCGTCTTGCCGTTGTCCCCGTCGAACGGCACTTTCCACGTGTCCGCCTCGAGCTTCTCCATCTTCAAGCCGGTGGCATTCATCAGCGTCTCAAGCTGGCCCTGTTCCTGCGCCAGAGCCGGGAGTGCGGCTGCCACAACCAGTACCATCAGCGCGGTCCGTACGATTCCGTTTGCCAACTGCTGCCCTTTCATCAGGTCCCTTCTTTCTCCCCTGGTCAGTCCAGTGGCTGCCCAGAGGTTCCTGATTTCCGATCCCCGCCTCTGCAGGTGCTCAATCCCTTGGCGTGGAACCTCCGCTCACAGTTTCATCGAGGGAGCGTACCATCACGTGACGGACTTGCTTCGTGTCGGTGTCTTCGCCTCTGGCGGCGGCACCGATCTTCAATCCATTATCGACGCCTGCGAAAGCGGGAAGGTCCCGGCGCGCGTCGTAGTAGTAATCAGCGACCGTGCGGATGCTTTTTCCTTAGAGCGCGCCAGGCGCTATGGTATTCCCGCCATACACATCCCGGTTGCCAAAACTGGCACCCCTGGTTGGGAAGAAGCCGACCGCAAGCAGGTCGAAACGCTCCGGGAATACGACGTCCAGCTTGTTTGCCTCGCCGGCTATATGCGCATCACGGGCCCAGGGCTGCTCGAGGCGTATCCCCGGGCCGTCATGAACATCCATCCGGCCCTGCTCCCGGCCTTCCCCGGCGTCGGAGTGCAGCAAATGGCAGTTGACTACGGCGTGAAGATCGCCGGCACCACCGTTCACTTCGCCGAGGCCGAGTTTGACACGGGCCCCATCATCATCCAGGCTGTCGTCCCCGTTCTCGACACCGACAGCGGTGACGACCTCGCAGCCCGCATCCTTGAGCAGGAGCACCGCATCTACCCGCAGGCGATCAAATGGTTCGCCGAGGGCCGGCTGCAAGTAGAGGGGCGCAAGGTCCGCCTGCTTGACCAGCGCAATGGCCAGCCCGGCCCCGCTGGCATCGTCGTCAACCCCCCGTTAGAAGAAGACTTCTAGGGGCGAAGTCTCTCGCGCTGCCAAGCACCGGGCGGACGCCGGGAACTCTCCGCTTCCCTGAGAATGGCAACCAACGGCGCGGGGACTCTCGCCCGGTCCCAGTTCGCCGCCTCACTCAACGGCGCCGTTGCCCGATTCCGCTTTGGTCTCCGGATGATGCTTCGCCACCGTCTCCGCCATGTTCGTCATGTTACGCTGCAACTGCCCGAAGCACTCGTTCAGATGCTCCTGCGACTTGAGGACGTTGCTGATCGCCTCGGCCACCGGATCGGGTAACGCAGCATGTTCCAGGTCCACTACCGGCCGCGGCTTGGCCTCCTCGACTACCCGCCCTGGTATGCCGACTACCGTCGCCCCCGGCGGCACTGCCTTGATGACTACCGAGCCCGCCCCGATCTTGGCGCCCTCTCCGACCTCGAACGCGCCCAGTAGCTTCGCCCCCGCGCCGATGACCACGTTGTTGCCGATGGTCGGGTGACGCTTCTTCTTCTCCAGCGACGTCCCGCCCAGTGTTACCTGGTGGTACATCAGGACATCCTCACCGATCTCCGCCGTCTCGCCGATCACGACACCCATGCCGTGGTCAATGAAGAACCGCCGCCCGATGGTAGCGCCGGGGTGTATCTCAATGCCGGTGCGCCCCCGGCCCCAGTGGGAGATGAGTCGCCCGGTGAGCTTGAAGCCATGCCGCCAGAACCAATTCGATACCCGGTGGTACCAGATCGCATGCAGGCCGGGGTAGCAGAGCAAGACCTCCAGCGTACTTCGCGCCGCAGGATCCTTGGCGAACACCGTCTGAATATCCTCACGTAGTCGTCCGAACATGGGCAACTCCCTGTCTTCAGGCACAAAATCCGAGACTATCGCGCACGGCCACGAGGGGCCGGTACTCCATGGCGGCTGTTGGCCGCCCTACGCTTTGAACAACTCGGTACTCAGGTACCTCTCCCCGGTGTCACACAGTATCGTCACAATGACCTTCCCCTCGCTCTCCGCCCGCGCCGCCACCTGCATTGCCGCCCACACGTTCGCCCCCGCTGAGATGCCGCACAGGATACCCTCCTCGCGCGCCAGCCGCCGCGCCATCTCAAAGGCATCGTTGTTCTCGACCTTGATAACCTCATCCAGCAGGTCCCGCCGCAGGATTTCGGGGATGAAATTGGCGCCGATCCCCTGGATCTTGTGCGGCCCCGGCTTGCCCCCCGAGAGCATCGGCGAGGCGCTGGGTTCGACTGCAATGGCCTTGACGCCCGGCTTGCGCTCTTTGAGTACCTCTGCTATCCCGGTAATGGTCCCGCCGGTGCCCACCGCGGCCACGATCACATCCACCGCGCCGTCTGTG
Source organism: Armatimonadia bacterium (assembly GCA_039683575.1). Taxonomy (GTDB): domain Bacteria; phylum Armatimonadota; class Zipacnadia; order Zipacnadales; family UBA11051; genus JAJFUB01. Next base: position 17,746 of record JBDKRC010000150.1, on the reverse strand, counting down.
TCGCGCCAGATCTCCTCGGCGGTAGTCTTCCGGTGGGCTTCGGGGTTCGCGGGGTTACTGAACTGCAACGGTATGAAGGCATCCCCAAGTTCCTCGGCCAACTCATTCGCGCGGTTTATGGAGCCCTGCATGCCCTCAGCCGCAGGCGTCAGGACCACCTCCGCCCCCAGCGCCGCCACGAGCTGTCGTCGCTCAATGCTCATGGAGTCCGGCATTGTCAGGATCAGCCTGTAGCCTCGCGCCGCGCATACAAACGCCAGTGCAATGCCCGTATTGCCGCTTGTCGGCTCGATAATCGTCGTTTGCGGCCCGATCTTCCCCTCAGCCTCCGCCGCCTCAATCATGCTCAGTCCGATCCGGTCCTTCACACTCGACAAGGGGTTGAAGAACTCCGCTTTCCCCAGAACCTCGCCAGGAAGCCCCGCGGCTACCTTCCCCAGCCTCACCAGTGGCGTGTTCCCGATTGTCTCGGTGATGTCATTGAAGATTCGTCCCATGGTTCTACCTCATTCCCAGTTCGAGTCACGGCTACTATTTCACACTCGTTAGCTCGGCCTTCGCTCCCGACAGGACATCCGCCAGCGTCTGCTCCTCCAGGGCCCCGCGCATCACGTCCGCCAGATGCTCCCAGATACCCCGTGTGAGGCAATTGCCCCGCCGGCGGCAGGGCTTGCCGTTCTCCAGGCACCTTACCGGAGCGAGAGCGCCCTCCAGGGCTTCGAAGATCTCAACCAGCCGTATCTGTTCAGGCGGGCGCGCCAGCATGTATCCCCCTCCGGCCCCGCGTACCGACTTCAGCAAGCCCGCGTTCTTCAGCGTCCCACATAGCTGCTCAAGGTACTTCACGGGCAACCCGTTCGCCTGGGCCATCTCCCGCACGCTGCACGGGCCCTGCCCATAGTGCTGCGCCAGGCAGGCCATCGCCCGCATCCCGTATCGTGTTCGCGTTGAGATCTTCATGTGGTTTTCCTACTACGTAAGTATGCTTAAACCTTCCGTGATGTCAACCCTTTGCTTCATAGACGTATCAGAAGGGATTTGTCTCGCTGCCCGCGAAGTTCGCGGCCATGGAACCACTTAATGTCAAGGACCTCGGCTCTCTGCAGGCCGCTATCGACCATCTGCCCGCAACCGGCGGGGCAATCCATATCCCGACCGGGGAGTATGCGCTGGACGAACCAGCCTATGTCGAACTCCAGGAAGGGCAGCATCTGTTTCTATACGGCGATGGCCGTGGAAGCAGCCTTCTCAATCGCAACCGCGAGGGCCAGCCATTGCTGCATATCAAGTGTGGCAGCGGCATGGGCTGGTTCAAGGTCAAGGTCACCATCCGCGATCTGTCCTTCTTCGGCACCCCCGACAGCGGCGACGGGCTCTACCTTGAGCACCCCAACGACGCCCTCGTGGACGCCTGCTTCTTCCAGGGACACGGCGGCTACGGGCTGCGCCTTGGCCCCTCCGGCACCAATGTGACCGTCCGCGACTGCTGGCTGCGCGACTGCAAGCGCGGCATCCGGGCCGACAACATCCACCACCTGACTCTTCACGGCACTCAGACCCGCAGTCTCACCGGCGGCCAGGAGCAGGCCGAGCACCTATTCCTGGGCTGGGAGTGCCGCGAGGTGCGGGTTGTCAACAATCACTTCGCCTATGGCCACGCCCAGGCCATAATTCTCGACGGCACTGCCCAGCACGTCATCGCCAACAACACCATCGAAGGCTTTCCAATCGGCATTGAAGCCCGTGGGCGCGGGGAGACCCTTCCGCGCGACCGTTGCCGCGATGTGGTTATAGCCAATAACTACCTTCATGCCGACACAGCGGTTCTCCTGCAGGGAGAATGCCGCGGCTTCGCCATTCAGGGCAACAACATCATCAACAATCCGCAGGGGGCAGTGGTGGTTCGAGAGGGGCAAAACAGCGGCGGCCACAGCATAACGGGGAACGTGATCCGCAAGAGCGTCTATGACGGGGAGTACGTGAAGACCGCCAGTCCCGAGCAACGTGGCATCGACCTCGAAGCCGCCGAATCATGCCTGGTGAGCGGCAATGTCTTCGAAGACCTCAACCCCGGCCCGGCAATCACCGCACAGCAACTGGGGAATCATCTGATAGAGGGGAATCTGATCCGCAAGAGGGGGTGAGGCTGACCGCAGGTCAGGCTTTCGATACGACCGCAGAGGGATTCAGAGCATCCGCCACCTGCCGCGCCAGCGTCCGCGTGTTCACCGGCTTGACGATGTAGGCGCAACACCCTGCCGCCAGCGCCTTCGCCTCATCACCGGGCATCCCACGGCCTGTCACTGCCACGATGGGCACATTCTGGTGCCCGTCGAGCCCTCGCACGCGCCGCGCCAACTCCAGACCATCCATATCGGGTAGCTTCAGGTCCAGCACGAGGCCATCGTACGTCTGGCGGCCAAGCAACAGCAGCGCCTCTCGTGCGGTGCTGCACGCGTCCACATGGAAGCCGTAGGCGCGCAGAACCAGAGTCTCAAGCTGCAGATTATCTGGCGCGTCCTCAACCAGCAGCAACGCCCCCAACGGCCGCGCGGTACCCGGAGTTATGTCCGCATGTATGGCCATGTCAGCAGCGGTCCTCCCAAAGAGCCAACAGCCGACTACACGGCGGCGGGAATCTGCCACCGTTGCCACTGATTATAGTCATCTTGCAGGCGATGATGCAAGAAATTTCACATTTGCAGGCGACAAAAGCACTCTCACAGAGCCTCAGCCGCAAGTATTGAGAGAAATGTGAACATATAACCGGACTATATTCGGGGGTACTGGAGGGGGGACATCCGACTAATCCGCAGGCTGCGGGCCCCCAAGAGGTAGCGCACACTTCACCAGGAGCCCCGGCGTCCCTTTATCCTCAATCCAGAGACGTCCGCCGTGCGCCTCGGCGATGTTTCTCGACATGAACAGCCCGATGCCCATCCCGCCGGCGAGTCTGGAGGCATCCAGTTCGGCCTGATAGAAGGGTTCGAAGGCCTGTTCTCTCTGCAGGGGCGACATCCCGATTCCGCGGTCTTCCACTGCGAAGACTACATCCTCGCATTGCCCGGTGACGCTGACCGTGACGATACTGCCCTCGGGGCTGAACTTCACGCCGTTGTGGATCAGTTCGCCGAGGAGTTGTCCCAGTAGATACTCGTCCGCCACCACCGTCTCCGGCGCCCCCTCAAGCTCGAACTCCAGCCTGTGTGCGAGGCCGTGCTGAGCGAACCGGTCCCGCAGTTCCGCCATTAGCCGCGGAATCTCAACCTCGCCCAGGTAGAGCTCCAACTTCCTGCCAGTCTGCATTCCCGACAGCACCAGCAGGTTCTCCACGAGGCTCGTCAGGCGGTCACACTGGCTATCCGCCCGCCCCAGCAGCCATTCCCGCTGTTCAGCATCATCCGGGTCAGTGCTGTGCAGCGTCGCCAGCACGCTCTTGAGGACCGTCAGCGGCGTCCGCAGTTCATGTGTGACCATGGCCACGAACCGCGTCCGCAGGTCATCTACCTCACGCCGCCGGGCCAGCGCCTGCAGACGCGTCTCGCTGTCGTGCTTTAGTATCGCCTGCAGCACGTCACGCCGCGCCTCCCCCTCATAGGCCTCCATCACCCGCTGAATTCGCGGAGCCTCCGCCACCTCCCGCGAGTAGTTGTATACCAACTCGTGACCTGCGCCCCGCCCCGCCCGCGCGATTAGCAGATTCTGCTGCACAAGATCCCGAATCGCGCTCTCCAGGTCTCGCGGGGAGCGATGCAGCCGCTGTGCCAATCCTCCGAGCGCTTCCCAGGTGAAGGGGTTGCGGTAGAAGTAGTACAGCACTTCCAGCTTGCTCTGGCTGTTAACGATCCGCTCGATTGTCTGCAGCAGTTCCTTATCCATGGCAATTCCCCGGCCATGCTCAGCAGGCTCTCCCACCTGCCCCCACACCTCTGCCGTCTAGCGCAGCGACAACGCAATCAGCGCCGTATGCCGCCCTCCCTGCTCATCATCAAGCCGCAGCCTTATCAGATACCTGCCCGGCGGCACCCGCTGTCCGCCCTGCCCTCGGGCCGCCCATAGAAGCATCTGCTGGCCCGCCCCATACTGCCGCTGCTCAATCGGGCAGGCCACAAGCCGCCCTGCAAGATTGGCGACTTCCGCCCGCACGAGGCCCGCTTGCCCTTGATGCCATGACAATTGTACCAAACCGCTGTGGAGTTGTTCGGCCTGCACCGCCAAAAGACCTGCTGCGCCTGCCGCCACCGCCGGCCCGGTCCGCCACGCCGTCGGGGTCCCAGTTGCGCTCAAGAGCCCATCCGTGGCCTCGAAGCGATAGGAATAGGTCCCTGCCTCGGTCAGCGTCCGCGTCGTCCGGTACACCTTCCCCGTCACGAAGCCAGTGCCACTGATAGGGCCCATCCAGAAGGGGCTGCCCACCACCGGCACTCCATCGCGCCTGACATGGCACGCTACACGCACCGGGGCATCCCCGTCCGGATCAGAGTACTTTACCCGAAACTGAAAGGTCGTACCCGAAACCGCCGCGTCGGGGCTTACTGCGTCCGTAGTATACCCTGGCGATCCCGCCCACTGCAGCGTAGGCCGCGTCGTGACCTGCGGTCCTGGCTGGGCGATACAGGGCGTCCCTGTCGCCGCGTCGCGCCCGTCACTGGCCGAGAACCAGTATGTATAGCCCCGCCCGCCTGGCAGGAGCCAACTCGCCGCATAGACCACTCCCGCCGCGTAGTCCGAGCCCTCGCTCTCTGTCATCAGGAGCGGGCTGCCCTCGATCTCCACGCCTCCACACGCCACGTGCACCCGGACAAAGGCAGGGGCTTGTCCTTCCACATCCGCATACCTGACCCGGAACTCCACGGCACTTCCCGTCTCCGCCATCTCGGGATTGAGTCCATTGTCACTATAACCAGCCACCCCCGGCCAACTCAGCACCGGCTGCCGGTTCGGCCCTGCTGCCCATACTGGCGAGAAGTCCACTATCCCCAGGCTCGACAGGTCCAGACGGTCGAAGATACGCGCATTGATCCCCGCCGTGCTCGTGCTAGCCCACGCGTTGCCTTCGGCCTCAATCCCCCCCGCCGTGTCGTTGTAGACCTCGTAACCGGCGTTACCGTGCAGGTAATTCCCCCCGTCGTCGCTCTCATCCGCGTTGTCCAGGCAGCCCAGATTCGGCGTCGCGGTACCCTCGATGAGCACACCATGCCGGCCATTGCCTGCAATCACAGTGTCCGCAACTACGGGGCTGGACGTTCCCCGGCACCGTAGCCCATCCTGCTGGCACCGCTGCAGCAGGCACTCATAGATGAGCGGCGACGAGTTCATCAGTGTCACACCGGTCGAGGCCCCCTCCACCACGGCCCCTCGGAGTTCCCCCGCCCCGCCGTCAAAGCTGATCCCGTTCCATGCCCCGCCGACCCCGGTTCCCAGGAACCTGCATGGCTTCGAGCCATCCGCCGCCACGTACAGTTTCCCATACACCACCACGCCACCGGAGTAGATCGTCTGCTCCCCATGGATGTTCAGCGTCGCAGCAGCGGACACCGCCAGGACCGATTCCCTGGTGCCCGCCGTCAAGTCGAGTGGGAGGCCCTGTGGGTACCAATCGTGAACCCCGCCCGACACATCTTCCTCAAAGTCACAGCTTACACCGATGCTCGACACGCCATTGCCAGAGTATGCGTTACGCACCTTCAGCATCCGCACGTTGCGCGCGAAGCTCCATACCGGGTAGCTCGTATTATTGGTGAATGTGCACACATCCACATAGCCTGTTAGTCCGGTCCCCGCCAGTCGCAGGCCGTTGCGCCCGTTACGGGCAAAAACGCTCCGCCGAACCGTGACCGGCCCGTTCCCGGTGATGCTCACCCCATCATACTGCGAGTCGGTGAACGTGCAGTCAGAGACGAAGAGGCTCTGCGGCTCATCAACCGTCAGCGCGGTAGTGGCGTGGGCCATGTCCACAAATCGGAAATCTCCGCTCGCCCCCGCCCGCAGCACAATCCCTGCCCACGCTCCGGCGGCAGGCGTCGTCCCCGGCCCCTCAAACAGCACCCGCGCCCCTTCCTCGCCGATGACCCGCAAATCTCCCAGACAGTCAATCCCCTTGGCCACAATCTGCGTCCCCGCCGGAATGCTCAGCGCGCCCGCTGCCGTGATCTTCAGTATTCCATCCCCCGTCCCGGCCCCCAGCTCAAACGGCACCTGCTGCCGTGTCCACACATCGGTGTCGGTGATGTCCTCCAGCATGCTGCAACTGACACCAACCCGCTGCACGCCATTGCCTTTGTACAGGTTGCCGCCGCCGATGATCTCAGCCACCGTCGCCTTCACATACAGCGGGTAGTCCCCATTGCGGTAGAACTGACAATTCCTGATCTCGCCACTCGCCTGATACCCCTCGATATATATCCCCCGCATACCACTGTCGGCAAACCTGCACCCCACCGCGTTCACCCGCGTCGCGTTCCATGCGTACAGTCCGTGCTCCGCTGCCATCCCCACCTCACAGTCCGTCAGCGTCACCTCGCCCCCCGGCGCCACGATGTCATACACCGCATTCCGCACCGTCGCGTTAGTTAGCACACACCGCCCCCCGGCCGGCACATAGAGCCCCTGCCACGCCCCACGAGCAGCCGGGTCGGCAGCTTCTAGCACAATCGGCGCCGCGACCGTAGCAGCGCCACTTAGCGTACCGTTCACAAAGACCCGGTAGTCTCCGTTTGCCACCACCCGCACTCCGGGCTCGAGCGTCAGCGTCACCCCGGCGCTGATCGTAACATCGCCCTGCAGGACGTATGGACTACCAGCAGCAGTCCACGTGGTGCCGGTAGCAATGACCCCTGAGACACCGGTGGCGTGGGCAAGGTGACAGAACGGTAAAAGGGAAAACACGAGGCAAAACAATGACAGACGCCGAGGCATCGCAGCCCCCCAGAGAAAAGCAACTGAACTCCAAACGACCCGTCCCCATTCCCTGCCCACGCCACTATACCTTCCGGCCCAGGCGAGCCCGGGAAGGATGAACAGCACCGACGGGGAACTCACAGCCTGATGCAACACTGATCACTCGCGGGGCGAAGTCCTGCCTGAGGAGCCTTCAAGCATGAAGCTCACCAAGACCCTGTTGCTCCCTCTAGTGCTCGTTACAGCCCTCGGCATCTGCACAGCTCAGGACCTCACCTTGCGCTACAAGCCGCTGTTCCCGAAGGTGGGCGCCTACCCGCTGCTCTCCGGCCAGGTCGCCGCCGGGGCAGTCTCAGTTGACGAGACCGACTTCGTTGCGGAGGAACCATCACTCCGTTTGGATTGCACGAAGACCAAAGAGCGCGTGATCGCGGTCGGCTGCTACATCCACCCTGACAAGCTCGCGCCATACAAGGGCAAGGCAGTAGTCTTCCGCGGGCAGATCAAGTGGCTGCAGGGGCAGGGGCAAGTCACCCTCCAGATGCGCGCCAGCGGCGACAAGCTGTCGGGTGTCATCGCCCAGCAGGCCATCTTCAAGCCGGAGCCCGGCAAGTGGGTCCCGTTCGAGCTACACGCCACGATCCCGCCCATGCCCGAGGCCAATATCGTCAACTTCATGGTCTGGCTGGAGAACTCCCAGCAGCCCGCGACGATGCTGGTGGATGAACTGATGATCGAGGCCGACACGGCCACCCAGACCGGCGCTGCCAGTGGCAGCTTTGCCGCGTACGAGTCCAAGGGAGGCCAGCCGCTGCCCGTTGCCCGTGACGGCAAGCCCCTCGCCACCATCGTGGTCGGCGAGCCGCAGACCAAGGGTCTCCGATTCGCCCTCCAGGAGCTACAGGAGCACCTGAAGCTCAGCACCGGCACCGAGTTGCCAGTCATCAAAGACGGCCAGCCCATGTCAGGCCCGGCCATTCACCTTGGCAAGACCGCCCTCACCGAACGCCTTGGCCTGTCGCCCTCATGCTTCGCCCCCGACAACTGGACGGTTCAGCGCGTAGGCGACGCCCTCATCCTCTCCGGCGGTGACTCGCCCTTTGACATCGAGCCGGTCAGCAACTCGCTGTACCCCTTCGGCACGCTCTACGCCGTCTACGAGTTCCTTGAGCGCGTCGTCGGGGTTCGCTGGTACTGGCCCGGCGAGCTCGGCCGCATCGTTCCGAAGCAGGCTACGCTTACCGTCGGCAACGTCGCCTGGTACGGCGCGCCCACCTACAACACACGCTTTGCTTTCTACTCGATCCCCAAGGACCCCGACTTCAAGCCACGCGACACGCAGGTGTGGTGGCGACGCATGCGCTGGGGCGGTCTGAATGGCAGTCCTATCGGCATGCACTCCTTCAACCAGTGGCCAAAGCGCTTCGGCGACACCCACCCCGAATGGTTCGCCGTGCAGCGCAACGGCCAGCGCGCCAACCGCGACCCCGGCGGGTACGTGTGCTTCAGCAACCCCGAGGTCTTCGCGCAGACCGTCGTCGACATGCGCAAGCTGTTCGACGATCACCCCGAGATGCGCTATGCCACCGTCATGCCCGGCGACGGCATGTTCGAGTGTCAGTGCAGCCAGTGCCAGGCGCAGGCTGGCCCGGAGGAGCCGAAGAGCGGACGCTGGAGCAAGCTGGTGTGGACCTTCGTCAACAATGTCGCCGCCGAGGTTCGCAAGACCCATCCCGACCGCATCGTGACCTGCTGTGCGTACTCCGAATACCGCGAGCCGCCCGCGGACGTCTACCTGCTGCCCAACGTCGCAATCAGCCTGTGCACCAACTACCTGCCCAACGTCTGGCGCGAGAACACCAAGCAGGACTACCTCAAGGAACTCAACGGCTGGGCCACCAAGACCTCTGACATCTACGTCTGGGACTACTGGTACGCCCGCCGCGGCGCCGGCACCTATGGCGCGCCGAGCATCTTCCCCCACGCCATGCAGGAGTGGTTCGCGCTCGAGCGAGGCCGCGTGAAGGGCCGCGTCATCGAACTGTGCGAGTTCTGGGCCGACGGCCGCTCCAGTAGCGATTGGGCCGACTGGATGATGGACTCGCTCAATATGTACGTTGCCATGCGGCTGATGTGGGACGTGGACCAGGACGTTGACAAGATCATCGATGAGTACTGCCAGCAGCTATACGGCCCCGCCGCTCCGCTGCTTCGCAAGTTCTACAACGAACTTGAAGCAGCCTGGGCCGACCCCGCCACCAAGGGCGGCCCCAAGCCCACGTGGGACTGGAGCACCTGCTGGCTCAAAACGTATCCCCCCAACCTGGTGCAACGCACCATGAGTTACCTGCGCGAGGCTGAAAAGGCCACTCGCGGCCAGGAGCCCTATCACGCGCGGGTCGCCAAGACCCTCACTGGTTTCCTGCCCTTCGAAGCCAGCAGCCAGCGCTACTCAGCCGCTGCCGGTGCCGCCGTCACCAATGAGAAGCTCGTCGTGCCGCTGTCAAAGGCTGCCCCCACGATAGACGGCCAAGTCACCGACGCCTGCTGGCAGTCAGCAGCCCCCATCGAGGGCTTTTTCGACATGTACAACAACCCCAGGCTGCGCTCACAGACCACCATGAAGGTATTGCGAGACGCCACGAACCTGTACCTTGCCATCGAGGCCCCGCTGGAGAGCAAGGAGCGCAAGCAGACCGTAAGCCCCGGTAGCCGCGATGCCAACGTCTGGGATGACGAGAGCTGCGAGGTGTTCCTGGTGCAAGGGGACAAACAGGTGCAGTTCCTGCTCGGCCCCGGCGACATTTTCGCCGACAACTACCAGCCGGACCTGACCCGCGAATTCACTATGGACCTGTTCAACTGGAACTGCGAGGGGGTGCGGTGCAAGACCGCCGTGGGGGACAAGGGGTGGACGGCGGAGTTGGCCATCCCGCTTGCGTCGCTGGAACTGACGCCGCCGACGAAAGACGCGCCGTGGAAGGTCAACTTCTGCCGCAACTACTACTACCGCTTACCGGACTCGGTCCTGTGGCAGTGGGAGACGTCGAGTTGGCGCCCGTCCTTCGGCTCTTTCCACAACGTAGACCGGTTCGGGGTGATGTGGTTCGAGTAGTCCGATAGCATGCGCAGGTGGTCGCGACAATGGATCCCGACGAACTGCTCGCTGAACTTGAGCGTCTCGCCGAGCGCCTCGGCGTCACGATCCGCTATGAACCCACCGGCGGTCGCGTAGGCCGTTGTGTCCTGCACGGCGAGATGATCGTCCTCCTCGACAAGTCCCTGCCCCAGGCCGACCGCATCGAAGGTCTGGCCTCCGCCCTCGCCGACCTCGACTACGAGCCCTTCTACCTCCCCGAAGCCATCCGCGCACTATTGGAATCCCACCGCCGTCAGGCCAACGGAGGGTAAGTGCCAGGCCCATCCTGCGGCCCTGCAGCAGCGGCACTCGGTTGGGAGCTTGACCTGCGGTTACAGATCAAGCAGGTCGCTGAAGCGGCGGAGGCGAAGGAGCGTTCTCATCATGAAGGTATGAGCCAGTGAGAGGTCTCGAGACGCTCGGGTGTACATGACGAGGGGACACCCGCAACGATCCCTGTTGCTGCCAGTGGCCGGGACGGTGACTGCATGCCGGAGAGCTTCAAGACTGCACTCGACTGGGTCCGCGATGCACGATTCACGGCAAAGTCAAAACTGCTGGGGAATTGCACGTCATGCACTCAAAAGCGGATCGGCTACTCATCCTGCTGCTGTTCCTGTGTCTCGCGGTCATCACTGAGCATTGGCAGCATCGCGTGGGGTACCTGTTCTCACAGCCGCCGATGGCTCAAGGCCCCGCGATCATCCGTGGTTACCTGGATACGTGGCATTCCTGGGCGACCCGTCAGCCTCCCCCCTCGCAGATCACTGCGGCGACAGCCTCCGAATGGGCCCCCAACGTGTACCGTGTTCTCATGCCTGCCATCTACGCCGGGCTGTCCATGTCGCGGGATGCAACACTGGCGCACTCGCTGCTGCTGCTCCTGCTAACGTTCCTGCTGTACGCGGTACTGTACCAGTTGGGAAGGATTTGGTTCGCACCACCACTTGCCCTGGGGTTCGTGCTGTTAGGCATTGCGATCAACCTCAACACGTGGGCGGTGGATCCCACCGGCATCATGCAGGGCATCCTGGTGGCGGCCTGCGTCCTGGCCCTGGTCCGCCGCAGTGCCCTGCTCTATCCGGCATTCTTCCTGCTGATGGCCAACCGCGAGGATGGGGTGGTCATCATCGCGTTCACCGCCATACTGATGCTGCTCGATCCCACGCGACGCCGGCAACTGCTGCCGGTACTCGGAGGCCTCGCGGCGATCGCGATTGCGTACGAGGTTGGGGCCCACCTGTGGGTTGGCCCACGACCGCGGTACTGCGAGGTCATGCGGCTCCATGAAAACCTGCAGGATCCGTACTACATGCTCCGCACCGGCAACATCCACCACCCAATCGCGCTCTTCTTCGCCACGTTCGTGCCGCTGGTGGTGGCGGCGCTCGTCGGCTGGCGTGGCAAGAGTCCGCTGCTACGCAGCTTGGCCCTTGCGGCTCTGGCCTACCTCGTAGTGACGTACGTGTTCGCGTGTGCCCGCGAGCCGCATCGGAACTGGCAGGTGATCGTCATGCTGCTGCCCGCCGCATGGTGGACGCTCGCTTGTCGGCCCCCCAGTAGCCAAGCCAGCGACGGGGCCTGCGAGTGCCATGGCGACCCTTCCGAACTCGCCCAACCGTGAGATGGGAACTCCTCGACTGCCCCACCTTCGATCAGGCCAGACCTCCCCCAGAACCCAAAACGGCGCCCTCATCCGTAGACGAAGGCGCCGCAACATCACGAACGGTTATCTCTACCGGTATCGCCGGTACGTTCCGTTGCCCTGATAACCCCGGTAGTTCCGATAGCCCTGATAGCCTCCAGCGCCCTGATTCTGCATCGCGCCCTGCCACCGGTTGAACTCTTCCCAAAGCGGGTTCGGCGCATTCACACCAAACGGGTCATACGCCCCTTGCTGCACTCCATCCACATCGAAGGCCCCATCCACCGACTGCAGCACTCGCGCGTAGGTCTGGGACCAACCTGCCAGCCCCTCCACGAACCCCGGCGTCAGCCCACCGGCGCCCCCACCCATGCCCTGCACGCCAAGGTTCAGCAGTTGCTGGTTGGCCCCTGTCAGCCCGTTCATCAACCCCTGAATCTCATTCCAATCCTCATCATCTTGCGCGTACCCCCACCCGCCCACGGTCACCATCAGCAGCACTATCACAAAGAGACGCAAGGCACTCACTCCCCTCAAGTAACCCGTCTCCGAACATCATTCAAGACAAGTATACCGCACTACGGACCTCAATCAACCATCAATCCAGACAATATATCGTCATCGTCTCCCCCATCCTGCCCATCCGCCGTGATCCTGTCCATCCTGACAAACCCTCCCCGTCCATTACCAACCCCATCTCCGCCGCAGCACCCACTCCGCCGTACAAAGCGCAAGCACCACCAGGAACCACACCCAGGTCCGCAGCGGCCGCGTCGTCACGACCTCCCGCGCCCGCACTTCATCCCGCGGCAGCCGCTCCAGAAGCTGTCCCAACTCTCCCAACCGTGCGTACTCCCCTCCCCCAGCCCGTGCCAGCGCCCGCAGCCGTCCCTCCTGCAGCGTCAGCCTCGCCACTTCGGCCCCGCCCGGCTCCACCACCAGCTTCTTCTCGTCGCTCCCTAAGCCCGCTGCCTCAGCCCGCACGGTATACTCGCCTGCTGCCAGATCCGCCAGCGCCGCCTGATACCTCCCTGCGACCGCCGTCGGCCCCGCCACCAGCTTCTGCTCAGAACCCTTCGCTTTCACCAGCACGGTCACCCGCGCTCCCGTCGCCGCCTCCAGCCCTCGAGAGACCTGCACCAGCGCCCGCACCGGCTGCCCGTACTGCGCCACCGGCGGGTCCATCATCAAGAGTACCTGCCGCTCCCCCCGCGGGCTCCCCAGCCATCGCACCACCGCCTGCCAGAATACCTCATGCAGCCGCTTGCTCTGCTCATCCGCCTCCGCCGACAACACCCACCGGTGCGTTCCGTCCCCGGCCAAGAGCAGCGTCCGCCCCTGCCCGACCGTCCGCGTCAACAGCAGTGGGGCCCCGCCATTCCCCTGCAAAACCACTTCCGCCCCTGGTTTCATCCCAGTCGTCGCCACCTGCCCTGCCAGATAGGGTGCCCCCGCCCACCATCGCGCCCCGGTCGCCCGCAAGAGTTCCTGTCCCAACCCGGTCTGGCCCGCCGGCGCCCCCAATCCCACCGGCACCTCCCGGTACGCCCCCACGCCTGCCGGCAAAATCCCACCTAAGCCTGCCCCCGTCCGCTTCCCCGCCAGCACCCCCAACGTCCCCCCATCAAGCACAAACCTCTCCAGCGCGCTGCCCCATGCCCCCGCCTCCACATCCATGAGCACCACAACCTGCCGCCCCTTCAGCGCCCGCGCCAGGTCCAGTCCTTCTTTCGTCACGCTACCGCCCGCCTCATGCAGGTACTCCCCCTTCGTGACCCGGACCCAGAAATCGCATTCGGTCTTTGGCAGGCTCCCCAGAACACGCTTGAGCGCCGCATAGTCCGGACTCGGAGCCCCGGCCACGAACAGGACCCTGGTCTTGTCCCGCCGCGCCTCCACCATTACTGAGCGCTGGTTGTTCGCCGCCGTCGCTTCCCCTGCCCGTACAGCAGTCTTTGCTGTCAGCACATGGAACCCCGCCGGAAGTCCCGGCATCCGTACAGTGGCTTTCCCCGTCTCCCTCCCCAGCGCTACATTAGCCGCCTTCACAACCTTTCCGTCACTCACCACTTCCGTCGTCGCCTTGCCAGTCATCCCCGTCGCCCCCACTCTCACCGTCAGATCAAAGGGTTCATTCTCACGCACCACGCGGGGCGCCTGAACCATCACCGGCCCCAGGTCCGCCGGCGGCTGTACGCTCCCCACACCCACCGCGCTCACAGGCCGCAAGGCTGTTTCTGAAACCGCCCGCACCATATCCCCCCGCGTCTCAGCCCCGTCGCTGATCACAACGACCTGCTCTGCCCGAGAGAAGGTCTCCGCCGCCTGCCGCAAAGCCAGCCCCAAGTCCGTCTCATGGCCTGCCGTCTCACCCGGCTGCGCTACCAAGCCCTCCACAAACTGGGCCTGCGTCACTTCAAACCCCGCCAGCGCCTTCTGAACACCATCCCCCGCCAATGTATCGCGCACTTCATCAGACCGTGTCCGCCCGTTCACCCCCGGCAACCTCATACTCGCCGACGCATCCACCAGCAGCAGCAAGCCCGGCCTATGCCCCACCACGGCTTTCCGCGTCAGCACGGGGTTCACTATCATCAGGAACACAACCACCAGGCTGGCAAGCCTGAGGCCCCCAAGAACCGAGGCTCGCACCCCTCTCCCCCCACGCACAATCCCGCGCCAGAGCCCATAGAGCCCCAGCAACGCCAGCAAAACCAATCCGATGATACTCAGCACAGAAGCGATCATGGTGATAGGCCGATTATAGCACGGCTCGTAGGCGGTGCGTTTGTCATCCTGAGCAAAGCGAAGGATCTTCGCGGAGATCCTTCGCTTTGCTCAGGATGACAAACGGTAGTGTGCCGTTAGCATTCCCCGTTCTCCCTTCCCGGGCGCTCTGCCGAATGCAGGTGCCTGCCGCTCCATCGTCGAATGTTTCCGTACCACATTCCCAAAAGGAGCGGCCGAATGGGCGATTTGCGCGACCGCATCCGTCACGACGAGAACGCGCTGCAGAAGCTCATGGACAAGATCCCGGGCTTCAAGGGCTACCACGAGCAGGAGATCCGTCGCAGTGCGGACAAGCTCCTGCGCGATCATCTGGCCACCATGCTCGAGCAGGTGCGTCAGCGCCTCTTCCGCTTCCAGAGCGAACTATCCTCGCGCGGTGACTTCAAGCCAGTTACCGACCTCGACCGTCTCACCCGTCGCCTGGTCCGCGCCAAGGACCGCCTGGAACACGCGCCGTACGGGTACGCCGGCTTCCTCGACGCGGCCAAAATCGGCGTCGAGGGTCTCGACCGCATCTACGACTATGACCTCGCCTTGCGCGATACCATCGCGAAGATAGACGAGGCCGCCGCGACAGTGACCACGGCAGCGCAAGCGCAGTTCGACGAAACCCTCCGTCTCCTCGACGAAGAGGTGGAGGAACTGAGCCGTATGATAGACCTGCGCAGCGAGGTAGCCGCCGATCTGACGCCCTAGACCGCCCGCTGCCTGCAGGAGCGCTCACAGCGCGGACGCTTGCCTCCGCCGGGCGATTGCCATCGACCAACCCATGCTCATCCCCACCCTCAACAACGCAATCGAACTCCCTTCGGGCGTCTACAACGTCGTCTCGGAGCTCAAGTACTCCTCGCCCGCTCTGACCTGGTACCTATGGCAACTGGACGACTCTGGCGGCAACCAGACCACGCTCGGACTGATCGCTGAGCAATACGTTACAACAACCCGCGAGCCTTGCCAGTCCATGCCGTCCGAGCCTCAGATAGACCACCAGGGCATAGGCCTCCCTCTTGTCCATCAGGGCGAGGCCATGGCCACCCTGGCCCTGCCGGACAAACACGACTTCTGGCTGGCCAAGTACCGCCACTACGCCAGTGACGCCGTTCACGTGATATTCACCCGGGACAAACACGCCGTCAACCGTCTGGTAGCCGAACCAATCTCACCCGGCCTGGTCCGCGTCTACGAATAGGCCGTTCGCCTCTGCCTTTACTATCAACGATAAACGAGGGCTTCCCATGGATCTTCTCGACGTCATTGAATGGCAGGATGTCTCCGGCACCGAAATCGTCCATCGCTGGCCCTCCTACGGCCCCGGCACCGTCCGCCTCGGCGCCCAACTCACCGTGCGCGAAAGCCAGGCCGCCGTCTTCTTCCGGGATGGCAAGGCCCTCGACGTTCTCGGCCCCGGGCGCCACACCCTCGAGACCGCCAACATCCCGCTCCTGCAGCGTATTATCAATATCCCCTTCGGCGGCGAGACCCCCTTCCAGGCCGAGGTCTACTTCGTCAACATGCGCACCTTCACCGGCCTCAAGTGGGGCACTGCCTCACCGATCATCTTTCGCGACTCGGAACTCGCGATGGTCAGGCTCCGCGCGAAAGGCGCGTTCACCTGCCGCGTGGCCGACCCTCAGCTTTTCGTCAATGAGGTCGTCGGCACCGAAAGCCGCTATGACACCGAGAGCGTCACGTCGTGGCTGCGGGACTTCATCGTCTCGCGCTTCAACGACACCCTCGGCACGCACCTCAAGACCATCCTGGACCTGCCCAGCCAGTACGATGAGATCGCCGCCGCCACCAAGTCCCGCGTCGGCGAGGACTTCGAGAACTACGGCTTGCAGCTGATAGACTTCCTCATCGCGGATATCACCCCGCCCGAGGAAGTCATGGCCATGATCGACCAACGGGCGGGGATGGAAGCTGCTGGTGACCTGCGCAAGTTCCTGCAATACCGCACGGCCGAGGCCATTGGCAAGATGCCCGAGGCCACCGGCGGTGCAGGCGATGCCGCCGCAGCCGGAGTTGGCATCGGAGCCGGAGTAGGGATGGGTGCAGCAATGGCCGGAGCCATGCGAGACGCGTTCGCCCCATCTCAGGAACAGCAACCAGCCGCGGCAGCCTCCGGAGGTACCTGTCCTAAGGGCCATCCGGTCCCAGCCGGAGCCAGATTCTGCCCCCAGTGCGGCGCGCCTGTAGGCCCCAAATTCTGCCCAAGCTGCGGCAAACCAGTCCCGGCAGACGCCAAATTCTGCCCCGAGTGCGGCAAACCCGTCGCCTAGTGGTCGGTTGTGCCCACTTCCACTGTAGGGCGGAGCGACGTCCGCGTCGCAGGGGCCTCGTACCCCGCCGGTCGTTATCGCCGACCGACCACCGCACAGCAGTTCGCATCGCCGTTCGCCGGGAGCGCGAAGCGACGTCCGCGTCGCAGGGCATCCCTGCCCGCATGCCGTTGCTGTTGCCTTTTCCGTTTCCGTCAGGCCCGAAGGGCCGTTCGGCCTCTAGCCAGGTCCGCAAGGGCCTGGAACGCCCGCCGCCATCGTTTTGAGCCCCGAAGGGGCGCCAGCCTCACGTCCGAGGTCCCGTCATGCCCAGATCAACTCTCCCAGTCCTTGCCCTGCTGCTTCTTGCCCTGACCTCCGCCCTCGCCCAGCCTGTGGACCTCGAGCAGGCAACCTCCCGCGTCGTGATCCAGTCCGACGGCAAGGCCCGCATCACCTACACCATTCAGTTCAAGGAACTGGAGTCCGGTCGTACCCAGATCAAGAACCTCGGCAAGCTCACCCCTTCCCACAAGATCATCAGCTCAACCGGCTTCGTCGGCACCCCGCAGGGCGCGTCCTTCCCCGTCACCCTCACCTCGAGGGGCGGCGGTGACTACGGCGTCACCCTCGGCCAGCGCACCGAGAACGGTCAAACCTACCTCGTCCGCGTCGTCTACCAGACTTCTGAGCCAATAGTCGACCACACGAAGGTCAAGGGGCAGGACTATCTCGCCGTCTCCTGGGCCCCGCCGCAGTGGAACCTCTCCATCGGCCTGCAGCAAATCGATATCATCACACCCTTCGCCCTGCCGGCCGGGCTGACCAAGCCCGAGCAAGTCACCGACGATGTCGTCCGCGCCGCCGGCCTACTCACCGAGAAGAAAGCCTTCGGCAACTTCGACGACGTGGATTTCTACCCCACACCCGACAACACCGGCAAGTCCTACCTCTCAGTCCACCTCAAACAAACCAACCCCGGCCCTGAAGCCGACGCCGTCGTCACCTTCTTCG
>JBDKRC010000149.1:0-61319 GCA_039683575.1 Armatimonadia bacterium | reverse complement strand
GCAAGCACGTGATCTTCTGGACGCGTAACCTCGGCCAGGAGTATACGGTGGGGAAGGACCTGCGGGTGAAGGGGCGGGCGGCGGTGGTGGCGTATGATGCGGCGGGGAAGATCACGACGGCGAGGCTGTTTGACGGTGAGTACTTGCGTCAGGGCGGGGTAGAAGTGAGGGGCAACGGCCTGACTGAGTGTGAGATCAAGGATGTGTCGGGTAGGCGGATAACGCTGACGCGGGGGTGTCTGCGGGCGGAGGACGCGGGAAAGTGGGTTTCGCTGCGCAGTGCGACACATGAGGCGGCGGTGAGACTGAGCCGGGTGGTCGCGCCGGATTGCTTTGAGACGGATGATGATCTGGTGACCGCGGGCGGGACGGTGCTGGGCGTGGAGGGTAGCAGTTTACGCGGCAATGTACAGATGTACTTCGCCGAGCCGGGGATGACCATCGCCAACGAGGCGGGCAAGCCGGTGGGGAGGGTGCAGAGCAATAAGGGACTGAGCGTTGAGGCTGAGGGGCCGTTGAGTGCCGCAGCCTTCAGCGACGCCGATGGTGACGGGCGGGTGCGGTTCCGGGTCATCGCTGCGGGGCCGGGGGACCGGGTGCTGGTAAGCTCAAGTGCGATATTTGGAGGGCGCTGAAGTTGAACAAGATGATGTGGTAGAACGTCACACACACGGGACTGGCGGGCCACAGGGCTTGACCATGTCTGCGGGAAGAGACATAATTCCGGATAGGTGGGAATTGGGGAATTGCAGGGAGGTGGTCGCGTGCTTGTGAAGTGGGTTCGAGTGCTGGCGGCAAGTGCTCTCTTCGTGATGTGCATGACGTTCAACATTGGCGGTTGCGGTGACGGGGGGCGGCTAATCAGCCGTGATGAAGAGGTCCGCATGGGCCGCGAGGCGGCAGTGGACTTTGAGCGGCAGAACGGCGGGCTGGATCGGGATGCGCGGCGAGCTTCGCTGACCAGCACCATCGGTACACGGATCGGGCGTGCGGCGGTGGCAGGGAACTACCCGGATTACCCATACGAGTTCCGGGTTCTGGCCAACAACCAGATCAACGCCAATGCCTTCCCTGGTGGCATCGTCTACCTGTGGAACGGACTGTTCAACGCGCTGGCCTATGATGAAGACCAGTTGGCATGGGTGGCGGGGCACGAGGCGGCGCATGTGGCGCGACAGCATTCGGTGCGCCGGATCGAGCGCGCGCTGGGCTATGAACTGATCATCCAGCTTATCCTGGGCAACGATACAGCGGGGAAGATAGCGGGCGCGGTCGCCGGATTGACCGTCCAGGACTACGGGCGCGACCAGGAACTCGAGGCGGACCGGGTAGGCCTGACCTTCGCGCATGATGCGGGATACGACCCGACGGCGGCTCTGGCGGTTATTGCCGCGTTCAAGCGGACGCAGGGCAGTGAACCCAGCAAGTTTGAGCTTCTGTTTGCCACCCATCCGGGGAATACCACGCGTGAGGATGGGATTAAGGCCTTCCTGCGGCAGCAGAAGTGGACGGGGAAGTACGCGCAGTAAGGACGGCCAATCAGCAACTAAGCCCCTGTGGTCCAACCTAGGGGAGCGTACGACAGGCGCCATCCTCTGGATGGCGCCTGTTTACTTCTCAAGCAGTCGCAGGTCCAGCACCATCTCCCCCAGCATCGCCGCGTTCCACTCCGCCGCCTGACACCAGGTGGCCAGTTTGGCTTCCGGCCGCGCATGGGCGACCACGGGGGCGTGGGAAGGATCGGAGGTCTGCCAGAGGTTGCGGCGGACATGCTCCATCAGGCGCAGGGCGAGGTGCCGCCAGGGCTCGGCTTCGCCGGTGAAGCGGGCGAGACGCAGGAGCGTGGCGGCGGCGGTGAAGCGGCACCACGTGAAGCCCGAGAAGCAGATGTCATCGCCGAGTTCGGGGCGTTGGTCGTACTCGAGATTGATGGTGGGTTCGTGGGCGGGGCCGGGTTCGAGGCGGGACAGGCAGAGATACCAGCGGGCGGCGCGGCCGAGGGCATCGTGGAGGCCGGGCCAATCCGAGATAGGGAACAGGTTGAGCGAGCGCGTGAGATGGTAGAGCCCAATGCCATGGTCGGGGATGTTGTCGAAGTGAAACGCGCCGGCCCGCCGGCCGACCTGGGCGAACCAGTACGGCCAGACCCCGACGGCTTCCTGGCCCTCGAGATAGTGAGTGAGACCGCGTTCGACGGCAGCGAGCCAGTCACCAGGAGGTGAGGCGCCAGCGCGCTCCAGTGTGTGGTAGGCTCTGGCGAGGGCGGAGAAGCCGATGGCGTTGGCGTTCTGGCAGTCGTGGGTGGCGCCCTCGTGATGGAGGAACATGCCCGGTAGTGGTTCGTTGGCAGCGATCCAACCGGCGGCGCTGCGGAGAACATCGCAGTCCTCTTCAGCGAGACAGAGGCCGAGGTCGGCGGCGGAGCATAGCTGGTGGATGATCACGCCGGTGTCTACGCCGTCGATGCCGGGGTAGGGCGGGTGCAGGCGGGTGAAGTCAACGCCCCACATGCCGCTGACCATGTGGACGAAACCGCCGTCGTGCGCGGCGTTGCCCGGTTCGCGGCGCTGGTTGCGATAGACGTAACGGCGGGCGGAGAGAGCACGGTCGAGCCATTGCGCGTCGCCTGTGTCGCGATAGCGGCGGGCAAAGCAGGCAGCGGCCGCGGCGGCGTCGCGGGCGTCGTACTTGTCTTCCTCGGACCAGATCGCGCCGTAGTGATGATCCGCTGGATCAAGTACCTGGCGGGTTGCGACCCAGTCCACAATCTCGGAGGCCATTGCTTCGAGATCCGAGGCGCCGAAGCTGTCACTCATGAGGCGGTTGTGGAAGGGCTGCCAGCTTCGGAGGGGCTGTTTCTCGGCGGCGAGGGTATCGCGGACGTAGCGGGTGAAGGGTTCGGAATGGGCGAGAGCGTGTTGGAGGACCGTCCCCTCAGGCGCGATGACGGCGTCGTCAAATGGTGGCCGGCCGGAGTGCTCGAACTCCAGGCGGAGCATGCGGGCGGGGACCGGAAGGCTGGGCAGGAGGGTCCAGCCGTCGTCGCCGGGCCAGGCGCGCTTGCCGCCGACGACCTTCAGCGGCGGGGAGCCAGGCAGCGAGTGCAGCCAGAGGTCGTAGTGGGCGGGCTCGAGTGGCAGGCCATTGAGTTCGAGATTCCAAGTGTTGTGCTCGCACGGCGTAGTGAAGTCGCTTGTGTAGTAGAACCACGGAAGCTGCGTCAGGAAGTGCGAAGGGGTAAAGCGCAGGGGGGCCTTGCCGAGGGGCTCGGCGAGGGCGAGCATCTTTGGGCGATTGTACAACTCGCGCAGGGCCGCGACGAGGCCGCGCAGGATGAAGCGGCCCGCGCGGCGGTAACTCTCCTTGAAAGTGCCGCAGCCCGGGAGCTTTTGCAGGATCAGTGTCTCAATCAGCACCGTCGTCTCGGTCAGGCCCGCTTCGTAGGCGACGGGGTTCAGGGAGTCCATCTCTGTGAAGGGCCGCCAGTGCTCCAGCGGCAGCGGGAGATGCTTGCGCAGGTGGCGCATGAGCGTCGAGACCGACGGGTTGGGCGGGGCGTAGGCTTCGTAGGCCCGCCGGTGGCGACCATTGTGGAGGGTGACGAGGCAGTGGGGCCGGACCTCTTCGACGATCTTCCAGGCAGCCTGCGTTTCTGGCTGAGTGCGGCGGGCCCAGTCGCGCGAGAGGTTGACTCCGCTGCGGATGGGATCGTCGGGATCGAGATTGTGGTAGCTGCGGCCATAGGCGACGCCGTCGACGTTGACCACGGGCACTACCCAGAACGAGAAGTCGCTCAGGAGGTCGCTGCGGCGGAGGAGTTCCTCCAGCAGTCCCTCGGCGGCGTACATGCCGGCGAACTCGGAGGGGTGCTCCCCGGCGATAACCATGACGCGCAGCTTGCCCTCGTCGGAACCCTTGCTGACCTTGCTCATGAGCAGGGGAAAACCGTGCTGATCGGCGAAGGCGGCGCGGCCTATCTCCTGAGTATGGAAGAAGCGGCAGCGCTTCTCCATCGCTGCGAGGTGATCTCGGCTGTGCTGAAGCGTGTAGGGGGTGCCGGTGGCAAACCAGATGACGGGCGCGTCGAGGCGGAGGCGGTGCTGGACGCCGTATGGCGGGTGCCAGCCGTCGTCGATTGAGGTATCGCCCTCAGGATCGCCGGTTGGGGTCCAGGGGACAAGGGTGAGGTTATCGAGACCGACGTCGTGCCAGTTCTCGCCATCGGTGGACATGACAGCGGCCTGTTCCTGCCATAGCTCCTGACCGAAGTGGTTGAAGTCGGCGACCTCGAGGATAACCTCGCGGCCGTCGCCGGGGGACTCTATTCGCATCAGGAAGCGCCAGGCGTAGGTGACGAGGCCGGGGCGAGCGCGGAAGCGGTAGTGGTTGGGTCCGACTTGCTCGAAGTCGTGGCCGTTGCCGCAGTGGATGGTGCTGTCGAAAGTCAGGTCGCCGAGGGTGGTGCGCTCGCCGCCGGGGCGCCAATCGCTGTAACGCCACATGTCGCTGTTCGCTTTCAGAGTGTGGGTATGCCAGCCAGCGTGAAGACCTGGTTCATGAGCTCGTGAACGCGCAGGAGACTCGCGGCGGAGCCCAGCGGCTCCTCGCGGGTCTCGACGCAGTCCAGGAAATGTGAGACGGCTGCCTGGAAGCCCATCAATGAGGCCTGGTTGAAGAGGAGATTCATCCGGCCAACATGGTTGCTGCCCGCCGCCTCGCCATTCGCGTAGCACTCGATAGTGTCCGGGGCGCTGATGTTCACGCTCCGGCCCTGGGCGTGGATCAGAAAGCGTTCGACCCAGTAGCCGTCATCGCCGTGCATCACGAGATTGGCAGCTCCGCCTGAGGCGAGCTTGAAGTGGGCGGACAGCATGCGCTGAGGGATGTGGACGGCGGATAGTACCTCATCAACCTCGCCGGCGAGCCACAGGAGCGGGGACATGACGTGGATGCCGTCGTCGAATAGGTACCCGGGGTCGGTCCGGCGGACGGTTTTGCTCTTCTCGACGTGGATGAAGTCTACGGGGGTGTCCGCGAGGAAGTCCTTGGCGCGGGTGAGCGCGGTCATGAAAAGACGGTTCTGGCCGACCTGGTAGATGAGACGACGCTCGCGGGCCAGCTCCACGAGTTCACGGGCGACGGCGAGTGGATAGGTGTCGGGCTTTTCGGTGTAGACGTCCACGCCTGCCTGAAGGAGGGGACGGATGAGGTCTGCGTGATACTCAGCAGGCGCGAGAACGAGCGCCGCCTGCGGAGGAGCGTTGTCCAGCAGTTCAGCGACGGAAGCGTGGGAGCTGCTGAAGGCGTAGGTGCGGCAGGCCTCGGCGCGGCGGGTCTCATCGGGTTCGACCAGCCCACCAAGACGCACGCGGTCAACCAGCGTATGCAGCAGGGGACAGTAGGTGCGGCTGGACATTGAGCCATAGCCGATGACGGCAAGGTCGACGGGTTCCATGGCGCTATCCTGTTTCTGAGCTACGAGCATGCGAGGTGACGGCTCACAGACGAGGCGTCAGCACCTGTACTTCCGCCTTCAACTCGCAATGCCCTGCTCGGGGGCCCTTCATTGAGACCGGGATTTTGACCTGCGACGCGGCAACTGGTATCCTGTGGCGAGAATGAGGGAGATGGTCATCTGTGAGCAAACCCGAACTACAAGCGGACGCCTATTGCTTTGCCTGTGGCAAGGACAATCCCTATGGGCTGCACATGGAGTTTGTGGATGAAGGGGATGACTACGTCTGTCGCTGGCACCCCCAGCCTCACCACCAGGGCTGGGTCAAGATCCTGCACGGCGGGCTGGTGAGTACGCTGCTGGATGAGGTGATGACCTGGCGGCTGGTGTCGCGGGGGCACAATGTCGTAACTGCCGAGATGACAGTGCGGCTCAAGCAGCCGACGCCGCTGGATCAGGAACTGACCATCCGGGGCCGTGTCGTCGCCCAACGCCGGCGGCTGTTTGAGGTCGAGGGCGAGATCGTGCTGCCTGATGGCACGGTCACCGCTACCGCGAACGCGAAATTCATGGAAGTCCAATGACCTGTGACAGTCTGATGTTCCGCCGGATTGTGGCGGAGCTAAGTGAGTTGGCAGGCGCAAAGGTGGCGCGGGTGTTCCCGACGTCGCGGCTTGAGGTCGTGATCGAGTTTGGGAGCAGACGGGCGCTGCCACAGGTGGTACTGAACTGCGGCGCCGACCTCGGGCGGGTCCACCGGGCAGATGATTGCGAACCGACCGTCGGCGCCGATACGCCGCTGTCGGATGTGCTGCGGCGGCACCTGCGCGGGGCGACCTTCACGGGGGCGTGGCAGTGGCAGTTTGACCGCGTACTGTGGCTTGAATTCAGCAATGCCGAAGGCCTGGGGCCGCAGTCGCGCCGGTCGCTCGTGGCCGAGATCATGGGGCGGCACTCGAACCTGCTGCTGCTCGACGGAGTGTCTGAGACGCACGCTTCGGCCGATGAGCTTGAGATCCTGGAGTGCGCGCGGCATGTCACTGCCCGGGTGAACCGGGTGCGGCAGTCGTTGCCGGGCGAACCGTATGTGCCGCCGCCGACGTTCGGGAAGCTCAACCCGGTTGAGGTGACGACCGAACAGCTCACGGCGGCGTTGCCGGGTGAGCCCGAGCCTCTGGCTCAGTGGCTTCGCAGCAACCTCCAGGGCGGCAGCGACGTGTTTTTGGCGGTGTTGCTGCAGCGGCTCGGCGTCGGTGGCGAGGGCAGCACTGCAGAGGTCGCGGAGACCATGCCACGGCTGATCGAGGCGCTGCGGGGGATGCTGGCGGAGGCCGAAGAGGTGGAGGGGGCCTACGTGGCCCTGCCTCCGGGGAAGGCGCCACTCGTCTACCCGTTGCCGCTGCCGCCGGAGTGGGAGAAGCTGGGGGAGTATGGGACGCTGAGTGCGGCTTGCCAGATGCTCCATCGCCAGTTAGCGGAAGCCGGGGAGGCGACCCAGGTTCGCCAACGGCTGCGTGGTGCGCTCAATGCGGCGCTGGAGAAGGCGCGACGGCGGGAGGATGAGCGGCAGTTGTCGCTGGACAAGGCAGCGCACGCGGATGAGGTTCGCCATCGGGGGGATCTGGTGCTGGCGTACCTGCACGAGATCGGGCCGCAGCAGCCCGAGGTGACCGTTGACGACTGGGATAGCGGCGAAAAGATCACCATCCCGCTCGATCCTGGCCTGAGCCCGCAGCAGAACGCACAGGCTTTGTTCGATCGCTACAAGAAGCTGCAGCGGGTCATTGAGCGGGTGCCGGCACTGCTGGCCGAGGCGCGGCAGGAGCGGGAGTACCTTGAGGACCTGCTGGATCAGGTGGAAGGCGCGGGGTTGGAGGAATTGCGGCTGATCGAGGCGGAGATGGTGGGGCGGGAGCTATTGAAGGCGCCTCGCAAACGGCGCGAAGTGAAGGTTGACTACCGGCGGACGGAGATAGAGGGGTACAGCGTGCTCTACGGACGCAGCGGGCTTGAGAACGCCGCGGTGCTCAAGGCCGCACGGCCGGACGACCTGTGGTTCCACGTGCAGAGTGCCCCCGGCGGACATGTGGTGATCAGAACCGACAACCGCCCGGACTCAGTGCCCCAAAGCACACTGATCCAGGCGGCGAAGTTGGCAGCCAAACAAAGCCGGCGTCGTCGCGATGCCACTGTCGAGGTAGACTATACGCTAATCAAGCACCTGCAGCGCAGCAAGGGCGCGCCGCCGGGGTTTGTGGTCTACCGGCAGTTCCGCACGCTGATTGTGCGTCCCAGCGAGACGGGTTAGGACGCAACGGGCTCGGCTGCCTTTGGTCTAGGCATTCTCAAGCACGGCATCAACAACGACCTGCGACACGCCGCGAATCTGTGAGAGGGCGTCCTGCAGGATGGCTACCTGGCGCTTGAGGTCAACGCCACGGCCGGCAGTGCCGCGCAAGGGTTTGATGCGTCCGCCCAGATAGACGACCCCATTGATCACCGCAGTGGTCATGAGGCTCACATCTATGGTCTGGGTCAGTTTCGTGACTTCCCGCTCAACCGTGTGACGCAAGGCTTTATCCTCAAGCGGCATCAGGCTCACCTCCAAAGATTGTTCGCCTACGCGTCCAACGCGCTAGATCCCATACCTCAGCCGCTCCGCCATGTTCGGCGGCAGGCCCGCTTCCAATATGCGCTGCTGTGCTGCTTCGATGTCATAGCTCACGCGGATGATCGTCGCGAGCTTCGCCTCGGTGTCCCAGACCGCAAAGCTGGCCTGGCTATTGCCGTCGCGGGGCTGGCCTACCGCTCCGGGGTTGATAATGTACAGGCGGTCGTCGGCCAGCCGGCACTCACCGCCCTCGGGACGGGGATGGTGGCTGGGCGAGCGGTTGTCGCCGTGATAGGTGTACCACTCGGCATAGTGCGTGTGGCCGAGGAAGCAACACTGCTCTTCCATGACGTGGAACGAATACAGTGCCTCTGTGGCGCTTGTGGTGTACATGTCCGGGTCGGGCAAAGTGCCATGGCAGAGGTGGGCTCCCTCAAGCTGCAGAGAGGGCCTCAGACCCTCGAGAAACTCGCGGTTCTCGTCGCCCAGCACTTCACGGGTCCACAGGATGCAAGCGCGAGCGGCCGCGGTGAACCACTCCTCGCCACCAGGATGCACTGCGACGTCATCATGGTTTCCGCGCACGATCGAGGCCGGTAGCTCCCGGATCAGGTCGCAGCATTCATTGGGCTGCGCGCCATAGCCGACGATATCGCCGCAGATCAGGTACTGCTCGGCCTCGAGGCGCGCACACTCGGCCAGCACGCGCTCCAGCGCCGGCAGGTTCGAGTGAATGTCCGATAGAACCGCGTATCTCATGTGGTTCGGTGGGTGCTACCGATGACGCCTACCGCTCCCTGCGCAAATCGAGATACAGCATCCGCAGTAGTGCGTCTTTTGCCTGCAACGATTTCAGTCCACCATCTGTGATGCTTCTGTCGAAGGCGTCGAGCGTTGACGTTCCAAGCAGACCGTCGGAAACCGGCTCGCCGACACGCTGCTCGGCCAGATGCCGGTCGAGTGCGGCCAGTTCCGGACCGGCCGTGGCATGCGCCGCTGAGAGAGCGAGGCCCGTTACCTCGACATGCCGCCCAATAACCTCTCGCATCATCTTGTCCCCTGCCTGCCCGATCTTTCGGATCTTGGCGTCCGCAGTGGTGATCTCGCCCTGCAGGAGCAGAAAGCGCGTGAAGTTGAGGCGGCCGAGTGGCTGATCCGGTCCTGAAGCCACAAGGGCAAGGAAGGCCGCAGCAAGTAATTGTGTGGCCGATTTCAGTTCCGCCGCGGCCCCCTGATCGGCCTCCAGAGCCGCCGTGACGGCTCGCACCGCTGGTTCCGAGGCCGGGACAAAGGCTTCGGCAACCTGCGTCAGTTCCTCCTCATTCGTCGCCGTTGCCCCTTTTACCTTGTGCTCCGTCTGCAGCGCGCCAGCAACTCGCTCCCAGCCCTGGCGAACCGAGGCGGCCCGCGCCATTACTTCGCCCTGTCGCCGTGCCTCTTTCTGGGCGCGCGCGAGGGCATAGTAGGCCCGCGCCACGGTGGCCAGGTAGGCCGCGTCATTGGTCTCCGGGGCGATCACCTGAGCCGTTTGCATTGCTGCGGCGATCTCATAGTCGCGGTCGAAAGCCTTGAGAGCGGCGTGGAGCCGCTTCTCGGCCTCGTACGAATGCTTCGCCTCTGCGCGCACAGCTTCTGCCGCGGCACCTACCTGCTCCCGCAGCGGCTGCGGCAGCGCGACGGTCTGCAGTGGAGGTTCGACACGCGCTTGCGTTCGTGTCAGACCGGCCTGTGCGGCTTGCAGGTCAGGTGACCGGGCCAGTGCGCCCTCGTAGGCTTTGGCCGCCTGCGCCGTCCGCCCTCGTTCCTCCTCAAGCTGTCCCAGGCGGAGGAGGGGCTCCGCTTGCTGCTGATGTAGCCGCGCCGTTTGCGCGTACTGCTCGGCCGCGCGTGCCCAGTGCCATCGCTGGCGCAGGCTGTCTGCGAGCGCCACCATGCCGGGGTAGTCGGCGACCTCAAGTTCTGAGATCGTCCGCGAGGATGTTGCCACCCGTTGCTCGCCTGGTGGGTGCGTTGCGAAGAGCTTGTCGGCTCCAGACTGCTTCTGCTGCACGGTGCGCAGGAAGTCTACGTGCCCCTGAGGGTCGTAGCGGGCGGCGAAGGCAAGCTTCACCCCGACGATGTCGGCCTGCATCTCGTGGCGCCGGGAGGCGCGGAGCGTGTCCAGTATCTGAAGGAACTGGGCTCCCATGACCCACTCGTCGTTGACCTCGCGCCGCAGGAGGCTTTGCAGGCCCAGGTGGATCGCTTGCTGTCGGAGCAGGCGCAGGAAGTCGTGATCGTCCGAGTGGGCCACTTCGTGGCCGATTACCCCTGCGAGTTCCTCGTCGGAACTGGCCTGGGTAAGCAGGCCCATTGTGACAACGATGTAGCCCCCAGGCAGTGAGAAAGCGTTGCTTTCACTCGAATCAAGGATGAAAAAGCGGTAGCGCAGGTGGCTGCGGCTGGACTGCGCGGCTACCGTTCCCCCAATACGCTGCACCCAGGCTTGCAGAAGCGGCGTTTCGACCAGCCCGTTGCGCGAGACCATTTCCCGCATTGCGAGCTTGCCCAGCGCCTCCTCAAACTCCGTCCCGACATGGGCCGAGACCCCGGTGCACAGCAAGACCAGAAGTGGTATCAGATGGCGTCCATGCCGCCATCGTCCACCCTCGCCCCCGTGACCAACCCCGTTAGTGTGGCTCCAGTTCGTAAGAGACCTCCACTGCCAGATTCGGGGGCTGGGGCCCCTTCATCACGGCACGGGGCACCGCAAACTCGTAACAGCTTTCGTACGCATTGAGCGGATATGACGCGCCCTGCAGTTCGACACAGGAAACAGGCCGCCATTTTGAATCCTGGTAACTCAAAGCCTCGACAGCCGTCGCCACCCCCAGCGGCAGGCGATACATTACATCATCACTACGCGGACGCAAGCCGCCGTCACCACACGGGTCGAGATACAGACCGCAGGTTTCGTTGAGGCGAGAGCCTCGCGCAGCGCGCATGCGCACCGCGAAGTACACATGGCTGTCGTCCTGCTGCGTCAGCATGACCCGCCACTGGTCGCCGGGGAAGACATACTCGGCGCGGCTGGCGTCCTTCCACTCTTTGACGCCAAGCTGCCCGTCAACTTTCACTTTCTGTTTCGCGCAGGGGATTGGCAGGCCGTAGCGGGGGTCGGTGGCGGAGAGGATGAGGGCGCCCCAGGAATCTGGCCTGATTGAGAGCGGCGCGTCGGTGGCGGCATCGTACTCGTTACGGCTATCGGGCCAGTAGACGGCCTCCCGCCTGGGGCCTATGGCGGTTACGACCCGCTTGCCCCCGGCCTCGGACTGCATCCGTGCCATGATGCCGAGCTTCTCGGGTGGACAGTTCGCGCCGAAGAGATCGCGGTAGGGGATCGCGAACTCAGCCACGACATATTGCCAGGCGCCGTCTCCGGCAGTGGCTACCTGCGCGCGCCACTGGCTGGACTCCGCGGTGAGAGCCTTCAGTTGCTTCACGGGCTCGCGGCTCCAGCGGCCGTCTCCGCCGCTGTATGCTTCGAGCGTGGCGTTGCCGGAGCGGTTGGCGATGGCGCGCAGTTTCAGTTGTTGCGGGTTGAGTGCGCCGGCCCTATCGGGCTCCAGGTCGAGGTATAGCTCCGCCGCCTGTCCCTGCCGCAAGGTCCGCAGGGAGGGAAGAGCTACGGCGACATAAAGGGCGTAGTCGGTGTGTTCTGCCAGCAGCACGAGTTCCTCGCCCTCGCCCTGACGCTGCACAATCTGCGCCGCGCCGCTCCATTCGTCATAGCCGATGGCGCCGTTGATGATAGGTATGCCCTCGAACAGCGGGGCGATGACCTCGTGGGCATCGGCCACAACGGGCGGAGGCGGGTCGAACTTGCCCCCGAGGCGGAGGGTACCCCAGGTGGTGTGGTCGTTGGGATCGCCGATGGTAGGGGGAGCACTTGGCCCGCGCCAGTAGTCGCCCGGCCAGGAGATGAAGTCCTGCCGAAAGCGCCAGCCCGTGGCGTGCGTTGCGGCTTCCCAGGGCCAAAGCGCGCCAAGAGGCAGCGCAGAGGCCGCGCCGGCCCAGCAGCATAGGACCAACAAGGTAATCAGTCGAGAAGCTCGCATACTTGCACCCGGTGGTAGATTCGGGAAGAGCATTCCGGAATCCTGCCTGCTCCACGGCAAAGAGACGAAGGGGCCCGCGGAACTCGTTCCGCGGGCCCCTGTGGCTACTCAACAACGCCATTCTACTTCTTCGGAAGCACGGTTCCCAGGCTTGGCCAGAGGAGAGCGGCTCGGTAGCGGAGTTGATGCGAAGCTTCCTGGGCTGACAGGGTCAGGTCGCCCGTCAGAGGGCCTGCATTGCCCTCCGGCGTGACTTTGCGCTTCTCCTGGGTGCCGCGCAGGTACTGCCAGCAGTCGTTGGCCCCGCGGTAGACGATCCGGTCGCCGATGGCCATGGTGACGGGGAAGGTGAGGGCCTTGCCGTTCACCACCAGGGTTGGGCGCTGCATGATGGTGCCCTTCGGCAGGACTTTGACGCCGTCGAGGATCGTGACACTGGTGGTATTGCCCGGCATGCCGTTGTAGTAGAAGTTCAGGCGGTTGATCTTGCTGTGGTCTATCGCCAGGCCCGTGGGCCGGGGCAACTCAATGAACCGCCAGCCCCTGAAGTTGATGGGGATGTACTGGTCCTGCGGGTTGCCCGCCGTGTCCCATAGCTGCACCTTGAGCGCCTCACCCTTGCCATCACCCTTGACCCAGAGCGCAATCACGCCGTAGTTGCTCAGATCGAGGGGAGTGGGGAAGGCCTTGCCGAAGGTGGCCCATCCGGCCTTCTCGGAGAGCGTGGAGGTGGCACTAAAGCGGAGGGCGGTCTTGCCTTCCTTGACGTCGTCGGTGACGAGCGTGAGTTCCTGGGTTACGCCCTGGCTGGTGGCGCGGCTGCCGTGGGTGGCGGGGTCGTACTGGTTGGTGTCCAGGGGCTTGGCGTCGCCTGCTGGCGCACTTTCGAAGAGTTCGAGGGGAAGGCCTGCAGCGTAATCCGGGCCGGGTCGCATCCCCTCGCCACATTCGAGATGCAGTTCGACCTGCGCCGGGGTGCCGCGGTCGTTCTTGATGGTCAGTTCGCTCGTAATGTCATCCCAGGGGCGCAGCGCGTCGGTCTCATCCTTCTCGGTCTGCTCCGGGGCGTCCAGCGGCGGGTTCATGGCCCAGGGCGAGTACTGCACGGGGACCAGTACGTCCTGGCCCTTGACCTGCATCAGGCGGAACTCCTTGCCCGGAGTGCGCATCTGCTCCTTGAGGTCGGCAGGCACTCGGCCTGAGAGCCGCAAGGCTTCCCAACGACCGACGATGTCGATCATCTCACTCGCCTGCGGAACGGTGCGGAGGGAACTG
This sequence comes from Armatimonadia bacterium, assembly GCA_039683575.1. Lineage (GTDB taxonomy): Bacteria > Armatimonadota > Zipacnadia > Zipacnadales > UBA11051 > JAJFUB01. The sequence continues at coordinate 47,881 of JBDKRC010000149.1, read as the reverse complement.
GTACTGGTCTCGATTGAGACAGAGCTATCGAAGCCGACGGCGCGGGAGCAGACGTACTCGATGTCATCGGGGCGGATGTTGGGGTTGATCCCGTACCAGCCGATGTCGAGGGGCATGAGGTTGCTGAAGTACCACGGGAAGCTTGGCGAACGCTTGTCGAGGTAGAGCTTGATCTTGCGGAAGCCGTCCGCGGAGGCGGTGCGAGAGATGGCGTGCCAGCTATAGGGGGAGTAGCTGGAGCCCTGGACGATGAGGTCCTTCTTCTTGATCTTGTCGAGGTAGGCCATGTGCAGGCGCGCGTTGTAGTAGCTATGATCGCCCTGCAGAAGCTCGGAGCCATCGAAGTAGATCCCATCGCAGTTGCAGTAGTTCATGACGTCGGCGATGCGCTGGGAGATGCGCTCGATCAGGTCCGAGTCGGCATCGATGAGTACGAGGCCGTAGGCCATGTACAGGTGCTTGACGGGGTCAGCAGCCTTGTGGGCGGCAGGTTTGGTGCCCCACACCCCGCGCATGCAGTTCTCGAAGCCATACGGCGGGTCGAGCTTGAGCTTGCCATAGCGGATGATCTCGTCGCCGATCCAGAGCGTCGTGCCGTGGCCATAGTACAGGACCTCCTCGGCGGGGAAAGCCTTCGGCGGGGCAGCGGTGGGGATGAAAGTCGCCTTTTCATCCACGTCAGCCGCGAGTGGCATCTGGGTGTCGCTGTAGATGCCCTTGTCGGGCACGGGGGTGACGAGGGCATCATGGGGATTCATGCCGGCGGTGAGCAGATGCAGCCCGACCTTGAAGCCGGCCTTCTGCATCTTGCCGATGGTGGCCTTCAGGCCCTTGAGACCGTTCGGGAAGCCTGTCGGGTTGATCTCGAAGGTGCCGCCGCCGGCCTTGGACCAGGCGTGCTCGACGATCAGGATGTAGGAGAAGTGGCCCTGCTTGCCATAGGCAATGACCTCGTCAACATTCGCCTCGGTGAGGTCGGTGACGAAGAAGTAGGACTTGTGCATGGCAGGCGACATTTTCCCCCAGACGCCGTCGAGCTTGGGTGAGGGCAGGCCATAGGCCGTCTCGATAGCCTGAACGGTCGGCACAAACTGGTCACGCGTGCAGGCGAAGAGGGTGGCGCCACGGTACTTGGGCGTCGGATAGAGAGCGTTGCGGTCGCGGAGCAGGCGGTTGTAGTTGACGAACAGGTTGACGCGGTCGGCTCCGATGGTGGTGGCGCGTTGCAGGCCGCTAAAGTGCAGGCTCTGCAAGCCCAGGGCGGAGTTGGCGTCATGAGTGGCGCCGATCTGCCCGGCAACCATGTCCTGCTTGGTGACGATGAGGTCCGCGAGGGTGATGGCTTCGACGGTCTCGGGCTGCCAGGAGCGCAGGATGAAGGTGATGAACTGGGGCTGGACCTGAACCTGGATGGTCGCTGAAGCCTTGTTCTCGCCGAAGGTGGCGGTCAAGGCATCCTTGTTCATGGTGAGCGCACTCACCGGCAGGCTCCAATTGCCACTGACGGCTTTCATGAAGGGCCGGCCGGGGGCGAGGTTGCGTTCCTCGTTGCGGACCTTGTCGAAGAGCGACAGGCACTCGCCGCGGGCGTTGAGAACGAGCTTCAGGGTGGGGTTCTCCAACACGATGTCCGGCCCGGCGGCCTGCGCGGGGGTTTCGAGCTTGCGCAGCTTCAGGTCGTCCACGAGCACTCCGGCGGGGTTGTCAACCGAGATGACGGGGACGATGCTGGTGACGGTGGGATCGGTCACGGTGTAGTAGCCGCCGCCATCAACCCATTTCTCGTCAGCGTTGATGGTTGCCACGTCGGGAGTGGTGCGCAGCCATTTGCTGCCTGCGTACTCGTAGAAGGTAAGGGACACGCGGCCGCTCTTGGCCCAGCCTGAGTACTCGAAGCGGTCGCCGGGGGCTACAGGAATCTGAGCCTGCAAGACGTGGGCCACCTGCTTGACGGGTGCTATGGAGAAAGCGTACTTGCCGGAGTGGGGGTCCTCGACGAGGCCCGCGGTGCCGAGTTGCTGACTATTGTAGGTCCAGGAGGCGGGAAGGATGGTACCTTTGGCCATCCAGCCGGGCGGGAGGGGGGCGGTAGTCGTCTCCTCGAAGCCGGGGTTAGCGAGTTGGGCGTGGGCGGTGAGGACACTGAGGAGCGCGACAAGCAGGACCATGGTTCGCATCGGTGGGACCTCCGCGTCGTGATGGAGGGATGTTCGATGGGGGAGGCGGGGGCACCTCTGGCCACAGATGCAAATAACACTTCTCACGGGTTTGATCGGCGCCCTAAAAAAAGAACGTGAAACTCCCCTCAAGTTTCTGCTTTAGTGCTATGCTCCTTTGTAGTGAAAGGGAGACGCAACGACATGAATAACGATGTTTTCAACCAGATGCTAATGGCGACAGGGGCGGATTACATTCGGGTGCCCGACAGGAAATACGAGAACGTAGTTAGCGAACGTGAGGTTCAGTACGATGAGCAGCCATGCTTTCCCGATCCGGTAAGGAATGAGTGCGGGTATTTCTTTGTTTATTCGACGGTTCGCGATAGGTCTATCCGCACTGGATGGCTAGCGAACATCGATGCGGAGAAGTGGAATCAGTGGCACTTGGACCAATTCTGGCACGCCAGGAGCGAAGCGGAAGTGATGTTGGCCGAAAAGAGTTCCTCTGGCGTCTTGCCAGAGCTCTGGGAGAGTATGAACGGGCAGGTAGAGCGACTTGGGAAGATCGTGGCTGAATTGGGAGAAACGGATAGTGATGAATTACCTATCTTGCTCCATAGTCTCAAGCAGCACGTCAATCGCGAATTGGAGCTTTCGAGAATCGCCATCCGGAACCTCAAAGGTGGTGAGGAAGTGCTGAGCGTGGAGTACCAGCCTATCAATGTCTTATCACGCGCTGAATTGACGCGTAACGTTCTGCAATACTCTGCAAAAATGGGTGTCTCCGAGCCGATATTGATATGGAATAGCGGTGCAGGTGGAAACCACATCGCCAACCACCGGGAACACTACATATCGTTCAAGTGGGACACACAGTCGTGCGTTAGTTGCCGCTGAATCGCTTTTTGATTGCTGGTATGCCCTGCAAGCGGGTGAGAAGACCGGGCCATAGACATGAACGCTTCGATAGACGGCGGTTCGTAACATGGAAATATCGCTTAGAACCCTATTCGAGATAGTCGGCACTACTATGGGCCTCAGCGGTGCCATCATTCGGCAATATATGAAGAGGCAACCCCTGTGGCCGCCAAAGAGACACAAGCTCCGAATCTGGTCTAAAAAGAGGTGTTTCAGATGATTACCATCAAGCTGGGTGACCTGAGCGATGTGCTTACCCTAACGGGGATGGTTATCATCCTGCTAGCGAAGTTCGTGCCGCCGTCCCTGTCCATTCTGGTCCGGTTGTTCTGGGGATAGAACGCAGTCATTTGGCAAGATAATGTGATCCGAGGGCTAACCATGCAGAACGTACGGATCGGCTTCGTTGGCGTGGGGAGCATGGGGCAGTGTGCGCACTTGCGCAACTATGCGGTGCTGCCCGAGTGCGAGGTGGTGGCGCTTGCGGAACTACGGCCGGGGCTGGCGGAGGCGGTGGCGCGCAAGTATGGCGTCCCGCGGGTGTATGGGAGCCATGAAGAACTCTTCGCGAACGAAGAGGTGGATGCAGTCGTGGCCGCGCAGCCCTTCACGCGGCATGGGACGCTGCTGCCCGAGCTTCTGCAGGCCGGGAAGCCGATCTTCATCGAGAAGCCACTGGCGGGGTCGGTGGAGCAGGGGGAGCGGGTGCTGGCGGCTGTGCGGGACACGGGGACGTGGATCATGGTGGGGTATCACAAGCGTTCTGACCCGGCGACGGTAGCGGCAATGGCGGAGATCGCGCGGCTCAAGGAGACGGGGGAGCTTGGGAAGCTGAAGTATGTGCGGGTGACTATGCCGCCGGGGGACTGGATTGCGGGCGGATTTGATGACATGGTCCGGTCAGACGAGGCGCTGCCGCCGCTGGTGATGGATCCGGGGCCGTCGAACATGACTGCGGAAGAGCACAAGGAGTACCTGGTGTTTGTGAATTACTACATTCACCAGGTGAACCTGCTGCGGCACCTGCTCGGCGAGCCGTACCGGGTGGCTCATGCGGACCCCTCAGGGGTGGTGCTGGTGGCACGTAGCGAGAGCGGCGTGGCGGGCTGCATCGAGATGGCTCCCTATCAGACGACCGTGGACTGGCATGAGGAGGCGCTGGTGGGGTTTGAGAAGGGGTATGTGCGGCTGCGACTGCCGGCTCCGCTGGCGCGCAACAGGGCGGGAGAAGCTGAGTTCTACCGCGATCCGGGAGATGGTAAGGCGCCGGAGGTGGTGCGCCCGGTGTTGCCGTGGGTCCATGCCATGCGGGCACAGGCGGAGCGGTTTGTGCGGGCAGTGCGTGGGGATGAGGAGCCGGCTTGCGGGGCGGAAGAGGCGCTGGAGGACCTGCGGATAGCGGAACAGTGGTTGTGGGCGCGGAAAGGCTAAATACACAGGGGCGCGGGATGACTCCCCGCGCCCCTGCTCAGTGACTAGCTATGCGGTTTCAGGAGTGCTTGCGGCGGCGGTTGGCCCAGTTCTCTATGACCTCCTGGCGCGCCCGGCCGATGCCGAGGGCAGCTTCAGGGACGTCCTTGGTGATGCTGGAACCAGCCGCGATGTAGGCACCGGCGGCGATGGTCACCGGGGCCACGAGCACGGCATCGCTGCCGATGAAGGCGTTTTCGCCGATGATGGTGCGGTGCTTGGTCTCTCCGTCGTAGTTGCAGGTGATCGTTCCGGCACCGATGTTGGTGCCGTCCCCTACTTCACAGTCCCCCAGATAGCTGAAGTGAGAGTCCTTGACCCCGCGGCCGAGAGTGGTGCGGACGAGCTCGGTATGGGCGCCCACGCGGCTGTCGTCCCCGACTTCGCAATCGGGGCGGATATAGGCGAAAGGGCCCACGGTGACGCGGCTATGCAGCGTCGAGTTGCTGATCGTGCTGGCGTGGCGGATTTGGCAGCCCTCGCCTATCACGGCGTCTTCGAGGCGCGTGTTGGGGCCGATGGTGCAGTTCGCGCCGATGGTTGTGTTGCCGAGAATCATTGCCCCGGGCCAGATGATCGTGTCCGGGCCAATGGTCACGTCAGAGTCAAGGTAGGTGCTAGTGGGATCAATGAGCGTAGCGCCGCCGAGCATCGCTCCTTCGCGGGTGCGATTGCGGGCAACGGTCTCGGCCTGGGACAGTTGGATGCGGTTATTGATGCCCATGACCTCGGCGGGGTCGGGGGCGGGCAGGGCCGCGACCGGGTCGCCTTGTTCGACGAAGCGGGCGATGACGTCCGTGAGGTAGTACTCGCCCTGGGCGTTGTCGGGGCGCAGGAGCTTGAGCGCGGCGAAGAGCTTGCGGGCGTTGAACACATAGATCCCGGCGTTGATCTCGCGGATGGCGCGGATCTCGGGCGTGGCGTCCTTGTGCTCGACAATGCCCTGCACGAGGCCGTTGTCATCGCGGACGAGACGGCCGTAGCCGGTGGGGTCGTCGTAGAGGGCGGTGAGGACCGTCCCTGCCGCGCCACGGGTATGGTGCTCCTCGAGTAGAGCGCGGAGAGTGTCCGGGCGCACCAGCGGTATGTCAGCGCAGGTGATGAGCAGGTCGCCATCATAGTCGGCGAAAAGCTCAGCAGCAGACATGACAGCGTGGCCCGTGCCAAGTTGCTCGTGTTGGATGGTAGTATCGACGTGAGCGGAGGCGAGCGCCTGCTCCATCATCTCACGGCCCACGCCCAGCACCACCGCGATCCGCTCTGTGCCGAGCGGGCGGAGGTAGTCGAGGACATGGTCAATCATCGTCTTACCGCACACTTTGTGCAGGGGCTTGGCGAGGGCGGATTTCATGCGCTTGCCTTCGCCAGCGGCGAGAACCAGGGCTGCAAGCATAGTTAACTCCAGGGCTCAGGTGTCAGGTATCAGGGGTCAGACAACGGCTGGTGAGTAAAGTATAGCGGCTTTGGCTGCTGTAGTACAGTGACCGCTACGGGCTGTGTTGACACGTGTTGGAGGCGGTGCTAACATCAAATCATACCAACTGCCGCTTAGTCCGTCATGCTATCGGAGGCTGGGAATGCCACAGCATTCGCGGGATCCACAACGTTCCTTCACGATGAAGCTCCGCTTCCTGGACGGTCATGAGGAAGTATTTGAGTACACCCCCGAACCTCCTGCCGGACGGGACGCGGTTGAGGACCTCAAAGTCCAACTCAGCCGCGCCATGAAGGAGGGCATGCTGCGCATGATTGTAGATGGCGCCGTGGTGACCGTTTTCACGGCCTCCCTGGCCTACATCGAGACCACGCCCGCCCCCAGCCCATCGGCCACTTTCCCCTGGGCCTTCCATCGGCTGAGTTCGGGATAGCCCCGGGCCCTCCCCCGACTATGCGGTCGTGTCGCCCCTTCGCGGGGGCGCCGCAGCCTCGCACCTACGGTACACTTTCCCTATCTCGGAGATTGGCAAGCATTCGCGGCTACTTGAGGAGGGTCGTCTGCGGGTAGTGCGCTCGCCAGGCGAACCAGAAGAGCCGCGCCTGCGGCGGCTGGTTGCCCTGTGCATCGACAGCGTAGTAGCGGTCGGCGCCGGGGTCCGAGTGGATGGTCAGCTTGCCCGCGGCGGTGGTGAACTGCGTCTCGTCGTCCGCCTGCAGGGCGCTCAGGGGTATGGCATGAGGCTTGCCCGCCAGTATCACGCCAAGGACCCATTCCTTGTCGCGAAGGCTCTTCGCGGGGTCGCGGAGGGTGTCAGGGGCGAGAATCGTGTCGCTGGACCAGTAGTCTTCGGCGGCACCGCCGGGGCCGAGGGCGGCGGCGGTGTAGGGATCAAGGTCGTAGTTGGCGGGGAAGCCGGTCTCACGTGACAGCACGAGGGTATTGCCATGCAGTCGGCGCCACTCACGCCAGGTCATGCGCTCAAGCGGCAGCCAATCTGTGTCGCCGGCGCCGTAGACATCGGGGGAGGCAGGCTTGGCATTGAGATACGTCCCCGAGAGAAAATCGTAGAGACGCGCGTTGGAGCGCTCATAGGTGAGGCCAACGCCCTGGTAGCCGTAGCCGGAGAGACCCAGGGGACGGCTTTTGGCGCGGGCGCGGCGGGCGAGGGCCAGGCCGCTTGGCGGGTCAAAGAAGACATGCACAGCCTGGCCCGCGAGAGTGTCGTGGACAAGCGAGTGCCAGTTGAGAATGGCCAGAGGGTAGCAGTGTGAGGCCTCGCCTATCTTCAGGCCCAGCACAGGTGACTGATCGGTAAGCCAGGTGGCGTCGGCGGCCTCAATGAAGGCGGGTTTGTCCAGGGGCAGGACGGCGTCCTTAGAGGGATGGAGGTCGTAGATGCCATCGAGCACCGAGCAGTTCGCGACATTGAAAGCTGGGCGCGGGTCATCGTAGTTCCACGGCAGGAACCCGGCATCGACGGAAGCGGGTCTGGGGCGGGAGTAGCGCTGGGCACGGGAGTGGCTGGAGCCGTGGGTGGCTCGCACCGATTCCCCCTGTGAGGCCGTGAAGACCGCCGCCACGACGGCAAACGTGAAGATGAGTGCGCTGATGACTGCAAGTAGTGGCTTCATTGGGCGCAACTATTCCGCGAGGAGTGCACCCGGGCCTGCTTGATGGTCTGGAATCGGCGGGACAAAGTCAGGATTTGCTCCCGGCAAATTCCGCTTCTGCCCTAATGCCTGTATCAGGTAGCAGGCTGTATCATGGTGTGGATTGCGGCGGGGGTTGAGGCTTGCTTGCATCACAGTATTACGATGAGTAAAGGGGTTGGTAGGGTTGGCACAGACAATCTACGCGTCCTTTGTGGACGTGAGGAGTGCGCAGAAGGCTGTCGGAGCGCTGCTGGATAAGGGCGTGGAGGAAGACAGCCTGAGCATGGTTACAAAACAGACCGATTTCGCTGGTGAAGAAGAGGAAGTCGAGGATCCGCAAGCCCAGGAGCGCTCCGCGGAGCATGGCCTGACCACGACGACACGCGAGGACGCGATGTCAGGCGCCAAAAAGGGCGGCGCAATGGGTCTGGGCATCGGGGCGGTGGCGGCGATTGCCTCAATAGTGGTGCCGGGCTTCGGGGTGGTGGCTGGCGGCGGGGCGCTTGCCATGGCGATTGGGGGGGCATTGGGAGCGACGGCAGCTGGAGCGGTTGCCGGCGGGGCGGTTGGCTACCTCAAGGACCAGGGCGTGGCGGAGGATGTTGCCCACCACTATGCCAAGACCCTCGAAGCAGAAGGGGCGGTCGTCTCAGTGGACCTTCCGTCTGGTGACGCGACCGAGGCGGATGTGCAATGGGTATTTGACAAATACGGAGGACAGAACGTCCATGCGACCCCGGCCATGGTAGCGGCAGGGATCGATGAGAGCTGAAGCCGGGGTTGTCATGACGAAGAGGCTGCGTCGCAGACGTCGCTCTTCAGGATGACAGGGTGAGCGAGATGACGGGGACTGACTTAGGTCAGTCCCCGTCGCCTTTTCGGGCCGCTTTGTTAGAAAGCGCCGAGCGTCTTCAACAATTCGGTGGCCATCAGCAGGTGCCCGGCGCGTGAGGGGTGGACCGGCTCGGGGCAGAAGTGGTCGGCATCACGGAACGTCAGGTGGCGCTGGTAGATGTCGTGCATTGGGACGTGGAGGGTGTTGTACTTGGCAGCCATGTCGCGGACGACCTGGATGTACTCGGGGAGCAGATCCAGTACGATCTTGCGGTTGGTATCGCAGGACGAGAGGCTGATGTAGAAGGGGTCGAGCAGCACGATGTTGGCGTTAGTCTCGGACTTCACGCGGCTGAGCAGCCAATCGTAGTTCTCCCGGAACTGCTCGGCCGAGACTTTGATGTTCGGGTCGGGGTTGAACAGGTAGCGGTGGCTGTCGTTGATGCCCACGAGGATCGAGATCCAGTCTGGCTGGTGGCGGATGGTATCGTCGTCCCAGCGTTCCTTGAGATCCTTGGTGGTGTTGCCGCCGATGCCCTTGTTGATCCAGGTGATCTGCCGATCGGGGTAGAGAGCTGTGGTCAGCTCGCGGGTGAAGGCAGCGTAGCCCCCGCCGTAGGGGCAGGCGGCGTCGCGACGGCCGCAATCAGTGATGCTGTCGCCCTGGAAGAGATACGTCTGGCCGTCTTTGATGAGAAAATCGCCCATTGAGAAGTCTCCTGTTAGTGCGTGTGAGGCGTATGCTCCGCGTCAATTGGGCAGAGCAGTTGATGATTCCTGCTTCCTAAGTTCGTATTCAGGCGCCGCCTAGGGCTGGGTCGCGATGAGCGCCTCGCCTCCAGCGGTGATGAGATACTGGGTACCGCCCTGGCGCTTGAGGGTGCTTAGCCAGGTTACCGGGCCGGTGGTGCTCAGGGACGACGAGGGCTTGAGGCCGGCGTCCAGGACGTACACCCGGCCATCGCGGCAACCGGCGGCGAGTTTCTGCCCATAGAGCGCAAGCGAGAGGACCGGGCTACCGAGGCGGATCTGGCACTTGACCGTGCCGTCGGCGTTGAGCAGGTACACATACCCAGTCTCCGAGGCCACGGCGGTTTCGGGCTTGCCGTCGCCGTCGAGGTCAGCGCAGAGCACCTGGGTGACGCCATAGCCGAAGTTGTCGAAGTTCCACATGGCCTTGTCGCGCCAACGGGTGCAGGTCAGCGCGCCGGTGGAGGAGCCGTTGACGATCTCGTACTTGCCATCGCCGTCGAGATCGGCCACATCGCAGACGACGTCCCCGAGCTCGGAGTAGCTGCCGGGCAGGGCCTGCCCCTTGGCGCTGACGACCTCAACCGAGCCGTAACGGTTCGGGGCGACGATCTCCAGCACACCGTCCCTGTCGAGGTCAAGCAGGCGCATGCGGTAGGTGCCATGTTCGACGCGGTCGAAGGCCCACTGCTTCTCCAGTTTGGTATTGAAGCGCATGATGTTGCCGTTGCGGCTGCCGATGATGATGTCAGGCTGCCCGTCGCCTTCAAGGTCGCCGATAGCGACATTGGACACGCGCGGGTCGCGGACGCTGCTGGTGCCCACGCGGAGGATGGCATCGCACTTCGTTTTGCTGAGGAGCTTCCCGGCGGCATCCGTGATATAGAAGTACTCATCGTCCGAGCCGATCAGCACCTCGGGCTTACCGTCGCCAGTGAGGTCGCCGGTGGCGAAGTCATTGACGCGGGCGGCGGTCTCCAGTGACCAGAGCTGCTTGCCGGCGCTGTCGAGACACACGGCGTAGCGGCCCCACCCGACCAGCAGTTCCTCCGTGCCATCCCCATTGAGGTCAGCGGGCACAAGGCGGTTGATGACGGCCGGACGGTCGTCCTGCTGGGCCACAGGCAGTGACCAGATGGGCTTGGCGGTGGGGCAGGTGAGCGCGGCAGCAGAGGCAGGCTTGGGGGTGAGAGCCTTAACGGCGGCCTCGGCGATGGTTTTTGGGGCTTCCTTGCGCAGCTTACCAAGGAGACTCCACTTGCTGAGGTCCAGAGAGCTCTTGCCCTTCGGCAGGACCTGTGACTTGCCGTCCACCGTCAGATCGGTCTGTGCGGTGGTGTAGACAGTGGCGGAGCCGTTCTTCAGGTTCACCTCGAGTGAGACCGGCGGGACGGCCTTGACTATGCCGCTACTTACGTCAATGAAAGTCATGCTGTCGGCGGTCGTCCAGCCAGCCACGGGGGCGCCCGCAGTGGCCAGTTCACGATTCCGGATGGTCTCCAGCTTGCCCCAGGGCTTGCCGTCGCGCAGCACCAGCGTTTCCGTCTCGCTGATCCGGCGCAGGTCGAGATTGGCGCTCTTGTCGCTGCGATCGTTGTAGAAGAGATTGTGGCTGCTGGCGACCTCGTTGGCCTTGAGCTGCCCGCCGAAGGTCTCGCGCAGGTACTTGAGGCGCAGGTTGACGTTGTTTACACGCGTGGTGATGTCACAGCGCGCCTGGCCGTCGTTCTTGACGAAGAAGCGGGCATCGGGGGCCTGCTGCTTCTGGGCGGGGTCGAGGGCGGGCGGGTTGGTGGCGTCAATGTCCTCCAGTAGCTTGCCCCTGGCATCGTGAATGGTGACGCGGCTCAGCAGCACGCCGGGCCCCTCGCGCGGGAAGATCCGGATCACGTGCGTACCGTCTTTGGCGATCTTGACATTCGGCGTGGGTGTTTCGTGATTCCAAGTGGAGCTTGAGGGGCCGAACTTGCCCACCGTGAGGTGGAAGGCGATGTTCTCGCCGCCGTCTATGCTCAGGAAGAGCGAGTCGGTTCCGCTGTCCTTGGCGAGGGCATAGAGGGTGAGAGCATAATCGCCAGCCGCGAGGGTGACGGGGAACTCGAGGCGGGAGGTGTGCTCGGCGAACTTGACCGCCTTCGGCACGTCGGGCGTCGGATTGGTGACTGTTATCATGTCGCGGCTGCCCGCGCCACCGGCAGTGGCGCGGGAGGTCGTGAAGATACGGCCCTCGGAGAGGCTCTGGTCGCCTAGATCGAGCGTCTTGAAGACGTTCTCGAAGGTGTACTCGCCGGCTTCGCGGGCCTTGAGCTCATCAACCAGCACGAAGCCGAGACCCTTGAGCCAGAGTATGTTGCGGGACCAGTCGGCGCCGTTGTAGTCGGCGACCGTGGTGCGGGTGAACGCGCAAGTGTCGAGGTCGGCATGGGCATCGAGCCGCGCCGCCGGCGGGACCAGCTTATCAGCCCGGCCGTCGCGGATGACGCTGATCATGGTGTGATCGGTGGTGTTGCGGACGAGGTAGTCGCCGTCGATCAGCCAGTCCTGCCCGTCATCGTGGTACTTGATGATGGCATTGGTGTCATAGTGGAGATGCTTGCCCCGGCCCCAGCCATCGAGGAGCATGAACTGACAGTCGCGGTCGAGGTTTTCGCGGAAGGTGATCTTGTCATAGGTCTCTTCGTAGCCGAGACCGATTGGCTCAGGCTGCTCGCCATAGGATGACTTCATCGTGGCCCAGCGGTAGTACTCGGGCGAGAACTGCCAGACGCTCAGGCCAGCCATCTCGTTCCAGGGCTTGGGCTCGATATCGGTCCGGTAGGGGTTGGCCCATTTGCCGTCGTAGAGCTGCTGCAGACGCCAGAGGTAGCGGGGGTCCTTGTAGTACCAGTAGGCAATGGGCAGGGCGCTCAGTTCGTAGCCTGGGCCCTTACTGTAGCCGGAGTCGCCGAAGCCGGGGATAGTGCCCTCGTTGTCGGACACGCCCGTCAGATACTCGGCAAGCTGCCGGACCTGCCCGGTCTCGAAGTAGGTGTAGTCATTGCGGGACAGCGTGTACTCGATGGTGTGGCGCGGGGTGATCGTGAGGTAGCCATCAGCGTCGCACTGTGGCTTCCAGCTCTTCACGGCGCCCCGGAAAGCGCCCTCGACCTGCCGGAGGCAGTCTGCGAACAGGGTGGTCTGGTTGGGATAGTAGCGGTCGTAGTAGCGGGCGAGCCAGTAGACGCCCAGCAAGGGGAAGGTCTGGTGGTTCCAGACGAGGGTATCGTTGTCGGCGAAGGTGCCCCAGTTGTAGACATTGCTGCGCATATTGGCGAGTGTGACCATGAAGACGTTAGTGGCCTCAAGGCGCTCGGCGTCGGTCCAAACGGGGGCTTCCTCGAAAACGTCCCACATCGCGCCGATCTGGCTGGCAGTGGTCTCCTCAGGCCAGTTGATATGGTAGGCCGGGTCCTTGAGCAATCGGTCGCGGGCGGCGAGATAGAGCTTCTTGGCCCGTGCGGCGTGGGCCGGGTCGCCGCTGTCACGCCAGGCCTCGACCGACTGCCAGAAACGCTGCCAGAGGAAGATGTCCATGGGCGCCTCAACCACGTTCTTGGCGGCCTCGGCGGACATGGGCTGCTTGTTCGAGACGAAGAGCAGGGGCTTGTCCAGCGCGCAGTCTGGGCCGTCCGGCAGGCGCTGGAGCAAGTCGGCGACGGCTTGTTTGGCGCCTTCGAGGTCGCTGCACTCGAGGGTGAGGACGTTGATGTCCTTGAAGTTGAAGGGCTGATGTACTGTGCGCAGGGCGTATTGGCCCTTGCCGGGCCAGAGCGAGTCGGCACGCGTGTAGAAGTTAAAGTAGAGGCGCTCGATTACGAAGTTGTTGTTAAGGTTGCCGAGAGCGATGATGGTCTGATCGGAGTTCAGCAGCGGCTTGAGGTCCGTGTGGAGCATCAACGTGGCGCCGGTCTTGCGCTGGATCGCCGTCTGCAGGTCCATGGCGACCTGCTTCCAGGCAGGGTCGGCGGGGCAGGCGATGACGGCCTGGGGCTGACTATTGTCGGCAATGGGCGTCTGGAGCTTCAGGGGGCGGGCAGCAGCGATCGGCTCCTCGCCTACCTGCAGGACGACGCCATTGATACCCTCGCCGGTGATACTCGTGAGCGAGGCGTCATCGAAGATCGTGTCGCTGGTCCAAAAGTGCATCGTGTACAGGTGGAAGCGGACCGTTTTGGCGTCTTCGGGGGCCTGAGCGATGATCTTGAAGCGGCGCCAGTCACCGCCGAGGGGGGCGACAATCTGCCGCGAGTAGGTCTTGTCGGTGCCGATGAAGGTTAGCTGCAGCAGCACGGCGTTGGGGTTGTTGGTGGCGAGGCACTTGGCCCAGACGCTGGCGAGGTAGGTCTGGCCGGGGGTGACAGGCACATCCTGCTGCACTCCGATGGCCCAGCGGTTGTCGCGCTCGTTCGGGCCGGTGTCGGTGAGGCGGATGGCGTTCTTGCCGGTGCGAGCGGTGGGATCAATCGAGAGCTTGCTTTCCGGCGGACCGCCAGAGTACTGCTGCCAGGAGGCGGGCAGGCCCTTAGCTGTGACGTCTTCGAATGATGGGTTCTTGAGGAGTTCCTGGCCCAGGGCGGGGATAGCCATCAACATGATGAGACCGAACAGGGTGTGACGCATACAATTGCTCCATGTCCAAGATACGGGAAAATGCGACAACGGACGCGGGGATACCTGCGTTTGAGGGGGAGACACCCGGGAGGCCGGGCTGGTTCCGGACGAGGGGCTGGGAGCGCTTTACGACGCCTTTTCCGTTTTCGCCAGATGCTCCTGGACCTTCTCCTCCGCCTTCTTGAACTGCACGTCGCACAGGCGCGCGTAGAGCCCGCCGGCGCTGGCCAGCTCGGCATGAGTGCCGCGCTCGACGATCTTGCCCTGGTCGAGCACGAGGATCACGTCGGCATTCATGACGGTGGAGAGGCGGTGAGCGATGGTGAAGGTGGTGCGCCCCTTCATCAGGCGGTCGAGGGCCTCCTGGATGAGGGCCTCGGATTCGGAGTCGAGGGCGCTGGTGGCCTCGTCGAGGATGAGGATGCGGGGATTACGCAGCAGGGCGCGGGCGATGCTGATGCGCTGGCGTTGACCACCGGAGAGACGCGTGCCGCGCTCGCCTACCAGGGTCTCGTAACCATCCGGGAACTCCATGATGAAATCGTGGCAGTTGGCGGCGATCGAGGCCTGCACGACCTCCTCGTCCGTGGCCTCGGGACGGCCGTACTTGATATTTTCGCGCAGGGTTCCCATGAACAGGAAGCTTTCCTGCATGACCATACCAATGTTGTTGCGCAGGCTGTTGAGGGTCACATCCTGCACGTCGTAACCATCCACGAGCACCCGACCGGAGGAAGGGTCGTAGAAGCGTGGGATAAAGTGGATGAGCGTGGTCTTACCGCTGCCGGAGGGGCCGACGAGGGCGGTGGAACTCCCCGGCTCGGCCACAAAGCTGATGTCCTCAAGCACCAACTCGCCGGGCTCATAGCCAAAGGAAAGCTTGTCGAACTCCACGCGGCCGTCAATCTTGCCGAGACGGACGGCGTCGCGACGCTCCTGCTGCTCGGGAACGGTGTCCAGCGTCTCAAAGATGCGTTCTACGGCCGTCATGACCGTATTGATGGTGTCATTGACCGTCACCAGCGCAATGATGGGCGTGTAGAGCATCATCAGGTAGGTGCGGAAGGCGATCAGTTCGCCCATGGTCATGCGTTCGGTGACGAGCACCTCACGGCCGCCGATGAGCAGAATCAGGACGTTGCCGATAACGGTCAGGAGATTGGCGCCGATGCCGAGAAGGGCCTGCCAGCGGCCCGTGCGGAGGTTGAGGCTGATGCTCTGCCGGCACTCATTGACGAAGCGCCGGGCCTCCGCGTTCTCACGGGCAAAGGACATGATGATCTTCATGCCGGAGACCGTTTCGCTGAGGGTGGAGTAGACCTCCGAGTACTGCTCGCGGGCCTCGGCCGCGGCGAGACGGATCTTACTGCGGAATACCAGGAAGTTGATTACGTACAGCGGGAGAATCATGATCGAGAGTAGGGCCAGCTTCCAGTTCATCCCGAAGAGCACAAAGATGATGACCACCACAGTGACGAGGTTGCTGACGATCTCAACGATGCCGCCCGACAGGACGCTTTGTACAGCCTCCACGTCATAGAGCACGCGGGCCATGATGCGGCCGTGGGGGTTGGATTCGAAGTACCGGAGCGAGAGCTTCTGGAGGTGGCGAAAAACGCGCCGTCGAACGTCGTATACGATGCGGTTGCCTACGAATATCAGCAGCATCTGGCGGCTGTAGTTGACAATGGCGCCGATAACTGCCAGCACCAGCATGATGACACAGATCAGGACAACGAACTGCATCGCCTGAGTGCGGATGATCTCGAGGTTCTGCCCGCCTGTTTCGCGGGCTCGCTCGAACCCGGCAGCGTTGTCAATCAGCTTGCCGGTGAGGATCGGTACGGGTAGTGTCAGGCCGGTGCCAATGAATACGAGCAGCAGCGCAACCCCGAGGCGGGCGCGGTAGTTCTTGGCAAAGCGTAGGAAACGTATGAAGGGCGGCATGAGACGAAACCTGAACAGGTAGGTTTGGAGTCAGACTAACAAGATTCTGCCCAGCGCGAGCATCCTCGGCTGGAATAGGTGTAAGAATAGCATGAAACGGCTGATGGTTCCCCTTTATTTTGTCCTTGGCCTGCTTGTGGCGCCTCAGATTGTGACTGCGGCGGCGCTGACGGGAGAGGTGGTGAGCGAGGCAGATCAGGGCCTGCCGGCGCGCGTGACCGCCTACAATGCCGAGACGCGACAGGCTGTTGTGACGTATACGACGCCACTGGGCAAGTTCTGCCTGCAGGCACCAGACGGGCCATTGCGGGTCTGGGCCTCGCATGGGCCTGAGTGGACCATTGCCGAGCAGAGCGTGGCCGCGGATGGCCCCAGGGAACTGCGATTCGTGCTCCGGAGGCTCGTGGACATGCCCGCGCGGGGGTACTATGGGGCCGATCTGCATATGCATAGCACCGCGAGCGATGGCAAGCAGTCGCCGACGGAGGTGGCCTATGCCTGCCGTGCGGAGGGCCTGGAGGTAGCGGCTTTGACCGACCACTGGCAGGCTCGGGGGCATACGGAGTGGCTGGCGCAGAAGGCGGCTGATTTCCTCCCGCTGGGTGGGCAGGAATGCAGCACAGGCATGGGACACATTGTGGGGGTCAACACCACGGAGGGCATACAGCGCCCCGACCCCATCAGCGCTGCCGGGATACTGGACATCTTCCGCCAGATCCATGCCCAGGGCGGGTTTGCGATCCTGGCCCACCCGAATGTGCCGGGGATGAACTACCAGGCGCCGGAAGTGACCGGATATGATGCCATGGAGATAATGAACGGCAGCATCGCACCGTACGGGCCAGTCTTTGATATGCTGCAGGCACGCACGTCGTGGCACTGCATGCTGAGCCAGGGCTGTCGGGTGCCCGTGGTGGGTGATTCCGACAACCACGACGTCTTGAATGGGACGGGCCGGAGGGTGCTTCTAGGTTCCACGGAACTGCAGAAGATTGATCGGCGGCTGGCGCTGCTGTCACGGCTGCTGGACTTTGAGAAGACCCTTGCGCCGTGGGCCTGGAAGACTCACTCCGGTGCGTACCGGACATACCTGCAGTTAGAGGCAACGACGCCCGATGCGGTCCAGGCGGCAGTGAAGGCCGGTAGAGGCTTTGTCACGAACGGGCCGCTGCTGCTGGCGACGCTGGATGGGAAGGGGCCCGGCAGTGATGTTGTCGTCGGCGAGCGCCAGAGCCTGACGCTCAAGGCCGAGATGCTCGCCAACCGGCCGTTGGACAAGCTCGTAGTAATCGTCAATGGAGCACCTGCCGCCACGATGCAGAGCAATTCGGCAGAGATGCAGGTCAGTGTTCCCGTGAAGGCGGGAGACTGGGTTACCGCCGAGCTATATGGGGAATGGCCGGAGTTTGCCACGACCAATGCGTGGTATGTGAAGTAGGGGAAGCGTCATCAGAAACATGTTCCTGAAGGCTAAGATGAAGCACTATCCGAAGGTATTTGTGCTGGCGCTGCTTGTGATCGGCGTCATCGTTCCGGTCGCCTGCAACTCGCAGGGACGGGTGCTGGCGCGGGTGGGGGACGCGACAGTTACAAAAGAAGACCTCAACCGCGAGCTGATCATCCAGCAGGGCGCTAAGATGCTGCTGCAGATGATTGACATGGCGCTCATCGAGCAGGCAGCGGCCAAAGACGGGATTTCGATCTCCGAGGGCGAGCTGGATGTGAAGTACCAGCAGGCGGCGGCGCGTATCGGTTCCGAGCGGGACCTGGAGGAGAAGCTTAAGGAGACGCGGCGCGGCAAGCAGGAGTTCCGGGCGGAACTACGGGCGGAGGGGCTTCTGGACCGCCTGGCGATGCGGCAAAGCCCGGCCAGCGATGCGGACCTGCGCAAGTATTACGAGCAGCGCAAAGTGGAGTTCTCGCACAAGGAGCAGGCCCGTGTGCGGCTGATGCTCTTTCGCGAGCGCGCAAATGCCGATACTGTGGTCGAGGCACTGAAGGACCCGCAGGCGGACTTTGCGGGGCTGGCCAAGGCCTTCTCAGAAGACCCTGCCACCAAGGACGAAGGTGGCGACACCGGTTGGTTTGAGCGCGGTGACTATGCCAAGGCCATTGGCGACATGGCCTTCAAGCTCGCTCCGGGGCAGGTCAGTGGCGTTTTTGAGGTTCCCGACGGCTTTGCGATCCTGAAGGTTGAAGGAAAGCGTCCCGGCGGCGTGGAGCCCTTTGAGAAGGTCAAAGAGAGCGTGCGGTCGCGCGTGCAGCTCGAGCAACTGGAGTGGGCGCGACGGGACTGGCTGCAGGCGGCGCGAGAGCGGGCGCAGATTGAGATCGGGGATGAGTTGCTCAAAGCGCGGGTGCGGCAGTTGATCGAGGAGGGCACCCCGTTTGAGCCGAGCAATCTGACGCCCGGGATACCGATGGCGCCGAGATGAGTGACGGCGGGAATTCACAGGATGTTAGGGATGGGCAGTCCTCATGCCGGATTCTCCGGCACCCTGAGATGATGCAAATGTGTCGCACACGGCTGTCATTCTGAGCGAAGCGAAGAATCCCGGCCACCGACACGGGGATTCTTCGCTTGCCGCACGAGTACGTGCGGGCTCAGAATGACAACCTATTTCGGGAGCAGGATAAAGGCAAGGATGGGGAGGAAGGGGGAGGGATGCCTGTAAGGTGCTTATATGCTTAGGGTACTTGTCGGCCTGATGCTGCTGGTAGCCGCTTCGATGGTGAGCGCGGAGGTGCTGTTTGAGTATGGGTTTGAGCAGGGGCCAGAGCTTAAGACTTATGAGGGGCTGAGCTTTGGGAAAGACACCGAAGCGGCGGTCGTCGAGCGCGATGGCGGCCACTGCCTGCAGGTGCGCAACCAGAAGCCGTCGGCATACTGCCAGACCTCGATCAAGCGACCGATGAGCATGCAGAAGAACCTGCTGCTATCGTTTGACCACCGCGAGGAGATCGAGCAGGGCAAGAAACCTGCCTACCTGGGCATCCTGTTCTTCGACAAGGAAGACAAGCAGTGGTTCGGTTCTGACGAGTTCTCCGGCACGTGGCGGCACTGTGAGATCGTGGTGGGGGACATGGGGTCGCCGAATGATGGTGTGCTGACGCTGGGGAAGGTGTTGGAGAGGCTCAACCTCTATGGCCGGGCGGACAGGTCGAACGACGCGGTGATGACGGTATGGCTCGACAACATCAAGCTCGAAACCCGGGCGATGGAGCCGAAGCTGTCAGACAAGCAGCGGATCTCATACTCGAATCCGCCTTTCTTCGGCTGGCAGAGGGGCGAGGGCGAGGCGCAGCTTGAGTACTCCCAGGACCAGACCTTCCCCGCAGCGAAGACCACCCGAGTGACTGTGCGCCGCAACTTCTACATGCCCGAGGCCCCGCTGGCGCCGGGTGTGTGGTACTGGCGTGTCTACCGGCAGAGCGAACTGGCGGACTCATACACGCCGGTTCAGCGCATGACGATCCTGCCGGAGTCACACCGGTTTGTGACGCCGCCGATTCCGTTCGCCGAACTCGCCAAGCGAGCGCATCCACGGCTGATAGCGGCCACAGAAGCTGCTGCGAAGGACAAGCCCGAACTGGTGCGGCGGGCGGAGGGGCTGGCGCGGCAGGGGGTGCCGGATGACCCGCCGGGGTATGAGCCGGGCAACCCAGACTGGCCGACGTGGATTGACTGGTATGGCAAGGTCCACGGCGGGATCACCAGCGCGACGGGCAGGCGGTTGCAGCAGATGGCGGAGCTATATGTGCAAACGCGCGACCCGAAGGTGCGGGAGCTGCTCAAAGCCATGGCTTTCAGGGCGGCTACCTGGGACCCCAAGGGCGGCAGCGAGATGCGCAAGGGCGATATTGGGGCCCAGCACTTCCTGCGGGGGCTGAACTGGTGCTATGACGCCCTCTATGATGATCTGACCGAGGCCGAGCGCAAGCAGCTTCGGGATGTCATTGTGGCGCGTGCGGAGCAATTCTGGACCTCGCTAAACCCCTTCACGACCGGCGGGCGTGAGTACAACAACCATGCGTGGCTCTGTTCCTTCGCGCTGGCCGAAAGTGGGCTGCTGCTGACGGGCGAGGTGCCGGTGGCGGAGGACTGGGCGGAGTACGTGCGGGAGCTTTATCTGGGGCTGTTTCTGTGCGGGCTGGGCTGGCAGGGAGACAACAACGAGGGCATTGCCTACTGGGGCTATGGCCTGAGTTTCGTCATCGACTACGCGGACATGATGAAGCATGTGTGCGGGATTGATCTGTTCCAGCACCCGTGGCTCTACCAGACGGCGCGCTTTCCGATGTATAGCGCGCCGCCGGGAGCCTGGGCGGTGTCATTCGCTGATACAGCGAAACCGAACCATAGTGTTCGCGGACCGGCCTATACTTCGCAGATGAAGCAGTTGGCGCAGCGCACCAAAGACCCGTACCCGCTGTGGTACTCGGGCGGGACATTCGCCGAGGCCGGGGTGGACCCGCGCCCGCCGGTTGACATCCCGCAGTCGATCCACTATCGCTTCATCGGCTGGGCGATGCACAACACGAGCCTTGTGGACGGTGGGGAGGGCGTGACCTTTGCCCTGCGCAGCGGGCCCTTCTGGGCGGGCCACCAGCACGAGGACCAGAATGCCTTCGTCATTCATGCGTATGGCGAGAAACTGGCTATCGACTCCGGCTATTACGACTGGTTTGGAAGCCCGCACTTCACGAACTACTCCGTCCTGACGCGGGCGCACAACGCGATCCTCGTCAACGGCAAGGACCAGGACTCGCGCAAGCCCGGACGCGACGGGCAGATCAAAGCCTACTTCGACAGCCCTGGCTACGGCTACACGGTCGGTGATGGCTCTGACCCCGACATGTATGGGGGGATGCTGAAGCAGTGGGACCGGCGGGCGCTCTTCATCAAGCCGGGGTTCGTGATCATCCACGATGTCCTCGGAGCGGCGAAGCAGCCGGCGCAGTATGACTGGCTGCTGCACACCGTGGCCCCAGTTGAGACGGATGCTGCCAAGCAGAGCTTCGCGCTCACCTCCGGAGAGGCGCGTCTGTCGGGGCGGTTTGTGGCGCCCACGGACCTGAAGCTGAACGTGGTGAAGGGATACCCGGTCGAGCCCGTGGATGGCTACAGCACCCGCCCGGTGCCGCCGGAGCAGTACTCGCATGAGTGGACGTTGTGGGCGACGCCCCGCGAGAAGCGGGCGGAGGAGGACTACCTCGTCGGCATGCAGATTCAGCGGGTCGAGGGGGCTGAGGATGCGACCATAGGGGCGATCCCGGCCACCAGGGCGCTCGGAGTGGAGTGTAAGACGGCTAGCCAGCGCCATCTGGCGCTGTTCCGCAAGCGCAACGAGACCGGGACCATCAGCGGAGGTGGGATCGAGACGGACGGCGAGATGGCTACCGTGACCCTCAACCGCGACGGGAGCCTCGCGCGGGCGCTGATGATTGGCGGGACGTACCTCAAGCGCGACGGCAAGGAGATCATCGGCAGCAGCCAGCGCGGGAATGTCTCGCTGACGGCCAATGTGGCAGGTCTGATCGTCAATAGTGACCTGCCGCAGGCGGGGACGGTCCGAATTGCTCCGAAGAAGTCATACAAGCTGCAGGCACCGGCTGGCGAGAAGCAGGTGGTGCTGGAGCAGAAGATGCCGGTCGGGCAGAGTCGCAAGGTGAAGTGCGGCGACTATGAGTTCGAGGCCTACGCACTGCCGGTCGGGGAGGCCCTGCAGCAGTACTGGTGGGCGAATGTGGAGATCAAGGAGGGGGACCGCTACAAGGTGTCTGTGGCAGACGCCACGGGCAAGGCGCGGGTGGTGCTCGACAACAAGCCCCTGTCGCTAACGGAGGGGAAGACACGGGAAGCGAAGACGTGGCTCGCTCCTGGACGACATCTGCTGCTGCTGACGGGCCTGCAGGGCGAACCGCGGGTTGAGTTGGCGCGCGAGAGCGTGGCGCTAACAAGCGCAGAGACGCTGCCGAAAGACTACAAGCCTGGTGCTGACTCTGTGATCGTCGAGGCGGAGAAGCCGGCGGCGGAGGGGGAGATAAAGGGCAAGCCAATGGAGAAGGTCGGGGCGTCGAAGAGTGTAGCACACTGCGTCTGGGACACCGCCGGGCAGTGGGCGGAGTGGGCCCTGACCGTGCCACATGAGGGCGATTATCGCATCCTCGTCCGCGGCTGCAGCGAGCAGTCCGAGGTGAAGCGGCTTATCGAGATCGTGGGGATGAAGGGCTTTGCGGTGAGGATGGCCGGCACGGGGGGCTGGGCGCGCACTACAGACGATTGGCGCTATTTCGCAGTCGGCACAGTGCATCTCAAGTCGGGAGAGTACCGACTGCGGATCGAGGGGTTGGAGGGCTCGATGAACCTGGATCAGGTGGGGCTGGAAGCGCAGCGTTAGAAAGCTTATGACGAAAGGTCGCAGCATGAAAAAGGTTGCTATCACTGGCGTTCGGCAGGCAGAGATAGTCGAGGTCCCGGACCCGCAGCCGAAGGGCGAGTGGGTCGTGGTCAAGGTGCATGCAGCGCCGATGTGCACCGAGTACAAGGCCTTCAGCGAGGGCTGGGCCTGTGCTCATGTAGGGCACGAGGCGGCGGGTGAAGTGGTTGCCACCGCTCAGTCTGGCTGTGTAGAGGTGGGGGATCGCGTGGTGGTGATGCCGCTGAACTCCTGTGGCAAGTGCCCGCTGTGCGTTGAGGGCAACTACATCCATTGCCAGTCCTGCGTCCCGTTTGAGGAGTTTCATGGCACCTCCGAGGGGCAGGGGACCATGGTGCAGTATCTGCTCAAGCCCGACTGGATGCTGCCCAAGATTCCTGACGGCGTGTCGTATGAGTTGGCCTCGCTCGCCTGCTGTGGCCTCGGCCCTTCGTTTGGCGCGATGCAGACCATGCAGGTCGGGTGCTTCGACACCATCCTGATTACTGGCCTTGGACCTGTGGGGCTGGGGGCCGTTGTGAACGCACTGTACCGTGGCGCGCGGGTGATCGCGGTCGAGTCTGTGCCGTGGCGGGTGGAGCGCGCGCGGCAGATGGGCGTGGAGCACATCCTCGACCCGCGCGACGAGGCGACGCTGCCGAAGATCATGGAGTTGACCGGCGGAGTCGGCGTGGACTGCGCCCTCGACTGCTCGGGGACTGTGCCCGCCGAACGGCTCTGCATTGACGCCGCGCGCCGGAAGGGCCAGGTGACGTTCATTGGCGAGTGCAACGACCCGGTGAGCCTCTGGACGAGCAATGACCTGATCCGCAAAGGCCTCACCGTCCGTGGCTCGTGGCATTACAATCTCGCGGACTTCCCGAAGATCATGCAGATCATCCAGCGTTCCCCGATCATCGAACAGCTCATCAGCCACGTGCTGCCAATGAGCAAGATCCAGGAGGCGCTGGAGTTGTCGGCCAGCAAAGAGACGGCGAAGATCATCCTGAAGCCGTGGGAGTGACACGGATGCGTGTGACGATGGTTGTGCTGGCAGTGCTGGCGGCGACCTTGGCCGGGGCTGTCATCTTGCCGCACGACTGCCTGTGGATAGAGGACGGGCAGGTGCAGGTTCAAGGGGCCGGGATTGCCGCTCCGCCAGAGCTTGCCGGGGCGCGGAATGTCGAACTGCTCAAGCCCCTGCGCGATGGGCTGCTCGCCTGGACTACCGAGGCCCGCGATGATACCGGCAACCTGATCGAGTTCAGCCTCAACCTCGCGAATGTACGCACAGGCGAGAACCGGCGGTTGCTCAAGGGGCTCGATCCCTTTGGCGAGGGTACGGACTGGACCCTGCAGCGGGTGCAGCTAACGGCGTCAGGCAAGGCCTTGCTGCTGCGGATCAGGCTGAGCGGCGCCGGCGGCTTTGTCAGCGTCTACAAGCTGTTGCTGACCCCGCCGTACATCATGCACCCGGTGAACGAGGAAACGCTCGTATGGGATGACGTTGCGGCAGATGGATCGCTCAAGGCTACGCCCACATGGGAACTGACCCCGGATTGGCAACAGGCTCCCGCTGAGCGTGAAGCTCGCTATGGCAGTATCATCGTCGCGGGCAAGACTACCCCGCAAGGCCGCTTGGTGTGGCAGATTGGCAAGTTCAGCGAGATTCCCGACTGGGCCGACCGTGACATCACTGGCGTGGCTACCGCGCCGGACCTCAAGCGGATTGCTTACACGAATGCGCGAGGCGTGTGGCTGGTGGGGCTGAAGGGGGAGCCGCAGTCGCTATTCGCGGCAGGGGAAGCGGAGGGGTTCGGGGACCCGGTGTGGCACCCGGATGGGTCAGGGGTGTTCGTGACGCGGAATCTCTACCTGGGAGACGGCAGTCGCCGGTCGTCCGTCTGGTTCGTTCCGGCGGACGGACTGGGGCAACGAGAGGTAGTCAAGGCACAGGGCCGGGGCTTTTGCCTCGTCCGCTAAGCCTGGAGCCCCATCGTCTCTCGAATATGATCGCGCGAAGTCTGCAAGATCTCCCGCAGGTCCCGATCTCGTGGCAGTCCCGGCGGTGTAGCCAGTTCCACTACGAAGTCACCGTCGAAGTTGATCTCCTGCAGAACCTGGCGCAGATGCGGGTAGTTGGCATCGCCCTCACCCAGAGCAAACGTCCGGCTCCCGCCGAGGTGGTAGTCGCGGATGTGAAGCATCACCAGCCGCGGGGCGTTCTGGCGCAAGAACGTCTCGGGATCGCTCCCGCCGAAACGCAGCCAATCGAGGTCCGGCCCCAGGGCCAGGACCGCCGGGTCCACGTTGTCCACCACGAACTGGACGTCCGCCGGCGGCTCGCCGTGGGTGTGGTAGTTGAGCTGTACCCCGTGTGATTGGCAAAGCTGCCCCAGTTCGGTCCACGCCCGCACCACCTGCTGGTTCTCCGCTTCCGTACGCTCGGCCACCCGCGTGCCAGTGCCGGTAAAGCCGCACTTGCGCCCCGGCAGTCTGCCCAGCTTGCTGGCATAGAGGTCCATCCGCTCCCGCAGCGCGTCCCACTCCCCCACATCGCTCATGTTGCCGCCATTGGAGCCCCCAATGATCTCCATGCCGGTGCGCTCGGCGGCGCGCATGATGGCGTCATACCAGTCCGGACGGTCGAGCATCGGGGCATGCAGCTCGATGGCGGGATAGCTGCACGCCGCGACCATGTCCCAGATCTCGTCAAGCTGGGTGACATGATCGTAGCCGTACTCGCTGAAGACGTAGGGATGGCAACCCAGACGCATTGGAACACTCCTTCAGGCGCTCACGCGCGCCCCGCCTCGACTGCTTTGCGGGCCGTTATACCCGCACCACTTGTCCCACAGCTTCTCTCGTCCGGCCGGCGAGACGCGCTCGCCGAGTTCCTCGCGGCTGCAGCCTTGCTCAAGCAGCGCCTTAGCCTCTTTGCCGGCGCGGATGAAGGCTTGAACCTTGGCTGCGTTGGCCTCCGTGCACATGACTTCCTCAATGACAGTCGTGACCCCGCTGGCTCCATCGGCGGCGGACTGGAAGACGAAGTCCTCGACCTCTTGCTCGTCCATCTCGCGGTAGTGGAAGCCGCCGAGACGCCAGACGAAGGGCACGCGGCAGTGATCGGCGACTAAGCGTGGCGTGAGCTTGGGTGAGATCGAGGGGTCGAAGCTGCTCAGGCCGATAGTCTCGAGGAAGGGTAGCTGCGCCGGGTTCAGGTCTTCGACATGTGCGCTACGCTTGCCGGTGGTCTGCCCGGAGTAGTACTGCTCCCAGGCGGGGATGACAATGGTGGGGAAGAGGGCCGGACTGATGAAACTGGCGATGTCATCGCAGATCCCGGAGCCAGTGGGATTCATGGCCGGGCGCTCATTCACCAGGGCGTCCCAGCGCAGGAAATCCAGTGTGTTGTCCACCAGCACGCGCAGGAACTCCTGGGTCAACTCCGGACGGTCGTGGACGTCCATGAAGAAGCCGTCGCCCCGGACTTCGTAAGCCGTCGTCAGGGGCCCCTCCGCGCCGAAGCTCAGCCGCACCTTCTCCTCGGGGAAGGCCTGCTGCAGCTTCTCCCTGAAGTCGAGGAAGAAGGGCGCCATGCCGGCGTTGCCCCAGTCAACAGGCTCCTGCAGGGCCTTGATCGCCTGCTCAAGCGAACCGTAGATGTGGGTGTGCGCGACCTCGCCGTTTTCGGGGAAGAGCAGCTCCGAGCCGAGACAGTTGGGATGGCCATAGCTGACTGCGGGGGTGCTCACGCCCGGAAGGCCTACGTCAGGGCCGAACATCTCATGCAGCAGCGGTCGCCCGCGCCGGAAACAGTCTATGCAGACGTCAGGGTCAAGGTTGAAGTCGCGAATTGGCGTGCCTGTAAGGGCCCTGAGGGCGCCCTGCGAGCCGCCGGCGGACCAGCCGAACCCGGCCTGGGCGCGCGCGCGATCATAGTCCGGAACTACATGCATGGTTCAGACTCCTAACGAGGGCTTACTTCTTCACCCGCGTGCCCGAGTGCTTAATCAGTGTCATCTTCAGCTCCGCCGCGCCGTTCGCCGTCACAGGCAGGTTGAACAGCGCCTGGTTGAGCTCCACCCGCGCCACAGCCGGCAGAGACCGTAGTCCCCATGTGGACAGCAGCATCTCGATGACCTCGAGGTTGAGATCACAGCCGGTGCGGTTACGCGCTGTGATGAGATACTCCTCGGTGGTGTCGGACCCGCTCACGCGCCCGAAGCGGTCGGTCTCGATGTTTGTGCGCTGGGTCGTCATCAGCTTGCGTTCGACGATCACATCTGGCTCGGGCCCCAGGTCCATCTCAAGCTCCTGGCCGGGCTGGTACGTGAGCTGAGTGCGGAAGAGGGGGATGCCGCTGTCGTCGGGACCATAGACCGTCAGGGCACCCTCCGGCAGATTGCGCAGTTGGTCTGGAAGGTTCAGGGTCAGCAACCGCTCGACCTTGCCTGCATAGGCGTCCGCCTGGTACACATACCGCTGCGTAGCGGGCAGAGCTTCCATCTGCAGGAACGGTCTCGTGATTGTCTCGCCGGGGGAGAGCGAAATAGGCTCTTCAACCGCATATAGCTTCGCCGCGGCGCTGGGCTCAGTCGCATCAATCATGCCGGGGCCACTGATGGCGACCTGCACACGGACGTTCTTCAGTGCGGCGCCGGAATCGTTCGTCAACTGCACGAACCCCCGCAGACTGGCCCGCCCATCGGCGCTGAGCGACGCCTGGTAGAGCGGCACCCATTTGCAGCCCTCGAGCGAGTAGGAAACAGTGGCTTCAGCCTGGCGCGCCTGCGGGCTTGTCACCTTCCACTGCAGGAGCTTGCCGTCCCCCGCTCGCACCGCGTCACCCACGCCGGCCTCCGCCAGCGCCAGTGTGACTGAGGCGGGATCGATGGCCGGACTAGTCCACGAAAAGCTAAGGGTGGTTTCGCCGGCTGCAAGCGTAACGGGGCGTGTCTCCCGGACAAGCGCCCGCGTCTGCCCCGGATAGAGCGTGAGCGTAGTGCCTGCGGGCGGTGTCACCTGCACCAGTTCTACGGCGAAAGCTGTTGTCGTCGCCAGAACAACAAGCAATAGAGCAAGTCTCTTCATATCGGGCTCCAATAGTTCGTCATTGATATCACTGCGAACTGTTAACTGCTTTCACCATGAACTCGCAACTCGAAGTAACCCCGCAGTGCCCCGGAACGCTTACCCGCACCGTCTGCGGCCCATGGGCCAACGGGGGATCACCGGAAGGCTGGCGGAAGGACACCGTCGCCTCCTGCCCGGCCGGTACCGTCAATGACTGCGCCGGAAGATACCGCCGCCCCTCCAGTAGGGCGCAAGACACAGGCACCGTGCAGGGGCTGCTCGAGGTATTCAGCAGGCGCGCCGTGACTTCATAGCGCCCGCCCGCTACCAGGTCGGCGGCTTTGAGTTCGACAAGGCGCAGCGGGCTTTCCTGCCACTTCCCCAACTCCAGCCAAATCGGCCGCGTTAGTGCCAGAGCCTGGTCTGGCAGCCGCACGGTCACCAGCCCCGGATAGGCCCCGGCTGGAAGCCCGGCTGCTTCCCAGGTAAAGGCTACCTTAGTCGCCACGTTTGGGAGTAGCCGCACATCCTGCTGCGCCGGAGTGACCGTGCCCGCTGGGAACTGAACTGAGACCGTAGCGGGCGCAACGAATGGCGCGGCCACCTCGACAGTGACCTGCCCCGGCGCCACCTCACCCGGCGCCTTGGCCAAGGCCCGTACCCCCACGCCCGCTCCCGAGGTCGACGTGCACCAGTCTGCGGTCCAGTCATAGACCGCGCCAGTGGCGTCCACGTTGACAACGCTGGCTTCCTCCGCCCCGCCGGCGAAGGTTGCGAAGCCCTGCTGGTCGGTGAGAGCAGAAGTCACCCTCGCCTGGCCGTCCACCGCGCGAGCCGTCACCCGGGCACGAGCGAAAGGTTGGTTAGCCTCGTCCACGACCTGCACCGCCGCCCGATGACTACCGGGGTCATACGTCACCGTCGCGACATGCAGCCGCTTCACAGGCAGCTTCATGGCTCGCATGCGGTCAAGCGTCGCGGCCCGATACGGCCGCCAGTCCTGGCTGAAGTACCCGCTCTCGACGAAATACCCCGCCTCATAGCACGTGACCGGCGGCTTGTTGTTCACATTCAGCACGTGTGGAAGCTGAGCCTGATCCATGTTGAACACAACATAGTCGGGGTAGGCCCACGGGAGCTTCTCCAAGTCATACTCGAGTCCCTGCCGGCCCGTCCCATCGGCCTTCGTCGCCCATTGCCCGTGCAACACCACCAGGTAAGTACTGAAGTCACTCAGGGGGTTGGGATAGCACAAGAACGCGCCAAACTGATCGCCAAGGTACTCCCGATCGCCCCACTGTGGGTCTGACACCAGCACGCGTCCAGACTGTACCCGCACCGGCAGCGCGCTGCGTGCCTGTGCTTCCCGTAGTAGCTTGCTGCTGGCCTCGGTACCGAAGATCACAAGCGAGCGTGTCTTCACGTCCACGTCGCTCACCCTCTCCTCCGGCACCGCCACGAGAGCCTCAGCGTGCACCATGAAGGCATTCCAGCCGTGGACGAAGTCCAGGGCCTCCCGCCGATTCTGCTCAGCCTCGGCGCGTGCCCCGGCGGTCCCATACACCACCGTAAAGGGCACCTTGAACGCTTCCCCGATTGGTCCTTCCAACTCTGGGGATTTCCGCAGACCATTCGCCTCAGCCACACGCCAGCCCCACATGGCACCCTCGGGCGACCAGTCAGCGCGCAGTGTGATAGCGGTCGGCGGCCCCTCATACGCAGGGAAACCGTCCACGTACACACTAACCTGCTTGGCCTCAGCGGCCGGGGAGGCTTGCAGGTGCAGGGCGAACTCTGACAGGTTCTTTGTCAGCACGGTCACGACTTTGCCGTTGGCGTCATCCTTGGCCGGCTGGACGTCCGATTCCAGCGACGAAAACGCCCCCTGGACCTTCTGCCGCAGCATGCTTCCCCAGTACATGTTGCCGTGGGTCAGGATGGGTGTCTCGCACAGAAAGCTCTGCGGGTGCTCGACTCCGGTGTAGTTGGCGAAGTAGTTGTAGATCTGGTCCAGCCGGGTGCTGCCGCCATGCCCGGCATTGTCATCAACGAACAAGCGGTTGTCATAGGCGCCGGGTAGATTGCTCGAGCGCTCCAGCAAGGCGCCATACAAATCGAGACCATTGCGTGGCCCGACTACGGTATCGCGCCCGCTGACCGAAGCCTGTACGCGCGCCCAGCGGGCCCGTCCAGCCCAGTACAGTGGCGAGCAGGCCTCCAGCAGCGGCCGGCGGACCTCCTCGATGTCATTCTGCTGGTCGGTCCGGGCGTACCAGTGATAATGCCATTCCACGTAGTCTGACCAGCCATCCACCCCAACCGCAGCCGCAAACATGTCCGGGTATCGGATGACATGCCGGAAGGCACCGGTGCCACCCATCGAGCCTCCGGTGATGAAGATCCGCGCAAGATCGAGCCCGAAGCGCCGGTGGGCATCGCGAAGCACGTTGCGCGTCTCGACATCCCCCACGCCCTCATAGAACTGCGGCCCGCGGGCGTTGAGATTGATCAGTACCCAGCCGTACCGCTCGGCGGTATCCTTCTGAAACTGCGAGAAGCCGGAGCTGACTGACCAGCCATAGCCATGCGCATGGAACACGGCGGGATATCCGGCTGCAGAAGGGGCGGGCGCGGCGGGCAGATATACGCCATATGACTGGGGGGAGTTGTCCAGAGGGGATGTATAGGTGACAATCCGGCTCACGCCGCGCGGCTGCGCCAGAGCGCAGAGCGGGAAGACAAGGCACAACAGGATGAGCAGCGGGCGGGGCATTGTACACATTTCTCTATGGATGACAGATGCCCTGCCAGGTTGGTTCCACTATGACCCAATGGCGAGAAAGTGAGCGACAGGGGTTGCATTATGTGACAGATTTTGGTAATATAATCAGGTAACGCGCGGTGGAGCAGCCCGGTAGCTCGCAAGGCTCATAACCTTGAGGTCAGAGGTTCGAATCCTCTCCGCGCTACCAAGTTTACCCGAAATGGCCCCAGGATGCTCTCTGGGGCCATTTTTCGTTTGTGGGCGGCAAGTGCTGAACAGTCACCAGCCCCTGAAAACTGCGATTAGCTTCGCAAGGTTCGTCGGGTTTTGGTGATTCGGGAGGCACCGATTATGTCCCACCTGTTGCGATGCGAAATCACCCCCTCCGCCAGTCTCTCCCCCGCCCTTGATGACTTTCTCGCCGATGCCCAACTGCGGGGCCTCAGCCCCAAGACCGTCGAATGGTACCGCTACGCTTTGGGACCCTTTCTGCAATGGCTGAATGAGCGAGACTGCCATTCAGCAGATGACCTGAAGGAAGCTACCATTCGTCAGTTCCTCGCGTCTCGTGACGGCGTTGGGGCGCGCAGGCTGAACCACTACCGCGAAGCCATTGACCGCTTCTGCCAGTGGCTGGTGCGCACTGGCGACCTTACCGCGAACCCCACCGCAGGAATTGGCAAGATACGGGAGCCCCGGAAGCTTGTTCCCACCTTCACTGAAGAAGAACTGCAGGCCCTATTGTCTAAGCCGGATCGCCGAACACTCCTCGGGCAGAGGGACCATTTGTTCATGCTGCTGCTCTTGGACACGGGAGTCCGTCTCAGCGAGGCACTTTCGCTGACTCTGGATGACCTTGACCTGACTCGCGGAACCCTGCGGGTCATGGGCAAAGGCAACCGGGAGCGCGTCGCGGGCTTCTCACCTGTCCTGGAAAGACATCTGCGTAAATACCTTCAATCTCGGCGACAGGTACTCGGGCAGAACGGCTACGGCAACTGCCAGTGGCTCTTTCCCAGCAATGTGGCAGGCAAGTGTACCGCCAAGGCTCTGCAGATGCGGCTGAAACTGTACGCACAACAGGCGCAGATCAGGCGCGTCCGTGTCAGTCCCCATACCTTCAGGCATACCTTCGCCCTGTACTTCGTTCGCAACGGCGGGTCCCCTTTCCACCTGCAGAAGATTCTCGGACACACGAGCCTCGATATGTCACGTCGGTACTGCGAACTCGCAGACGTGGACTTCCTGACAAAGCAAAGGGAACTCAGTCCTCTGGCGGCAGGAAGCGTCAACTTGACGGACGGCGGGCGGCTCCGTTGACAAAACTTTGTGGTCGGGCCGGAATCATCCCTACGCTATTGACTTCCCGTGGCACGAGCAATACGCTGGTTTGCAGCCTTGCTACCTAATAGTGCGATATGTGTATGTCTTGTCGTCCGCTTCACTATAGTAAACCTAATGGTACTGTCACAGAAAACTGAAGTCTCGTGGACAAGTGTTATGATCGAACATTCAATTTGGGCTTGGAGACGCCCCCTCTGGGGTCTGCTTGTGGTGCTGGTAATTTGCCTGACGCTTCTCGCCTCCAGGTCTGCCAGCGCTACTTTCAGCGCTCCGTGCCTGTTGAATACGTCATCCACCTGCGAAGCTTCCCCCTCGAAAAGGGGTGCGGACGACCATGCACAACAGCCCCAGCACTCGCCTAAGACTCGTCACCGCCAATTCTGCGGGATGGCCGGGATGGACTGAAGCCTCTGACGATTTCCTGCAGGACCTTTCAATACGTCAGTACAGCCCGTATACGATCAACTGGTATAGAAGTATCCTGTCGCCGTTTGTCCGCTTTCTGGGTGACGATGGCAGCAAGTGTTTGCCTTCACGCGTTGACGAAGTGCTCGCCCGAGGTTTCATAGCCGACATCAGCCTACACGGCGCAAGTGGTCGTGGGCCACTTGGCGCGAAGCGCCAGAATGACTACCGCGACGGCCTGCACCTCTTCTGGCGGTGGCTCTTGGAGCACGACTACGCAACCGCGAACCCGTGGGAGCATGTGGCGAAAGCTCGCGAGGGCCGCAAGATCATTGCCACCCTCACCTCGACGCAGATCAAGGCTCTCCTCGATCAGCCGCCAATTCACCTCTTTGTTGGTCTCCGCGACTTCTGCTTCATGATGCTGCTTCTCGATACAGGTCTGCGACTGTCTGAGACACTCAGTCTGCAGCTACCCGACCTCGACCTCGGACAGGCGACGGTCAAGGCACTGGGGAAGGGCAACAAAGAGCGCGTTGTTGGCATATCCAGTCGGATGCTGAATGAGCTTGAAGCATATCGTCAGAATCGAGCGAAGGCACTGGAGGGGATTGGCATGGGAGGCTCGCCCTGGCTGTTCCCCAATGACATCGGCGGGAAGCTGACGCCGAAAGCGTTTCAGGTGAGGATGCGAGCGTACGGCGATAAGGCGGGAATAAGCGGCGTCCGAGTATCACCGCACACCCTACGACACACACATGCCGTGAACTTCATCCGTAGTGGCGGCGACGCCTTCTACCTCCAGCGCATTCTCGGTCATAGCTCCCTCGAAATGACGCGCCGATACTGCGAGGTCGCCGACGAGGATGCCATAAGTCGCCAAAGGGAACTCAGCCCTCTTCACACGATGGACCTACCGCTGAGCAGGCAGCGGCGTATGAAGATGATTCCAGAATGGAAGTGCAGCTAGAGTGTGCCAGGGCCATTGACTTCGCGCCGCTCGATATGGAGACTATACGTAGGTCTGAAGCCTTGCGGTGCGTCATGATTGGCACCAACCGCACTGGCGACACAATAGGGAGGTGTTGGCGATGTTCAGGAAGAGAATTGAGTTGCCGTACGAGTATAGAGGCGTGACGATCATTGACGAAGACTGCAACATTGAAGTTGCCGGTCGGCGGTGGGAGCCATGCTGCGATGAACACGATGGCGAGGGATGGAAACGGCACATTGAGGGGAACTACTGGGAGGAAAGTTGGGGCAGCGACGACTACGAGCACAAGGAGCTATGGCCGTCAGACATCCGGCGCATTGTGAACGATCTGCACGATGGCCTGGAACCTCCCGAGGTTGCCTTTCAGCGACACCTGAACACCGGGATGGCGCTGATGCTGTACGATGTCGAACGAATAGTGGATGCCGGTCTCACTGAACGCGGCGAATGGCATGAACGTGAGAAAGGGCTATTCGGCCATATGCCAAGCTTCCCGGATGGTGACTGGCAGTGATAGTCCACTATGCCATTCTCTGGACCAGGCATCTAGCTGACGGCGATTTCGGGAGGCCGAATATTGACTGATCCGCCCCCAGAAAGAACGACCCCCGACCTGCGGCAACAGACCGGGGGCCTACAACTGAAGAACAGTTGTTGTGCACAACACATACTACTGCAGGCCGCAGGCGAGCGCAAGTGGGTCTCTGTTGCCGCGTACTTTCCTGCCGCGCTTTCGCCGCACGGCGAAGCCTCTCCTCGACCACCATCGTCTCCCGCTTCCCCACCTATGCCGCGCACTTGGAGCTATCAAGAGTCTCCGCTCAGGAGAATCGCGTCCCGCAGATGCCTCAAGAGAACTCCCCTTCATTCCCTCAGCCGCGCCCCACCAAGGTACCTCTGAACACTTCAGTCTCCGTCGCACTGCTAGACCACCCCTCATCGGAGGGGATCACTTTGGATGACTCGCAAAAAGAGATGAACGAATATGGACCATAGTACGAACGAGCCAAAACGCACACCCTACTTCAGAATGCCAGTACCAATGCTGTTTGACCCGGCAGTGAAAGCGCTCTCCCTTCGTGACCGGGTTCTCCTAGATAACTGCCTACTGCTCGCCTGGAGAGACGAACGCCCCACAAGCGAGCGCTATCTAGGCTGTCTCCGTAACGCGGGGCAGGGACCTATGACACAGAAGCAGATAGGAGAAATAACGGGCTGGAGCAAGACCACTATCTGCAAGGCCTTCAAATCCCTTACCAGCACAGGGTTCATTGAACGAGTCGAAATTCGTGGCAGCATCTACTACCGCGTCGTCGGTTTCCGTAAGTGGAATGATGGCACAAGATACCAACGCCAGTCTGAGCAACCGCAGGCCTCTAATGGGCAACCTGAGGCAAAGAGCGAGCAACAGGAGTATCAGACTGAGCAACCCGGCAATATCTCTATGGTTGCCTGTGGCTCTCCCGCTGGGTTAGGCAGTGACGCCGCAAGACCCCCTGAATCTCAGTGCCGTGCGGCAGTCGGAGCGCATCAAGGCATGCTGCCCAGAAGTCGCCTCAGTCCACCCGGTTGGCAGCCGAGAGAGACGTTAGATGAGAAAGAGATAAAGAAAGAAGATAGAGAGCAGTCTCGCCTGCAAAATTGTTCTTCTGATTCTTCTCTTTCTGCTTCCTCACGACAGACGACGAACGGCCACGAGACGAAGATAGCCAGTACCGAAGGGTCCCCCGATCAGTGGGGTCCTTCTGCTTTTACTGTCGAGTACATACGGCAGACGGCAACGGGCCGCGAGCGAACGAAAACTACCGTCGAGGGGCTGACCCCTGAGGAGGAAGAAGCGTTCCGTCTGCTATTTGCCTTCGGGATCAAGACGCCGGTCGCGATAAAACTGGCAGAAAGCTATCCCTTGGCGAGAATTGCCTCAGCCGTAGAGGCGTTACAGTCTGCACACAAGAATATTAACCAGTTTACCATGTGCAGACACCTGCGTACTGTGTCTGAAGACAGTGCTGGAGGAATTCGACGCTCTTCGCGTCCATCCACACTACAGAAAGCCAACTGAGGCAACTTGTGCACTTTGTAAAGGTGACGCTCGCCTCAGTCCTGGAAGATCAATAGATGTGCTTCCTAGTGCGTCAGGATGAGCAGGAAAGGGAGTTTGGCCTACCAGCTAAGCCCCCCGCGTATTGGGGCGGTAACCTGTAAGCTGAGACCATACTACTACAACTGATAGTAATGCCGGGCCTGAAAAGCTATGGGGTCAGACTGCGTCCGACAGTATTGTGCGTCATTCTCAGGATAACACTCGTGCGCCGAAAGCCCTGAATAACTGGTGAAATCCTAACCTGCGCGGACGGAGACGCGCCAACGGCGCTCGATTCCCGAATGAAAATCACTTGGATGGCCCCCGCCGCGCCTCTTCCATCCTCCGCTGACATCTATTGAAGAGGCGCTTAGTGACAACCGCCTCATATCCTTTTCTGGGAACCCGGCCCTCTTCGTCCACCTGTCCCGTATAGAAGGGGTTAGACAAGATTGCCTGCACGGTCGCTTGCGCCCACTGTCCGCCTCGGGCAGTCGGTACCTCGGCGGCAGTTAGCTCCAGGGCGATCTGCTTCATGCTCTTATTGCCCTTCGCGTAATCTGCAAATATCCGCCTCACAATCGCGGCAGCAGCCCCGTCCACTACCGGCTTCGCGTCAGGCCCCTGGCCTTCAGCACTGTAGCCATACGGCAACCATCCCCCAGAATAGCCGCCCTGCCGGACCTTCTTGCGCCGCCCTGCCTTCAGGCGCGTAACGATCATGACCTTCTCGTATTGAGAAATGGCCCCCTTGATCTGGCGGAACATCGTTCTGGTAGGGTCTCCGTCGCAGAGGTCAGGCTCGTCTATCGAGATCAGTTCCCCGCCTAGCTCCTGCACGTTCCCCAGCATCGTCTCCTGCAGCATAAGATCACGCGCCAGACGGTCCAGGCGCAGCACAATGACGACGGAGAATGCCTTCTGCTCCAAGGCGTCCACCAGTTGCGGCCATGCCTCCCGGTCCTCAATACCATTAGCGCCGCTAACGCCCGCGTCCTCGTAGCAGTCCACCAGTACAAAGCCCTGTTGTTGGCAGTATTCGGTAATGGCCTCTCGCTGAATGTCCAGGCCCAGGCCATGCTCAGCCTGCGTCGCGGTACTGACCCTTAGATACCCGGCAGCGCGCTTCATAGTGGTCTCCAACCTCTCATTTCAGTGTCTCCCATCATAGCAGATACGGGCAGTGTTTGTCAACAGTGCTTTAGCACTTTTATCGTTAGTTGGGGGCGGCCTGCCGTCAACTGCCCCGGTGGGCGTATTCGCCGTCTCGGGAGACATGACGAAAGGGGACCGGGGGGTTGAGTGTCATTTGGAGAGGCAAAGAAGTGTAAGAACCATCGGGGACGACTCAGAGGTTTCTGGGTTCTCTGTCAGCAACCAATGCGAGCAAAAGAGGGAATGCCGAGATACACGGCGAAAAACAACCATCATCGGGGGAAGAG
This sequence comes from Armatimonadia bacterium, assembly GCA_039683575.1. Classification (GTDB taxonomy): domain Bacteria; phylum Armatimonadota; class Zipacnadia; order Zipacnadales; family UBA11051; genus JAJFUB01. The sequence continues at coordinate 11,536 of JBDKRC010000149.1, read as the reverse complement.
CGCCCCCGTTGCCTTCCAGATGTTCCCGGCATAGGTCGGCCTCGGTCTCTATTGGATGGGGGAGTCTGCCGTGTATGAGGCGCAACACTCGGAAGCGGGAGGAATTGATTATGAAAAGGACTCTACTGCTGGCATATGTGCTCTGTGCCGTACAGCACTGCTTGTTTGCTCAGGTCTACGTCCCCACCCCAGGTTTTGAGGCCAAGGCTGAGCGCGAAGCGGCCAGCATTAGGGCACCGCTAGACAGCTTCGTCAGTGAATATGTGAAGCCACAATTCGAGGCTGGAATTCCCATTATGCAGACCATCATCGGTGAAGGCAAAGCAGGCACAGCGGAAGGTTATACTGCTATCGCTACTCAGACCCAGGCTTGGTATGGCATCGAACTGCAGGCATGGAAGCTGTTCTGTGCCCCAGCAACCACTAAAAACTCCCTTATGGTAGGAATGCCTACGTTCTATGTATGGATGGCAACGCGGGAGATGACTAACTGCTGGGCATACAACCTGCAGGCCGGCGCTACGCAGACGACAGGTCAAATCCGTTTCAGCGGCGGCAACGTTGACGAGGCCCGAACCACTTTTCCAAAGTTGGCGCAGTCTTGCGTGGAAGCCTTCGGAACGCTGATGGACAAGGCGGGCTATCCTGGATATTGAAGGCCGCGAAGCAGAACCTCAGTTCCCGACAAAGGCGAGACGGATATATCCGCCTACTATCGAATCCGCAGGACAGGGGGAGTGATGGATCGTGTCAAACACCCAGAATGTGCTTCAGGAAGCCAATGCTCTTGTAGACGCGGGGAAACCAGCGGAAGCAATTCGGCAGATGGTCGCTTGGACGAATGACCATCCCGAGGATGCGGCAGCGTGGGAACTGCTTGCGAAAGTTCATTTTGACCTTCGCCACTGGCTGCCAGCACGGATGGCCGCCACGCAGGTTACTCGTCTGCGACCCCAATCTGCTTTGGCATGGTGTAACCTTGGAACGATTCTTCGCAAGATGGGGTCGCCGAAGGAGGCGGGGGAAGCGCAGCGACGTGCACTGCGGCTTGATCCAACTTACACAAGAGCGCAAGTCGAAATTGCCAAACTGCAAAAGGAGACCGGCCCGGAAGCGGAGCAAGTCCCTGCTGTGCAGCAGTTCCCTGCGGCAGAGCCTGCGCCGGAATCCGACACTCCAGTCTACTGTCGCCAGTGTCGTCGCAAGATACCTATAGTAGTTTCCGACGAGAACGAGGGATTGTGCGGAACCTGCCTAAGAGAACACTTCACCCCCAACACAGAGATCAGGCATGGATCAGGCTTTCTCGGCATTCCTATGTGGGCACTTGGGGCAGCGCTGGCATTGGTTCTGGTCTTCGGCGCGACGTTCGGGCTCATGGTCGGACGTCGGGGACATCGTCCCCACGCGACGCCCAACGCTCGCGAAGAAGCGTCTTCTGCGCCACAGCAAACACCAGGGCAGGCACCACCTCCCGCCCGAAGAAGAGCTAAATCAGGAAACCCCGCGCGGGATGCGCAACAGGCCACCGCACCTCCGCAGTCTGCCCGTTCGAGTAGTGCCAACGGTCCATCCTCGGCAAGCAGTGAACCCAGCCGCACCGCTACCAGTACCCGAATGGTTCAGGATACCTACCAGCGCGAGGAGGCCCTTAACGCGCTGAACGACATTTCCGCAGCGTGTGATGTTGGCATTAGCTATGCCAAATACGCCGATTACGTTATCCCGGCGAAGCAGAAATTCGACCGATCAGCCAATGCAACCCAATTCGGAGGCACAACCTTCTGGTCTGAAGCAAGCGCTGCACTTGATGATTACGTGTTTGCACAGGAGGCGTGGTCGTGGGAATTCAGGTCCTCTGACCATGTCCAATACTCGATTTCATGGGATGCTACGGAGGTGTCTCGCGCCGTTGGCCGCTATCCTTGGCTAAAGAGTAAGGCTCGCGCTATGCCCAATCCGTTTAACAACGCCGGGTACAGCTATGAACTGCTGATTATTGAGATAGTGCAAGCGGCCTGGACGTCTGCTTCAGCTCACACGAACAATGCCCGTAGGGTGTTGAGTCAGCCCTGAATCACGTCTCGTCCGAGTTGGATGCCCGGATGAGCCGCTGAGACTTGGCACTGAACGTGGTCCGGTGTTTCGTGCCTGAAAAAGGGAGACTGCGTGGAAGCACTATGCCAACCAAGGGCCAGGCGAGAGGTTTCAGTATGGCACCTTTAGGAAATGGCGTGAATGATCGTCGTGCTGTGATCGGCTTGTTGGTACTGGTGGTTTCCGCCAATGCTTTGGGGTTCACGTACTGCCATCTTGCTGGTGTGCGGCGACCAATCGCGCCGCTTGTGGGGTTCAGGCAGCCACCGCAGGCACCGAAGCCAGATCAGGTTGACCAAATCACCAAGAGTCTTATTGTCTCTTTACCCCCACAGTCTGCATCGCAACCGGAGGGCATGGAGCCATCTGCCCCTCTCGCCCAAAAGTCGCCAGACGCCCCAGTTCGTTGGGCGGTCCCGCCACTTCCAGAGGGTCCTCCGCTGGTCTCACAAACGCCTCCGCCTATGCCCGTCGCGCCACTGCCCGAGAAGTCGCCTTTTGTCGAGACCCCTATTGCCCAGGAACAACCCAAGATCGTTATGACCAACTCCTCACCTGAGACCGTGACGGTCGCGTTCGTTGGCCCTGTCTCTCGAACCGTATCCATACCCCCCTTCGAGACTTTAACTGTGGAACTCGCTCCCGGTGATTACAGCTTCACCATTTGGGGCGAGACTGTACGCGCTCGTCCTGGGATCGCCGTCTTTCGTCGCTTTAAGCAGTATGAAGCAGATTGGGTGATCAGGTCTCATCCCGATTGGATGCCACAAGAGCCGCTGCGACTTGGGGATGTCGAGTAATCGCTTGCTGTGTCCGCTGTCCGTGCCGTGAGCGAGTTCAAGGGGCTTGCTGTTACTGGAAGACCTGATCCTTACAAACTGGACCCCGTTGGGAAGGGAAAGAAACCATCCAGGCAGGTCCGCGTTCGCGGTGGTGGCCTCGCCGAGAAGAGTCTCGCACGTAGAAAGATTGCCCTTGTGGGATACGATAGACCTCAATGGTGAACTCCTTGGTCAGTACACGCTTGGCCTCAAGGTAGTCCCGCCATTCCATGTATTGGGGAAGGCCAGGGCAGTCTGTCCCACGTACCTTCCAATGGTTCCGCCCCGCTTTGTCAACGGCGCTGATAGCAACATCCCGGCGCGGCTCATTCGGGTGTTGCAGATACTCCAGGTAATCACGAGCGCAGCGCTCGGCCTTACGGGAATACGGGGAGAGAAGCGAGTGTATCCCAACGACGACGAAGACAGTGATGAGAAGAAGGGGAAACCAGACGCAGGGACAACCTAACGGCAGCGGTATCCCCAGCTTTGCTTTCGAGGGCATACGCTCATTCCCCCTCGGTGCCACGGACGCGATTACCACGGCAGAAGATGGTCGCTGGATGTGATATTCGCTTTTGCCTGCCTATTCTCCTTTGGCCTTATCATTCGATGAAGAAGGTGAGACCCCAGTTTGCGGAGAATTAGGTTCGCAAGGTTTGCCTGATTATTCTCAGGCCCAAAGGCGCTTGCTGCCCCACAGCGCCCCATTAGCGGCATTCTGCCCTTTCGATGGTGCGCAAGCCTCATAACCTTGAGGTCAGAGGTTCGAATCCTCTCCGCGCTACCAAAGTACTCTGAATGGCCCTGCAGACTTCTGCAGAGCCATTTTCTTTGGTTCTGGCTTCTGGGTTACCCTCCCGACAATGGCCCAAATGGCCGTTAGGTTCGCAAGGTTCGGAACCTTCGGGGCGTTGGAGTGGCCTGCAATGCCCCTCGCCCTCACTCCCCAAAGCGCCATTCCGCTCCCCCTTCCGGTCGCCGTTTCCGAGTTCCCCTGTGAGTGCCGTCTGCGCCAATCCACGCCTACGACGCTGCAATGGTACCAGTACGCGCTGGAGCCGTTTGTGCGCTTCGCGGTGGCCGCGCGAGGTGACGTTACCGTCAGACCACGCTTCGCTTCGCCCAACTCGTATCCCCCTGGAAACGTCACTTGTACTTGGTGAAACACGTAGTCAGCCGCAGCCCGAGTCGCTGCTCCATTGCCTGCCGAGGAGTGTGCCGCCCGTGCCTCAAATCAGCTTCTCCTGTCGCTTCCCCAGTGTGCTCTTGTGCCTCCTGCCTATCATGCTCCTGGTGTGCTGTCTCCCCGTCCGCGCCGATCTAACCGAGAACGAGGCCAGGGATGTGTGCGAACGTGCGCGGGCGGCCCTCGCCACTCTGGGTATGCCGACCACAGCGCCCGTGCGCTACCAACACGCCGACCACATCGACTGGTGGACTGACAGTCCCAGAGAGGATCTGGCGGCTGGTGAGACCAAGTTCATTCTGACGCAGGTGGAGGTAGGCACCAGCGCCACTGCCGAGAAGGCGGAGTTTGACCGCTGGATCAAGAACCTCGGTGCTCACGGTCCCATGGCCGAGTTTATGAGGACGAAGGACGATGCCGGATACACGTACTACGACTCCGGTTCTACCGCCACCTGGCGCTGCGGTTACGTCTGGCTGAAGCTTACCTGGCGGGCCGGCGGCGGTAGCGCGGGCTTCGGTGGGTCGGACGCCTACGCGGCGAGGGCTTTGAACGAAGTGAGAGCCATGGCGCCCAAAATCCACAGCCTGTTTGCGGAAAAGGGGATCTGTGAGCCGAAGGCCCAGAAGCTGGAAGCGCAGCCGCATTGGGCCGGGCCCGCAACAAAGCTCGAGATGGAACTGCTTGGCGACTCGCCAATCAGGGAGGGGCGAGCGGACTTCGGGCCCGGGATCGAACAGTATCGCTCTGCTGACCAGATCAACGAGCCGGACACGAGCCGGCCCCTGGGGCGGGTGTATGGACTGCACTGCTATCTGAAGGTCGCGGCGAACGCGCCTTTGGGTGAACGTGACATCACTGTAACGGACAAAGATGGCGTCAAGAGCATTGGCAGGTTCGCAGTACACCCGCTGGTGGTGGTGCTGGATGTGGATGGATTGCGGGCGGATGTGCTGGCGCACCTGGTGGAGGGCACCGACCCCGTGGGGACGGCGACCAACCTGGTGCGGCTGCTGGGCAAGCGCACGGGGAACCGGACAGGCGGCGGGCTGGCCATGACGGGGTTTCAGAACGGGGTGCTGCTCGACAAGGCGATCACCACCTTCCCGTCCTACACTTTTCCTGCCCAGGCCTCATTCGTCACGGGCGTGGAGCCAGGCATCCATGGCATCGTGGGCAACGCCTTCTTTGACCGCTCAAGCGCGCGCAACTACGGCCTTGATGGGTCAGAGGGCGGAGTGGTGTTCGCAGCTGATGCGTCCGCTGTCTACCAGGAGGGCTTGGCGAGCAAACTGCTGACAGCACCGACCATCTATGAGGAAATACGACGCCGGAACATGCTCTTTCCGGTGCTGTCGATCTTCCACCAGTACGCGGCGGGTGTGCCCGACAAGGACTGGATACGGGGGGACGTGATTGACCAGATTACCTTCCTGCCGGCCATGACCACGCACTGGTATGACCGGAACGCGCAGGAAGAGCTCATGAAGCGACTCCGGCTACTGCACCCAACGGGTGAGAAGCCGGTGCGGGCAGAACAGTGGCCGTCCATCATCTGGGTCTACCTGCCGGGCGTGGACCATTACAGCCACAAGGTGGACCAGGACATCTACCTCAAGCAGTTGGCGGAGTACCGCGACCGTATCGATTCTTTGCTGAAGCCGGTGCTGGATTTCTTCGATGACTATCCCGGTACCATTTTCATGCTCGCGAGCGATCACGGACACACGGACACGAGGAACGCTCGTGACATTGGCTGGGAGCAGTGGCGGTGGTTTCTGGGGCCTGAATACGCGATGTGGGACAAGGACAAAGACATCGACAAGTCCGACGTGGTGGTGCGCCTGAATGGCGGCCTGGCGCACGTATATGTGAATGCCGTGAGCGCAAAAGAGGATCCGAATTGCGGCAGGCGGTGGGCTGAGCCGCCACCCTTTGCACGGGTGCTTGACACGGCCAACCAGATCGCGAAGGCGAACCTGATTCAGTTTCCACCGAAGGAGATCGGTCCCAACCCCCACTTCGACCTCGTGCTTGTTCGGAACACCGAACGCGATGGGTGGAATGGTCGCTATTCGGTGGTTGTCCCGATCCAAGGCTCGGGAGTACCACAACTCGAGAACCCGGAGTCATATCTGGGGCGGACCGGCAATGCCTTCGGGGTGCGGCTGGGATGGCAGAATACTCCGGAAGACATCGCCTTTCTCGCCAAGCGCTTTGATGACTTGAGCTGCATGCGCAGCGGGGACATCCTGGTGCTTCCGCACTACCCGCCACCGGCGAAGCAGCGGGTGGAAGGCGAACAGTACTATCACACGACGGGCGGCAACTATGCGAGCCAGCATGGCAGCATGAGCATGGATGACATGCACATGTCCTTCATGGTGGCCCAGCCGAAGTGTGGGGACCCAAGTCAGCTGATTCAGGTGCTCCAGAGGGCGGTCGCCAATCCCGCACGCCCGCGCATTACCGATGTCGCCCCGGTCATAGCCGCCTTCTGCGAAGAGCGCTTCACTGCCCCCTCACGCCCCACGACGACGGGGAGTGGAAACCTCACCGACGGAACCGGGGGCGGGCGCCCACCGTCCGCGCACAAACCACCGGTTGGGGGCGCAACGCCGGCTGGTTCTACTACGGGCCAGCCGAAGCCGCCGGTGCAGACCGACCTGGATCTAATCCCCGTCTTCCCGAAGGCCGATGTCGACAAGCTCTCTGCCAGGGTCGGCAAAGGCTCTGTCTCAGCAGACGCCTCACGACAGTCCGTCCAGGTGAGCGAGGAAGCGCAGGCGCAAGGCGCCATCGGCGAGTTCGCGAAAGCCGAAGGCCTCTGGGCGAAGGCCCTTCAGCTTGACCCGAACAACGTGGGGGCGTGGGTAGGTCTCGGCAAAAACTACATGGATGACGCGCAGTACGCGGAGGCGGCGAAGGCAATCCGGGTGGGGATCCGAGTAGACCCGCGCGACCCAATGCCGCGCCACTACCTGGCCTTGGCGCTGCTGATGGAGGGCAGGAAAGATGAGGCGCTCAAGGAGGCCCGGAAGGCCAAAGAACTGGGGGATCCGATGGCCGACGAGATCATTGGCATGATCCAGGGCGAGTAACTCGCAGATGGCCTGGTCTCGGCCGTTGCCTCGGCGATGGCCCCCTCTCGCCTCCCTCGGAGTGCCGCCCTCCGCCTACCTCCTCTGAACCACGCAACCCGCCATCCCCCGGGGACTCCCGCCCCTCCGCATCCCGCGCGGTCCCTGCACCAAATGCTATGTTTCGCCTCACGTTCTATACGCGCAAACTTGATCGTTTCTATATAAGACGATGGTGGTTGCCGTCATCGGAACGAGTGCTGACGAAACATGGCGATAACTCCAACACGATGCAACAACAAGGGCGTGGACACCACATTGTATACAATCCGCCGCGCTGTTCAAAAGTGGCTGTCACTCATGTCGCTATCGTTGGTATGTTATCGCCACACCTGCCCGTCTCTCAGAGTCAGAACTTGATCAGCTCGCCCTCGACGAAAAGGCAAAAACGGCTAACAATGCCCTCTACGGGCCTCTGAAGCCATTTTGCTACTGTTTCACTCTTCTCCGGCGTCCTACAGGCCCCAAAAAGGCACTATTCAACGGATTCATTGAATAGGCGAGAGTGGCCTCTGCGGCCCGCACGGCGGCGCTGCGGAGATTCCCCCCCCAAAAGACGAAGCTTCCCCAGTCGGCGCGAGGCTCCTGCTCGAGAAGCCATTTCCGATGAAACTGAGCAAATACGCATGCCGAAACGCCAGATTTGGACGTGAATTTCGCCATGTTCCGATAGAGGTTGAAGGCCTTTTCCGGTGAGAAGGAACTAGCTTCCATGAGCCAAAATATCCGACAAGTCGCATTCGTCATCCGGCACCTGGGGTGCCGGGGCAGGAGACGGCTCGCTCGTGGCGAACACGTGTCAATTCAGCCGACCGCACGTCGCCTGCGTGGCTGCCGCCCTATCGAATTAGGAGAAACACTTGAGCACGATCCGCATTCCACACAATGCCCGCAACCATAGGAGTCACCAACTGCGCCACTTCGTGCTGGACGTGTGCATCGGCACAGCCGTAGGTATCCTGGTGGTGCTGATGGTGCACAAAGGTTATCTTGCGACCTGGGAACTGGTCTGGAGCGATGCTCTGTTCTCGGCGCAAACCGAGCGCGCCTCCAGCGATATCAAGCTGATCGCCGTCACCGCCGATGATTTCGCGCGCTGGGGAGGCCCCCGCCTTCCAGAATACTTCCCCCGGGACAAGTTGGCGGCGCTCATTCGGCGTGTCGCCCAGATGAAACCGGCCGCGATCTGCGTGGACCTGCTGCTGGCCGAACGCAGAACCGCAGATGACGATCAGCTTCGCGCCGCCATCGCCTGGGCGGCGAGTCGCGACGTGCCGGTCATCATCGCCCACGATCCACGCAGGCCGGACAAGGACAGCTTCACGCCTGGTCTGGCGGGCGCCGTTGATCCGACCACGGAGGGCCATGAAGTCCGCTGGCTTTACCCTCAGTCAACTGCCGGCACGACCCCGATGAAGAGCATGTCCTTGCTGGCCTGTGAGAGTTACCGCCGCCGCCGGCTGGCCTGCGGCCTGCCGGTCGGCCCCCCGCCACCGGAAGAGCCGATGCCGATCCGGTTCTGGCCTCGCGCTCAGTTCCCTTCCTGGTCGCCGGCGACGATCCCCCTGGAGTGGCTCCCCAATACCATCGTTATCATCGGCCGGGAGGATGCCGCCTGTCAGGATGTGAAGTATGTTCCTGTCCGGTTCCCTTCTGTGCCCGGGCTCGAGGACGACCAGATGTACGGCATGGAGGTGCAGGCCGAGTGCATCGCGACCCTGCTCAGTCACCACCCGCCACGCCTGGGCAGCTACGGGCAGGGCGTGGCCGTCGAATTTGTGGTGGCAGCGCTCGCGAGCCTGGCAGTCATCTGGCTCGGGGTCGTCTGGGGCAATCTCCTGTCCCTGGCGGCGGTTACGCTGCTGGGAGGTTACCTCAGCCTACGTTTCTTCAGCACCACGGGCTATGTGTTGAACATCCTCCCCACCCTGCTGGCAGTCACCCTGACGAGCATTGTCAGCCGCGAACTCGAAGAGCGTCGTTTGCGGAACTGGCTCGGTGCCATGGTCAGCAGGCCGGTCGCCCACGCCCTGGGCCGGCAGCTCCTGCCCGAACCGGGAGCCGGGGAGATCGAGAACCTGGTCATACTGGACTTTGACTTGCGGGCGTCGTCGCAGTTGGCGCTGGAAATGAACCCGGCAGAGTTTGGCCCAGCGATCAATGAGCTGCTGGCCCGGGTCTGCGCAGTCGTGCTTGCTCACGGTGGCATCGTCAACAAGTACCTCGGCGACGGCCTGCTCACGTTTTGGCCGGCGGCAGAGAACCTGGACCCGCAGGCCCCGCAAGAGGCCCTTGCGACGGCCTTCGCAGTGCGTGACAGCCTGGCCGATCTGGCGCCGCGGTGGCGCGAGAGCACGGGGCATGAGTTGCACTTTGCCGTGGCGGTACACTGCGGCCCGGCGTGGCTGGGTTTCGTGGGTCTTCCACGCCGCCTCGAGTACACTGTGCTCGGGCGCACCGTTGGCGACTGCTTTGCGCTGCAGGAGATCGCCGCCGAAAGCGGAACTGAGATCATCGTGTCCCAGTCACTGCTCGAAGCTGCCGGAAGCGCCGCCGCTACCCTGTCCGGGGACGGCAGATGGCGCCAGGGACAGCGCGGGGACCTGGCGTATCAAGAGTTCTTCCCGGCGCCGCCGTCAGTTGCCCCATCCAAGGACTCCGCAGCTAAGGCCGCGCCATGAACCGCTTTTATCTAAAGGGGGCCCGAATGCACACCCACACCGCTGCAAAGACAATGCTTCTGATGGTTCTAGGCCTGGGAATCGCCCACTCCGCGCTGGCTGCAACCCCGGCAACGCTTGCTGTGGTGGGCCTGGAGACCTACTCGCCCGGGGGGACCGACTGCCCGTGGGTCGGAGTGGTCCTGGCGGAGCAATTGGCCGCGCGGCTGACCCAGAGCAAGACCGGCCTGCGGCAGGTGGAGCGCACCGATGTGGCCGAGATACTGCGCCGGCGCGGCCTGCCACCCGTGGACCTCGATTATCGCGATGAAGCCGCGCTTAGCCAGGCGGCCGAGGCCATGCGGCATCTGTCGGAACTGGACAGCGGCCAGTCCAGTACGCGCACCGTCTCCGCCGGGGCCGGCGAGGCCTCAGGCGCGGCCATGACCATGACAATGTGCAGCAACCGCCTGCTGGGGGCCAGCCACCTGCTCGCCGGCGATGTGCTGCTGGACAAGCCGTGGGGGCAAGGCGGGCAGTTGGTCGCCACGATACGCGTCGTTAGCGTGGAGACCGGCCTGGTCCTGAGCCACAGCGGGGCGACCGCCGAGGGCGAGGCCTCCGTCGCAGGGCTCCAGGAAGTGCAATGTAAGCTGGCCCAGCAACTGTGCCAGGCTTTGGGGGGCGATAGCGCCCAGCTCGACCTGACCCACCACGAGGAGAAGCCGGAGGTGTACCAGCGGTACGGCGAGGCGCAGCGGGCACTGCTGGAGGGAAAGTACGAAGACGCTATCACGCTTGTCGGCAGCGCCTGGCAGGCGGCCTCTCCAGACCTGCTGCCGGCGCTGATGCAGACCCGCAACGAGGCCTATCGGGCCGCAATCAAGCGCTGGCAGGCCGCTGCGTGGGACGAGACCAACCCCAACAGGGCGGATGCTCAGAAGAAGGTGGCCGAACTGCAGGAAGCGTATACGCGGGCGACGACAGAGGATGAGGAACTGGCCCAGGGAACGCTTGCAACCGCCAGATACGAGACTGCCGAGCGCCTCAGATTCCAGAAGCAGTACAGCGAAGCCATCCCCAAGTACCGCGCCGCCATGGACTTGGGCAAACAGGACGCCGACGCGTGGTTCGGGCTGGGTTGTTGTCTCTATGAGACGAAAGATCTTGACGGCGCCCTCGACGCCCTCAGCCACAGCTTGCTGCTCTTCCCCGAATCCGCCGTTGGCTACTACAACCGTGGAGTCATCTACAGCGACAAGGGCAACCATGATCTGGCCATCCAGGACTACAGCGAGGCGATACGGCTTGATCCGAAGTACTCTATAGCCTACTACAACCGGGGCAACGCGTACCATGGCAAGCGCGAGTACGACCAAGCCATCCAGGACTATAGCGAGGCGATACGGCTTGATCCGAAGTGCTCTATACCCTACAACAACCGGGGCATCGTGTACTCTCACAAGGGGGAGTACGACCAAGCCATCCAGGACTACAGCGAGGCGATACGGCTTGATCCGAAGTACTCCAAAGCCTATAACAACCGAGGTAACGCGCATTTTGACAAGGGTGAGTGCGACCAAGCCATCCAGGACTACAGCGAGGCGATACGGCTTGATCCGAAGTACT
>JBDKRC010000148.1:0-5161 GCA_039683575.1 Armatimonadia bacterium | reverse complement strand
TGCCGTTGCCGTTGCCGTTGCCGTTGCCGTTGCCGTTGCCGTTGCCGTTGCCGTTGCCGTTGCCGTTGCCGTTGCCGTTGCCGTTGCCGTTGCCGTTGCCGTTGCCGTTGCCGTTGCCGTCGCCGTCGCCGTCAGGCCCGAAGGGCCGTCCGGCATCTAGCCAGGGCCGCAAGGCCCTGGTTCCCAGCCCAGATCATCTTGAGCCCCGAAGGGGCGACAGCCTCTCCGAACTGTTCCCCGTTCCCCGTTCCCGCCGTCCTCCCCCATGCAGGTTCTTCCCGCGCCATACCGAAACCCTCCCCCATGCAAACCACCAAAGTCATCCTCGACCGCGACTACACCCTCTCTGCCGTTGATCCTCGCCTCTTCGGTGGCTTTGCCGAACACCTTGGCCGCCACATCTACGAGGGAATCTACGAGCCCACCCACCCGACCGCTGACGAGCAGGGCTTCCGCCAGGACGTCATCGCCCTCGTCCGTGAACTGAATATGCCTGTCATGCGCTACCCCGGCGGCAACTTCGTCTCCGGCTACAATTGGGAAGATGGCGTCGGACCCAAAGACGAGCGCCCGGCTCGCCTCGACCTCGCCTGGAACAGCCTCGAGCCCAACGAGTTCGGTACAGGTGAATTCGTGGACTGGTGTCGCAAAGTCGGCACCGAACCCATGCTCGCCGTCAACCTCGGCACCCGCGGCCCCGCCGAAGCCCGCGGCCTCGTCGAATACTGCAACCATCCCTCAGGCACGGCGCTAAGCGACCTGCGCCGCGCCCACGGCTATGCCGACCCCCACGCCGTCAAGCTCTGGTGCCTCGGCAACGAACTCGACGGGCCCTGGCAGATGGGCCACAAGACCGCCACCGAATACGGCCGCGTCGCCTGCGAGGCCGCCAAGCTCATGAAGTGGGTTGACCCCCGGATCCAACTCGTCGCCTGCGGCTCCTCCGGCCGCACCATGCCCACCTTCGGCGCCTGGGAGCTCGAAGTACTCGACCACTGCTTCGACCAGGTGGAGTATCTCTCCATCCACACCTACTACGGCAACCCCGAGGGCGACACTCCGTCCTTCCTCGCCAAGCCCGACTCCATGGACGACTTCATCCGCGAGACCACCGCCCTGTGCGACGCCGTCTCGGCCCGCCGCAAGTCCCGTAAGCGGATCATGCTCTCCTTCGACGAGTGGAACGTCTGGTACCACTCCCAGGGTCAGCCCCAACCCGAGCCGTGGACCGTCGCCGGCCACCGCCTCGAGGACGTCTACACCTTCGAGAGCGCCCTCTGCGTCGGCGGCATGCTGATCACGCTCCTCAACAACGCTGACCGCGTGAAGATCGCCTGCCTCGCCCAGGTAGTCAACGTCATCGGCGCCATCATGACCGAGGCCGGCGGCCCCGCCTGGCGCCAGACCATCTTCCATCCTTTCGCCCAGGCCTCCGCCTACGGCCGTGGCGAGGTCCTCAGGCCTGTCATCAACTCGCCAGTCTATGACTGCAAAGAGCGCGAAGCCGTCCCGTACCTCAAGCTGGCCGCCGTCGCAGGCGAGGACTCCCTCACCCTCTTCGCCCTCAACCGCAACCTGAGCGAGCCGCTGCCACTGGAAGTAGACCTCCGCGCCTTCCCGAGCCTCAAAGCCGCCGCATGGACAACCCTGACTCACGAAGACCTGCACGCCACCAACACCAGCGCCGCGCCCGACAACGTCAAACCGAAGACCATGACCGGGGCTTCAATCAGCGGGGGGAAACTAACAGCAGTACTACCCAAAGTCTCCTGGAACGTCCTCCGCCTCAAGTAGGGGCGCACCGTGGTGCGCCCGCCTCTCCGATCCCGCAAAGGGCCGCCGCTCAGTGGCGGCCCTTCCTATAGGAGGGGTCTCCGACCCCGACCCTCCTCCTCCTCCACCGCCCGCACCTTCCCAAGCCGCCTCTCAAACCTCTCCTCCGCCTCGTACCGCGCCCCCAAAAACGCCTTGATCAGATCAACCGCCAGTGCCCACCCCACCACCCTCGCCCCGAGGCACATCACATTCATGTTGTCATCTTCCACGCCCTGGTGCGCCGAGAACACCTCGGTGATCAGCGCCGCCCGCGCCCCCGCGACCTTGTTCGCGGCAATGCAGGCCCCCACTCCGCTGCCGCAAATCACCACGCCCCGCTCCAACCCTCCCGCCGCCACGGCCCGCGCCAGCGGCACGACGAAGTCGGGGAAGTCATCGCCAGGGTCAAACTCAGCCGCGCCAAAGTCCACCCACTCGCCCTCGCTCGCCAACTCCCGGAGCACCACCTGCTTCAGCTCATAGCCGCCGTGGTCAGCCGCAATCCCAAGTCGTCTCATTGCAGTTCATACACCTGCTTTATGATGGCCGCCGCGTCAATGCCCTCATATGCCAATAGCTCCTCCGGCTTGCCGCTCATCGGACGGTGCCGTACCGCCAGCACCTGCACCGGCACCGGCTCGGCTGCGAGCGCCGCCAGCACCGCCTCGCCCAGGCCGCCCGCCGGGTAATGATCCTCCACTGTAATGATCTGCAGCGTCTCCCGCGCCGCCGCCAGCACCGTCTCCTGATCCAGCGGCTTGATGCTGTACAGATCAATGACCCGTATCTGCAACCCCTGCTTGGCCAGTTGATCGTAAGCCTTCAACGCCTCATGCACCGGCACTCCCGCCGCGATGACCGTTGCCACATCATTATCGCTTTCCCGCAGCACCTTGCTGCCGCCGATCCGGAAGCGCTCCTGGGCGCTGTAGATGATCGGCGTCTTCATCCTGATCGTCCGCAGATAGCAAAGCCCCTCATGCTTCGCCATTGCCTCCACCAGCCGCTCGGTAGACACGGCGTCACACGGATGCAGCACCACCGAGTCCAGCAGCGTCCGGAAGGTCGCGATGTCCTCCAGCCCCATCTGCGACGGCCCATCCTCGCCGATGGACACGCCCGCATGTGAGCCGACGAAGTTCACGTTCACCATCGAGTACTGCGCCATGCGAATCTGGTCGAACGCCCGCGACAGGAACGCCGCGAAGGTCGAGACAAAGGGAATTTTCCCCCGGCTCGCCAGCCCCGTCGCCATGCCCACCATGTTCTGCTCGGCGATGTACATCTCAAAGAACCGGTCAGGATATGCCTTGGCGAACTCCTCTGCATGGGTCGAGTTGCTCACCTCGCCATCGAGGCTGACGATCTCCGGAATCCGTGCGCCCAACCGCACGAGCGCCTTGCCATACGCCTCCCGCGTCGCCACCATCTCCCGCCGGTCATAGGCCATCCGCTCCGCCGTCCCGCCCTCGCGCCGTTCAGGCTGCAGGTCCTCAGGTGCCGCGATCTCCCCCCGCGCCCCCTCGTCCACCGGCCCAAGCTCTGCCAGTGCCTGCTCCAACTGCTCGCGGTTCAGCGTCTTGCCATGCCACCCGTTCTTGTCCTCCACCAGCCGCACGCCCTTGCCCTTCACCGTCGCCGCGATGATCATCGTCGGGCGGTCGCTCTCCCTCGCCTCCCGGTACGCACTCACCACCTGCTGCAGGTCATGACCCTCGATCACAACCGTCTTCCACCCAAAGGGCTCGATTCGCCGCCGGTACGCCTCCAGGTCGCACCCGTACATGGTCTCCCCGCGCTGCCCCAGCCGGTTGACATCAATGATCCCGACCAGATTGCTTAGGTCATAGTGCGCCGCCAGTTGCAGGCTCTCCCAGTTGCTCCCCTCGGCCATCTCGCTGTCCCCCAGCAGCACATACGTCCGGTACGGCAGCCGGTCGAGGTGCCGCGCATTGAGCGCAATCCCCGCTCCGATCGCGAGCCCCTGCCCCAGCGACCCGGTCGCCGCCTCCACATACCGGAGCCTCGGCGTCGGGTGGCCTTCAAGCTCGCTGCCGAACTTGCGGTAGTCCCTCAGCTCACTCGGGCAGATCGCTCCCGCCACCGTCAGCAGTGAGTAAAGCAGCGGCGAGGCGTGCCCCTTCGAGAACACCAGCCGGTCATTGTTGGGATGCTCGGGGTTGCCGAGGTCATAGCGGAAGACCCCGCCAAACAGCAGGCCGACCATCAACTCAGTAGCCGACAGCGACGACGTCGGGTGTCCCGAGCCCGCTTCGGTGGAGCAGGTCAGAATGTAGTATCGCACCAGCCGCGACAGGTCCCCCAGATGCTCCAACTGTGCCTGCGTCAGGCGCTCTCGCTGCTCGACTGCCATAGCCATCTCTCCTTAGCCCGGCTTGGGCCCGCCACATGGATACCGACGCTCGCCCCAAAATCCGGTTCAAGCGCCTGCTGGCCACCGGCGTCAGGCTGACCTGACGCTGGTTGCAGGGGTGGCAATGTAGGTGACGAGGGGATAGACAGCGAATTAGGCCTTCCACAGGCCGCTTCGCGTTGAGGCTACGGAGTTTCTGGGGGGATTTTGAGTCTCTGCAGTGGCGCCGGGTGGCGACCTTCAGTCCGGACACGCCGCTGTCGCGCGGCCTAACCTTCGCCTGGGAAAACGATCCTCACCTGATGGAACAGTTGTACGCTGCCCTCGCTCATTGGGTATATGCCTACGGCCTGCACGGTGCCTTCGTTCTGATGGCAGCTGAGAGCGTCGGCGCGCCCCTCCCCACGGAAGTTGGCTTCCTTGCCGGGCAGGGCCTCATCAGCTCCGGCGGCGTCTCATACTGGACCGTCTTCGCCTGGCTGGCTGCCGGCCAGTTGGTTGGTTCTGGTCTCGCCTTCTACCTCGGCCGCGCCACAGACAGCGCGTTCGCCCGCCGCCTGGCCCGCAGGCGCAGGGTAATGGAGGCTCGGGCCAAGCTCCAGGGCTGGTTCGCCCACCACGCCGCCCTGACTATCGTCTTCGGACGCCTCGTCGGGCAGGTCCGCCCGTGGGCTTCCTTCATCGCCGGTCTGTCACAGGTGCCCCAGACCGCCTTCTGGTTCTGGACCGCCGCAGGCACCATGACCTTCACCGCTTGCACAATGTGGGTCACTGCCGTGGGGTGGAAGTTCTGGATGGCCAACCCCCAGTGGCGCGTCCCACTCATAGTGGGCATGGTAGTGCTCTTCTACGGCCTCCCGGCCTACAAACTGGTCGAACACCTAATCAAACGCCACCACCGCCGCAAGCAACACCTAACCAGCGAATAACCGTCCTGACCCCTGATCCCTGCCATTTTGGGGGCCGCTGCCC
>JBDKRC010000147.1:0-4399 GCA_039683575.1 Armatimonadia bacterium | reverse complement strand
TTCTCGCCGTCGTTTCTCGCCGTCGTTTCTCGCCGTCGTTTCTCGCCGTCGTTTCTCGCCGTCGTTTCTCGCCGTCACTTCTCGCCGTCACTTCTCGCCGTCAGGCCCGAAGGGCCGCCCGGCACCTAGTCAGGGCCGCAAGGCCCTGGTGGATGGCCAATCTGAAAATGAGCCCCGAAGGGGCGGCAGCATTGCCACCCGCCTACTTTCCACCCATCCCCTCATACCCCTTCCAGGCCTTCCCCGCCTGCTCCATCTCGTACAGCCCCAGCCACCCCAGGATGCTCGCCACCAGCGAACCGTTGCCACTCGAACGTCCCACCCACGCCTTGCCCCGGTCCGTGAACGCCTTCCACTCCGTCTGCTTCACATACGCATCGCTGATCCCCGCCAGCCACTCCGCAGACACCGGGTCCTTCTCCACATACGTGTTGTACTCCAGTAGCTCCCAATACAAATACGGCCCCACCCAGAACTCGGTCGGTATCCCAAACTTCTGCCCGCGTATGATGCAGCCGTCCGTCACATACCTGTACGCCAGCTTGGTCGCCTCCGCAGCCGCCTGCGCCTCTTTCTTGTTCCCCAGCGCCCGCTCCACCAAATAGTGCCCCATCGTCCCCTCGCCGATGTACATGTTCCCCAGGAACGTATGGCACCCGCCCTCCACCACGTCCGCGCAGCCCCAGTCGAACCACCCGCTCTGCGGCCCCATCCGCTCCGCCGCCCACGCCGTCGTCTCCCGCAGCATCGTCAGCCACTCCGCCGGGACCTTCTTCCCGCACAGCGCCATCGCATACGCCACATACGACACGCCGGACATGGCCCGACCCGTGTACACCTCACACTGCCGCCCTTCCTGATGGTACAGCGCCCCCTTGAGCGGCTTGCGGGCGCCCTCAGCCGTGTAAGGCGGGAATTTGTAGTGCCGCAGCACATGCTCCCGCTCGCCGACCTTGTCGGTCGAGTTGCGCACGATGAAGTCAGCCGCCGCACAGCTCGCCTTCAGCAGCTTCTCGACATACTTCTCCTGCCCCTTTATGTTGCGGAAGTAGCAGACCGCCCGCGCGATTGGCCGCGCCCACTCCCCGACCTGGTTGCTGTCCCGGCTCGGCGCCGCCCCGCCCATGTCCCCCAGCACGTCGCCATAGTCCGCCACCAGCTCGTTCGTGACGATCTTCGTCCCGCCATCGGGGTCCTGCATCCCACGGATCATGTAGTCCAGCGTGTCCTTCAGCATCTTGTCAGCCGCCGCCGTCCGCACCTTATCGCCCGCTTGGCGGAACGCCTCGCATGCAAACACCAACCCCGTCACCCCCGCCTCCAGCCCCTCGGAGTTCTTCCCGGCGTCAGTGCACCACGCCCGGAGCCATAGGAAGTACGTCGCCTTGTCCAGCGGATCATAGGTATGCGGCATGGCCAGCTTCCCGTTCGTCATCATCCCCCCGTACACCCGGTCCATGATCCAGTACGTCGTCCCGAGCCGGTACGACAGCGCCGTATACGCCATCGTCTCCCCCGGCTTCTTCACATAGAAGTCATCCGCTCCCACTCTTCCCCCGCACAGCGACTTGCCGCCCCGCTGCACGTCC
The DNA here is from genome assembly GCA_039683575.1 of Armatimonadia bacterium. Taxonomy (GTDB): domain Bacteria; phylum Armatimonadota; class Zipacnadia; order Zipacnadales; family UBA11051; genus JAJFUB01. Next base: position 2,810 of record JBDKRC010000147.1, on the reverse strand, counting down.
GCAGTCAGCAGATAGTAGTCCGGCGCGAGCCCGGCCAGCGGCACCTCAATCGCCACCTCCCCCTTAGCTCCCGCCGCCACAGCCTGCCCCAGCTTCATCGTCCCGCGCTTCTCCGTCCCCCCAAACATCCCCCGCGCCCGCCACGCCACGGTATCTTCCGGCTTCAGCGCGCACTCGGTCCCTGTCGTGAGCTTCAGCGCTCCCGCCAGCTTCGGCGTCCCCGGCTCCAGCAGCGTCCACGTCTCGCCCTCTCCCACATACAGCCCCGCCGAGCACTCCTGCGGCGGCAAGTACGCATCCATCCGCTGGGTCTTCAGCAGCTCAAACCCGTCAATGGTGAACTTCATCGCCAGCTTGTCCGGGTACTCATCCTCGCACAGGAACAGGTGCACCAGGTTCACCTTGTCCAGCCCACCGACCCGCGAGATGTCGATCTCCGCCCGCACCCACTCTCCCGCGCGGAACGGCTTGATCATCTTGTTCAGCGACGTCTTGCCCTCGGTGTGAATTATGAACCGGATCGGGAACAGCCGCTTCTTATCCGCGCTATCCACCCGGATCCAGAAGGCCACGCGGTCATACCCGCTCCAGTCCCACGCCTGCGCCGGCACATACTGGCAGTTCGGCCAACCAGCCAAGTACTGCGCCCCGGCCGGCCCCTGCAGGTCGATCTTAGCCGAGAACTCCAGCGCCTTCTTCCCCGCCTTGACCTGTTCCTCACCCATCCGCACCGACGCCTCCGGCCCTCCACCAGCCGCCCACGTCACATCCTCGGTCAGGAAATCAATGTCCTTCCGCTCCAAGACCTTAACCAATTCCTGCCCAAGACAAACCGAAGACAGCAGCACCAGCGCAGTAAACAGGGCGAAACGCTTCATCAGTGTCACCTTCAGGTGGTGTGTAGACTCTTCTCGCCGTCTGGAGGGGCCGCGAGAGACCGTCTGCGGTCTCACAGCGGCCCGCCGTCATCACCGACCAACCTGCGCCACCAGGCCGTACGAGCGGCATCCTTGCGACCGCGCAGCGGTCGCCACGCGAGCTATCGCCAACAGAGCCCGGCTTCCAGCCGGGCCGGGAGAACCGCACCCCTCAGGCTTCGGCAAGCCATCAGGACGCCTAGGTTCCACCCCCGCACCCCGAACCCTCCCTCGCCAATCCGGCAGGTCTCCCCTTCCCCCTCCGCGAATTCCCGCCCATGCACACCTTCCCCGACTCCCAGGCCGCCCGCGACCTCGTCACCCGCGTCATCGCCGCCGCCGCCACCGTTCTCGAACGCCGCGGCCTATACGTCGCTCGTGACGATGTCCTTGCCGAACTCTCCGCCTCCCCCGACGCCACCGTCACCGGGCGCCGCGTCACCTTCCCCGCCGCCCGCGTCCACGATTTCCTCGCCGACTACCACGCCCGCCATCCCTTCGCCGAGCGCACTGGCCTCACCGTCAGCGCCATCGGCCACAGCCACCATATCATTGATCTCGACGACAACCTCCGCCCCATCACCCTCGCCGACATCGAGCAAGGCGCCCGCCTCCTCGGCGCTCTCGCCGACACTCCCCTCCACGGCATCGCTCCCGGCATCCCCCAGGACGTCCCCCCGCCCCTGCAGGGCCTAGCCCAGCTCATCGCCTCCGCCAAAAACAAGTCCGGCCCCGCCGCCTACGCCCCCCATTATCCCCAGGCCCAGCCCTTCATCCGCCAATGCTATGAGGTTCTCGGCCAGCCCCACGGCGCCGGCATCCACATGGTCTCGCCGTTGCGCTTCGAGGGCCAGGAAGTGGACGAGGCCCTCGCCTACCGAGCCGAACACCCCGAGGGCTCCATCGGCATCGGCACCATGCCCATCATCGGCGCCAGCACCCCCGCCTCGGTCCTGTCCGCCTTCACCATCGCCCTGGCCGAAATCGTCGGCTGCGCCCTGATCCTCATCGCCACCGGCACCCCCGCCGCCCAGATCGGCCTGTCCATCAACGCCTACCCCTTCGACATGCGCCACGGCGCCTTCGTCTACGGCACCCCCTCAAACCTCGTCTGCACCATGGTCGAACGCGAACTCAACCGCTACCTCGGCACCGAAATCCCCGCCAAATCCTTCTCGGTCATGGCCCAGCACCCCGGCCCGCAAGCCAACGCCCTCAAGGGTATGTTCACCGGCTTCATGCTCGCCCAGGGCCGCACCAGCTTCTCAGGTGCCGGAGGCCTCTCCCTCGACGAGCTCTACTCCCCCGTCCAGCTAATCTACGACCGCGAGATCATCCTCTTCCTCAGGCGCTCCCAGGAGATGCTCACGGCGTCATTGGACGAAGACCTGCTAATGGTGGAGGAGATCGTAGGGGCGACCAGCGACAACTTCATGGACACCGACAGCACGCTAAGGAACTTCCGCACGCTCCAGTGGGACTCAAACATCTTCCCCACCAGAATGCTCCGCCAGTGGCAGGATGCCGGCTGCCCAGTGGAACAAGCCGCCGCCAAATCCGAAATCAATCGTCTGCTCTCGACCTATGACTACGCCCTCCCCACCGCCCAATCCGAAGCCCTGGACGAGATCTACACCCAGGCCACCCGCACCCTCCTCGCGTAGGAGGGGCCGAGCGAGAGACCGTCTGCGGTCTCACACCGGCCCGCCGTCATCCCCGACCAACCCTCCGCTTCTCTCTCGCCGTCCGGAGGGGCCGCGCTTCAGCCTACCCATTACACACATCTATGTTCTTTGCAATCATGACGCCTAGGACGATGTTGTGCAGTCTCTCCAGGCCAGCCCAGAGCACTTTGATACCGGGTTCGCCGTCGCCTTTGCGGCCCAGGAACCC
>JBDKRC010000146.1:0-6229 GCA_039683575.1 Armatimonadia bacterium | reverse complement strand
CGACGATACGTTCGCCTTTGTGCATAGCAACAGAGCGAAAAGGCTTGATCATCCCAGCGGAGAAACCGCTATGCCCCAACCAAAGCCCGCTATCAGGCTCAACTTCACGTGGGTAACCATCAACATAGGCCCGCCAGCCGGGATAGTAGCTGTCGATCAGCAGCACTTTCCCCGCCGCAAGCGGTTGGGGAAGGGGGAGCCCTATTTTCATGGAGCGCAGAGAGTCAATGCGAACCTGATTCAGGTCATCTTTGAGCGGTAATAGGAACTCTCTTCGCGGCGCGTGATGCTTGAGGAGCGGATCTGGGGCTTCGCGCGAGATGCGCTCCAGAAGACCACCACCAACTATCGCCAAGCCGTCCCCGCCCCACGGAAGCACACTGACTAAGGGCATGACTGTTTCGGGACCGATGAACGTGCTTGCGCCGTATGGAAAATACCATCCGGCCGTCTGGCTAGTCAGCAACATATTCCCATTTGCCAGCGGGGCCGGATCGGCCCCTTCGCGCTCGGCGGCATACTGGCGGTACAGGAGCGGATAGAGCGAGTCGTAGCCATCAACGCTACGAATACCGTAGACGGTGGCGGCATTGGGCGGCAGGAGCACGTCTGGGATGTCGCGCAAGCCCCAGCGGGTGCGGTCCTGGACGGCCATATAGCGGTCGGAGCCGGTCATCTCGACCAGCTTCCGTGTTGCGGCGGTTTCCGCGTAGACCTCGGCGGCGTCCGCGCGCGGGTTGAAGCGGTAGGCCCACGGGAGTAGTTGGACGAGTAGGAGGATGAGGGCAAGGGCGGCGACGACGCGGCGGACATCGGGGCCAGTGGCCCCTCCCACATTCTTCTCTGCACCCTTGCTCTTTCTGAGCGCATCCATGAGGCTCTGCAGACCTACTGCACCCCAGAGGGCTCCGGCGAGGGTCCAGACGCTCAGGAGACGGGAGAAGCCACCCGCCTGTCCCAGCTTTGGCACGCCCCAATACAGGACTTGCGCCGGAGGGCCGCCCAGGGCGCCCCAGAGGGCGAAGATGCCAACTCCAGCAAAGACCCAGGTGCGGGGCTGGCGCCAGCCGAGCGTGAGGGCGGCAAGGGCGAGCAGGATCGTGACCGCGCCGACGAAGGGGCAGTGCTCGCTGTAGCTGATGCCCTGGTAGTCGCCGGTGACGGGTGAGCCGAAGAAATTCGGGTCGAGGAGGGTCAGGAGCTCGATTGGCTGCAAGGCGCGCTGGTTGTGGAATTCAAAGCCCGCCTGCGAGGGGCCACCGGCGCCCCGGGCGGAGTAGCGGCCCAGTTCGAGCGTCGGGAGGAGTTGGACGGCGGCGAGCATGCCTGCGAGGACGACGGCGGTCACGAGTAAGGATAGCGCGCGAGTTGGGAACAAGCGGACGGTTAACAAGCGGATGAGGGCGTAGAGCGCCGTGAAGATCCAGACATAGGCGGCGATCTGGAGGTGACCCGCAAGGAGGGTCATGGAGAGGGCCGCGGCGAGGAGGAGAGCGGCGTGCCACCGCGTGGGCCGGCTAAAGCGCGGCCCCTCCTTAACGGCAGGAGAGACGAGAAGCTCCAGCGCGTACCACGCCAGTGGGAGCCAGATGAGGCTGTTGACGAGGGTGGGAAGCTCGATCCACGTGACCATGAACCCGCCGTAGGTGAAGGCAAAGGCGGCGAAGAGGGCGGGGATGCGGCCGAGTTTCCAGCGGCGGGCGAGCATGAACGTGAACAGGGCGCCGAGGAAGTGGTGCAGCGCCGCGGAGAGCCCCATGCCGAGCTTGGGATGGACTGCAAAATACAGCCAGTTGGGCGGATAGAACATGGCCGATTGGCCATTGCCTACGAAGGGATAGCCGCAGAATTGGTAGGGGTTCCAAAGCGGGAGTTGGCCGTCCTGCCCTGCCCGGTGCAGAAGCAGGCGCCACGAGTAGAACTGGGCCATGCTATCCCAGAGCAGCGAGTCCCACTGGCGGGTGGGAGAAGCGCTGGCAGTAGCAGTAGCGGACCAGGGCGCCATCTGCTTTTGGTAGACGGCTGCGACGGGGACCTTGCCGCCCCAGAGGCAGTTGCCCCAGAACAGCAGGGCAGACAGGCCCAGGAGCGCCACGCAAAGCCAGTCGAGTTGTCGTCCGCGAGTTGCTGCAGGCATGGTGGGGTCAGTGTTGTCAAAGGTTGTGGACGAGCGGTGGCCAGCCGAAGCTCGGCCGACGACCAGGTTCCCCGGGAGGAGTTCCACGTCCGCTGCCCCTCAGCCTTCAAAACAAAAAGCCGGCCGTAGCCGGCTCCCGAGGTTCTGGTTCTTCTTAAGGTCTAGGGTGTGCCCCCGGCATCCGTCTGCACGGCAGGCGGAGGGCCCGCAGGGGCCGCGGAGGCTGGTTGGGGCTTGGAGTAGCTGAGCGCTACGATAAGGACGCCAATACAGATAAAACCGAGGCCGGCCACGCGGGAGGGCGGGACCATCTCGCCGAGCAGCTTCCAGGAGGCGAAGGTCACGACGACATAGCTAAGCGCCACCATGGGGTAGGCGTAGCTGACCGGCAGGCGCGAGAGCGCGATCAGGTATATGAGGGAACTGAGGCCATAGAAGACAAATCCTGCGAAGACCTGCCACTGGGTGAAGATGGAGCGTAGAACCACCGTCGGCGCGGGTTTGACGCCCAGTTCGTTGATGCCGAGCTTCAGGAAGATCTGGCCGAGAGCGCCGAGGAGGACAGCGACAATCAGCACCGTCAGGGCAATAGTCATCGTTTTTCGCTTCGGCGATAGAATGTGCCGATACCTCTTTCGTCAGGGTTGGTAGCGCCCGCGGCAGTGTTAGCCGGCTTGACAGGGAAACCGGGGACAGGCGGCTCTATCCGCAGGCACCATACACGGCGCACCGGAGATTGGTGACTCCGGTGCGCCGAGATAAGGATGCAAAATCGGGACTTCGCGGCTGCGAGGGCGATTAGCCGAGCAGTTCCGCGGCCTTGTCGACGGCGGAGGCGGCGTCCGGGGAGTAGCCGTCAGCGCCGATCTCGTCGGCATAGTTCTGTGTGACAGGCGCGCCGCCAATCATGACCTTGACCTGATCACGAACGCCGGCTTCCTTGAGGGCCTCGATGGTGTCCTTCATCGAGGGCATGGTGGTCGTGAGCAGCGCGGAGAGTGCAACGATCTGGGCGCCCTGGCTCTTGACCGCGTCCACGAACTTCTCAGGCGCGACGTCGACCTCGAGGTCGAGGACTTCGTAGCCGCCGCCCTCGAGCATCATGGCGACGAGGTTCTTGCCGATGTCATGCAGGTCGCCCTTGACGGTACCGATGGCAATGGTGCCACGGGGCTGGACGCCGCTTGCGGCGAGGAGGGGCTTAATGATGTCCATGCCCGCATGCATGGCGCGCGCTGCGATGAGGACTTCGGGCACGTAGAACTCATTGGCCTTGAACTTGGCGCCAACGACACCCATGCCGGCGATCAGGCCGTCGTTGATGATCTGTTCGGCGCTGGTCCCCTCGTCTACGGCTGCCTTCGTCAGGTTGGCTACAGCTTCCCGATCGCCGCGGATTACGGCTTCAGCAATGCCCTGCAGATCTGCCATCGTACTTCCTCCCAGTCATTGGCGGGCGGGGCGCAAACGCCCCGTACCGAAGATTACCCCTATCTGAACACGGGCCGGTGACTGGGCCCGTCTTACAGCGCAACTAGTTCGCTGCCGACGACTATACACCTTCTTCAGCTACAGGAAAAGCATCGTCTCCATGAACATATGCTGGAAATCGGCTCTTTGTGCCAGTTCGAGGTGCTCGGCACGGCGCGCGAGATCGCAGGCGTGCTGTCTCCACGTCAGTGACAGCAGCGCCATCATGGCTCCGGCGCCAGCGGCGTTGCCGACTCCACGGATACGGCTGGCGTCCATGGCAGGGAGCAGGCCCATGCGAACGGCGCTCTCGGGCCGCAGGTAGTTGCCGAAGGCGCCGGCCAGCAGAACCGCGGAGAGGTCGTCAGCCTTCAGACCGCATTCCTTGAGCAGCAATTCCACGGCAGCGCGGACGGCACCTTTGGCCAGTTGCAGTTCCCTGACGTCTCTTTGCGTGAAGTAGACGGGCTCGCCGGTACCAGATTCGTCAGCGCTGACCAGGATGATACGACGGGTGTTGGCTTCCCCCTCAAGACGCGCCGCGAGCTTGTCGGGCAGAGACTTGGCTTTGTCGGCGTCCGCCATGCGGCCCATCATGTCAACCAGGCCGGCTTGGAGCACAACAGCCATGGCGTCGAAGAGGCCCGAACCACAGAGGCCCAGGGCAGGCTTGTTGTTGATGGTCTCGATGCGCAGGTCGCCGTCAACGAATTCGACAGCCGAGATGGCACCAGGTGCGGCACGCATGCCGTGTTCGATCTGGGCGCCCTCAAAGGCGGGGCCGGCGGCGCAGGAGGCGCACACGAGGCGTTCCCCGGACCACAGAGCAACTTCCCCGTTGGTGCCGATATCCACGGCAATGACGGGGTCCGGGCTATCGGTCAGGCGAGTGGCAGTGATTACACCAATCGTGTCCGCGCCGACGTAGCCAGCGACGATCGGCAGACAGAAGATGCGCCCCTCGCAATTCATGCGCACGCCAAGCTCGCGCGGCGCGACTGATATCGGGGCCGAATTCACAGGGATGTACGGCGCCTCGGCGATGTAACGCGGGTCCAGGCCCAGGAAGAGGTGATGCATGCAGGTGTTGCCGACGACTGTCATCTCGTGGATGCGCTCGGGGCCGGCGTCAATGCACTCAAGAGCCTGAGCGACCACCTGGTTCACGACGCCAACGGCCTCGCGCTGCAGTCGCGCCAGGCCGTCAGGAGTGGTCTTGCTGTACTCGGTGCGCGAGATGACATCGGCGCCGTGCTGTGCCTGGGGGTTATGGGCAGTGCCGGAGCCGAGATGCTGCCCGGTGACGAGGTCAACAAGATAGGCGACAACGGTGGTGGTACCTATGTCCACCGCCACGCCGAGAGGATGGTGACCGTTGGCCGGGCTGACTTCCACGAGCAGATCGTCGCGGACAGTAGCGGCCAGACGGAAATCGTTCTCGCGCAGGACCTGCGGCAGACGCCATAGCGCGTGCAGTCGCGCATCGCGGACAGACAGTTGGTCTGCCAGGGCGTCGCGCAGGCGTACGAAGTCGCTGCGCTGATCTTCGAGAGAGGGCTTGGGGAGTTCGACGATGATCTGGCGCACGGCGGGTTCGACCGCGACGTCTTCGATGAGCTCATCTTCGAGAGGCTTGGCGCAGACGACTTCCGATTCGGGCGCGACATAGACATCGACGTCGCTCAGGATGCGTGCCCGACAGGCGAGGCGCCAACCTGCGGAGAGCTGGTCTTCGGTCAGGTGCTCGCGTTCGTGGTCGTCAGGGGGTTCGGTCTGCCCGCGTTCGATGCGGACGAGGCATTTGGCGCAGCGGCCATGGCCGCCACAGGGGGCGGTGATGGGCACACCAGCGGCAACCGCGGCATTCAGTAGCAATTCGCCGGCAGGAACCGTAACGGTCTCGCCGCCGGGCGTGAAGGTGACTGCAAATTCTGAGGGGCTCACTGGGTCTCCTGGCGCATGGCGAGAAGGAAGGGGAGGTACGGTCAGCAGTTGTCGGTTCGAGACGAACCGACCTACGCGGTTGTCGCGACTGACATGTCGCGTAAGGTTGGTCTGTCCCCGAACCCGCGTGCAAATCGAGGGCGAACCGACCTACGCGGTCTCAGACATCAATAGTAACGAAGCTGATTGCGGGCCTCGTCGGCTTCTCGGGCGCCGCCGTCCAGCGCGACGATTTTCTCGAACACGGGCTTGGCCTCTTCAAACATGCCCAGCATGGTCTGAAGCTTGCCCAGGTCGAGCAGGAACTTCAAGTTGTCAGGAGCGATCTCGAGAGACTTTCCGAAGGCTTCGAGAGCCTCATCAAAGTCGCCGACGTTCATCAGGCACATAGCCAGGCCCCACCACGCCTCAGCACTTGCGCCGTCAGCTTCGAGTAGCTGACGGTATGAGACGATGGCACTGTCGTAGTCGCCGCCGATGCGTTGTTGGTGAGCGTCTTGTAGTTCGGGTGCCGCCATCGTGCCCTCCGGGGCCCGTGATCCCTGCGCCTGTGTGTGAAATATCTATGATGGCTGTCCAATCATAACCGGAAGGGCCAGTAAAAGGCAAGTATGGCTGAGGCTACATGTTGAAGGATTGAAGGCGGTCGCCGAGCGTGTGGCGGGCGCCACGAAGCCA
>JBDKRC010000145.1:0-8669 GCA_039683575.1 Armatimonadia bacterium | reverse complement strand
TAAGCCTGATCAACTGTACCCTGAGTGTTCGAAATTGCGCTACCTCAGCGGTCTGCCTGTGAGGCAGGCAGTCGTGCAAGTTCGGCAAGGGCAATCGGAAGCGGCGTCTGAGGCTTGTCTGGACATGCTGGAGGTGGGCGTGAAGCTGCCACGCGGCGGGTCGTTCATTCCCTATATCTGCGCCCTCTCGATACAGGCCCGGGCCTTGCGGGCATTGAAGTATACGATAGCACATCAGGGGCTATCACGGGGCACACTGGCAGCCCTGCCTGAGCGGCTGCGGCGCCTGGAGGCACAACAGACGCCTCTGCGGGAGGTCATCGCCTGCGATTACCAGTCGAACGGCCCAGGAGCCCTGGAGCTGACGCCGTCTGAATTCTGGGAGTGCCTGGGAGGCAGTCGCCACCCCGTCTTTTCGACGCTGCTCCGGCTTCCGGGGGCAGGGTTAGTGACACGCAAGTTCATTGCGAAGCGCCTACCGGCGCTGATGAAATGGGACGCGGAACTGGCGCGACTGTCAATGCGTCCCTTCTACGAGATCCGCGACGAGATACCGAGTGATACGGAGGGGCTGTCTGACGTGGGCTCGGTGGTGATGGCGCCTTTGGGTACGGGGGTCCTCCGTCACCAGGCAACGCTGCAGGCAAACTGGCGCGGCACGAGAATTGTGGCTCAGCTTGAACTACACCGGCTGCGGACGGGGAAGTACCCTGCGCGGTTGGCGGCGCTGACCGGCTTGAGGGCCGCCGACCTACAAGACCCTTTCTCAGGCAAGCCACTTCGCTACAAGCAGCATGGCCGCGACTACGTGCTCTATAGCGTTGGGGAGAATGGGAATGACAACGGGGGCAAACGGGTGAAGGGCCTGGAAGCTCCAAAGGGCGACCTGATTATCTGGCCCGACCCGCCCTCGTCTTGACCATCACGCCGCCCCGGTCACGAAGCCGCTCGGCGCCTTCGCAATCCAGCCGCAGTAACGCCTACACAACTCATCACCAAGACAAAGACGGAGCCGAGGTATCGGCTCCGTCTTTGTCTTGGGTATCGCCGTTCCCTAGTTCAGGATGGTGGCAGCGAAGTTACAGGTCTCGGTTGATGGCCCCACCACTACGGACTTCTGGGATGGATCAAACTCATAGCCTGTCCGGGCGGGACTGACAATGTACTCTCCCGCAAGTGAGACGGTGAAGACGTAACGACCGTTGGTGTTGGTGGTGGTCGTACGCGTCGCCCCTGTCGGGGTAGTGAGCGTAACGGTCACGCCTTCCAGAAGGCTCTCACCACAACTGATCGTGCCCGCAATCACAAAGTACTCTGGCCTCACCACTGGACCGCTGCGGCTCTCAGCCGTTGTGGGCCCCGGGAAGATGAGTGCCTGGTCGCCGACGCGGAAGACAAAGCGGTAGTTGTGGGTACCGAGCGCCAGCGTGGTCTTCGCCTGGTAGATGCAGTCATCGGCGTAGTTGACATCGCCTTCCAGGCGCTTGGTCATGGTGATGCTCTGCGTGCCATCTATCACCAGCACCGCGGACGACGGTGCGCGGTTCAGGGCGTCACGGTAGATGACCGAGTAGGTGAAGGTGGTTTTGGGTGTGCCGGAGGTCGGGTACACCGCTCCGTCACGCAGCCGGGGAGGCTCAGGCGCAAGTGCCGTGAACCCGATGCCGCTCGCGCTGGGCGCAACCGTCACGCTGCGGTATGCAGGATCAAACCTCAGATAGTCCTTGCTGGGCCGGACGACGTATGTACCTGCTGCAAGCTCCCTGAAGGCATAGCGGCCTTCTGCGTTGGTCAGCACCGCCCGCTTCAATACGTCATTCTGGTAGAGGCTGACCGTTGCTCCGACGACCGCCGCACCGGTGCTCGTTTTGATCGTGCCCACGATGGAGCTCAGAGCGTCAATGATGGTGAAATTGGCAACGCTGGTCGTGGGGGGAACCGTTATCAGCCGCGACACCGGGTCAAAGATCTTGTTGGTCTGAGAAGGCTTGACCAGGTAGGCTCCGGAGGCCAGACCCGTGAAGTAGTAGCGGCCCTCGGCATTCGTGGTGGTCGAGGCCTTCAGGACATCGCCCTGGTACAAACCCACGGACACTCCGCTGACGGCAGCTCCCGCTGCTGTCTTGATGACTCCGGAGATTGTGCTCGTGGCCTCACTGATTGTGAAGTTCGCGCTGGTTGTGCCCGGGGGGGCCGTGACCGAACGCGACGCCGGATCCAAAGTCCTGCCAGTCTGCGCTGGCGTGACGACATACGTGCCCGCAGCAAGACCTGTGAAGTAGTAGCGGCCCTCGGCATTCGTGGTGGTCGAGGCCTTCAGGGCATCGCCCTGGTAAAGACCAACCGATACTCCGCTAACAGCGACGCCGGCGCTCGTCTTGATGACTCCGGAGATTGTGCTCGTGGCCTCACTGATTGTGAAGTTCGCAGCGGTTGTGCCCGGAGGGGCCGTGACCGAACGCGACGCCGGATCGAAAGTCCTCCCAGTCTGCGCTGGCCTGACGACATACGTGCCCGCAGCCAGACCCGTGAAGTAGTAGCGCCCCTCTGCGTTGGTGGTAGTGGAGGCCTTCAGGGCATCGCCCTGGTACAGACCCACGGACACTCCGCTGACAGCGGCTCCCGCTGCGGTCTTGACCAGTCCCGATATGGTACTTGTGGCCCCGGCGGAACTGCCTGTGAAATTCGCCTCGGTTACCGATGGAGGCAACGTGTAGGTCCGGTAGACAGGACTAAACACCGCTCCGGTGCGGGTAGGCTTCACAGTCCAGCTTCCGGCGGCCAGACCGTGGAACTCATAGCCACCTGACGTGCCCGTCGTGGTGGTGGCGGTTGGCGTCCCCGATGTCCCGCTATATAGCGACACGGTGGCACCGCTTATGGCCAAGCCGGTGCTGTCCTTAATGACCCCGGAGATCGCACTGGTCGTCTCCGTCCCTGTGAAGTTGGCCTCAGTCACGGACGGGGGCAGCGTATAGGTTCGGTACAGGGGGCTGAAGGTGGTGCCAGTGCGGCCGGGCTTGACCGTCCACCGGCCGTCTGTCAGATTGGTGAAATAGAAGCGCCCCGCGGAATTGGTCGTCGTAGTGGACGTGGCCGTGCCGGCCTCGCCAGCATACAGTGCAACCGACACGCCGACCATGGCGGTACCGCTACTGGTTCTGACTAGCCCGGAGAGGGCACTGACCGCAAAGGCTTGGGTGAGACTGAGGACGAGAAGGAGGGCGCATACGGCGAACAGGCGAGGAGAAGAGCCGACAGGAAACCTGGACAATACTATCACCTCCGGAAAATCAACCCGAGACAATCTGAGCTATCTCCCCCCAACAATAAGTAAGGTGATGTGCGACTCAGGCTGCAGAAGAGGCTGTAGATGGTTTCCTTTACCCCGCCTTGAGACCTCTCAAACCACAAACCTGAGGAATTCCGCAGAATCGCCATACTAACGCTTAGAATGAGAAGACCTCATGTCCCCGCACCCCCGCCATGAAGTCCACGACCACCCACAGCCCCGCCGCCGTGAACTCCGCCAGTACCAGCCCCAGAAACCCCGGAAGCAGCCGCCGGTACACCTTCGGCCCGCCATAGTGCAGGATCGCAGTCTTGCACAGCCAGCCAACCATGATCGGGAACCAGAAGTTGATCATCGGCCAGGACGCCCCCATGAGGTAACCGATGGGGTGCAGCGGCCACCACAGGAAGGTATGGTGCAGATACGTGAGCGCCGTCATGCTCAGCCCGCCCGCTGCCATCGTGATGAAGGCGCTGAGACGTGCCGGCTCCCCGGCCTCCAGAAGCTGCATCGTCCAGTTGCTGTACAGGTTCCGCGTGTAGTACGTCGTGAACCACTGGTGCAGGTTCTCCCCGCCATACCGGTACATCAAGTGCAGGTATGATCCATAGGACGATACCACAGCCAACAATATTCCGAGCGCCAGCAATTTCGCCAGCGGCCGCCGCGGTAGCCCCGCCTCGTCTGCCAGCTTCATGCTCTGCATGATCCCCGGCATCAGCGGGCTGCGGTTGTCCACCATCCACAGGTGGTCGAGGTAGCTCAGGATTGCGATGTTGCCAGGGCCCAGCGCCTTGGTGCCGAAACCCGCAAGCATCATGTTGAACGGCCGGAACGGGTGCTGGACGTACAGCATCCCGCCCTCACATACCAGCCGCACGGCCACAATGTGCGACAAGAAGAACAGGGCCATCAGGAGCAGCACAGCCGTGAACTGCGCGCCCGCCGCCGAGCCCCACAGCCCCAGTGCCAGCAAACACGCCCCCAGGCCCCAGATCGCCATCTTGTACGGCAGCGGCTCGTTGCGGTCGTCCAGGTCATGCCTCTGCCCCATCGCCTGCTGCCAGACCTGCCGCAGCCGTGGCCGTGCGGCCAGCAGGCTCAGGATCGCTGCCATCAGTATCCCGCCCCACATCTGGTGGGCGACAAGCTCCTTCGTGCCATACGCCTGCACTCCTCGCATCGGCAGCCCCATCGCGCTGGCCACGACCGTCTGCAGCAGGAAGAAGAAGTAGAAGAACCAGAGGCTGAAGGACAACTCGCTGGGTAGAATGTACGCCAGCCCGATGATCGAGAACAGAACCCGCAGGTAAAGCGGGTTCATGGCATTCCACGGCCGCGTCAGGTGCTCCCCCAGGTTGATCTGATGCACGTTGATGGTCGGGATGGCCGGAATGTAGTGATGCAGGCCGTTCAGAGCATGAATGGCAAACGGCACCGCAAAGAAGCCCCACATCACAGGATCGCGCAGAAACGGCGGTAGAGCCCTTCCTCGCGTAGGTGGGGGCGTCCTCGAACCCACACCTGCCGCGGGTTCAGGAATGAACCCGCCTGCACGGCTGGTGGCAAAACCCTCATACGCCACCATCTCCACCGGCAACTGCAGCAGCGGGAACACCAGCTTCTCGTCATCCACCCATCGCTTGCGCAAGATGGTGGTCAGGCAGAAGAACGCGGCGTACATGATGAAGGCCAGCAAGGTCCAGACCGCCAGCGGCGCCAGCCACTCTACCCACGGCAGGCTCTGCCCCTCGCGCAGGCCCTCATAGAGTTTGCTGATCGCGAACTCGCTCCGCGGATGCAGCCACTCGGGGATCAGCGGGTGCAGGACCTGCTCGTACCGGTTCTCAGGCCGCGCAAAGTAGAACGGCCCGGCTATGTAGGGGATGAGCAGCCCGGTCAGACCAAACGACGGGATGCCGCCAGCGACGAGGCTCATCGAGTAAATGAGCAACAGTTCGCTCTTGGTGAGGCCCTTATCCAGCCGCCGCAGCCATGTATTCACGCCACCGACGACGGCGATCAGGACAAAGAGAGCATTGATGGGAAACGCAGTGAGGCCGACCCAGGTCCCGCGCATGACCAGGTCGGAGTAGGGGGTGAAAAGACCGATGAGGAGTACCGCAATGACGCCGATGATGATGGCGCGCCGGGACATGCGGGGAGAGTTCGCGCTCGGAATTGGCGGGACCTCTTGCGTGGGCTAGGCGCAAACGTCGCCATGCAGGGGCGATACCGTGGTGCGCCCGATTGGGTATCACGCCGGGCGGACCATGGCCCACCCCTGCATGGCTAACTGACCGCTACTACTGTCGATCCCAAAGATACGTCGCCGCCGGGTTCGTCAGCGAACTGATCGACATCCACTTCGAGTGACCGTCAGCGAAGGTCACGTTGCAGCCTTCGTTGTGCCATGGCCACGTGCGCGCACCGGTCGTGCTGGTCAGGTACATGCCAGCCGAGCCTGACGCTGTGCCGCCAATCGCGTGCCGCGCGCAGTAGTGCATGTACCAGGCGTTGTCCGACTCCAGAATGATCGCCGTCTCCGCCGGGGCCGTGAAATTGCCCATCGTCGGCGGATTCGCCGCTCCCTCGTTCATCACGTGCTGCATCGGCATCTGGTACCGTGTAGCCTGCAGGCTGCCAGGCCATAGCCCGGCGAGCTGGGACATGATGTCAATGCTCTGCGACGGGCAGACGAACACTTGCCGGTTCTTGATGTATGGGGTGATCTTGTCCGCCCAGATGATGCGGCCGGCCGGGTAACCCAGACCGTCATCATATACGGAGCAGTACCGTTCGTCATAGTCCTGACAGTACTGCATGACCGCCAGGCCGATCTGCTTCTCGTTCGAAAGACATGACGACTGCCGGGCCTTCTCGCGCGCTTTGGCAAACACCGGAAACAGGATGGCAGCCAAAATGGCGATGATGGCGATTACAACCAGAAGCTCAATGAGCGTGAACCCTCGTCTCATGGTACCAACCTCCTGAGTGTTGTTGTCCTTAGTTATTCAATCATCATGAGAACCTTCCTGCCGGAAAAACGGAATTGCAGGAATCCCTCCGCCGTCGCGGAACCTGTCCTGCAGCCACCCACGCACCCAGAAGGGACGGAGATATCATGTCCGAGGAACTTGCGATACTTGGCGGCCCCAAGGCCGTGCAGACCGAAGTCGGCGACATGTTCACCTGGCCGATCATCACCCAGGAAGACGAAGACGCCTGTCTAGCGGTCCTGCGCCGTGGTGCCATGTCCGGTACCGACGTGACTGCGGAGTTTGAGAAAGAGTATGCGGAATGGTTCGGCGTCAAGCACGCCCTCGGCTGCAACACCGGCACCGCCGCCCTGCAGGCTGCCATGTGGGCCTGTGGCGTCGGCATCGGTGACGAGATCATCAGCACCTCGCTAACCTACTGGGCGACCAACCTCCCCGTCTTCTCGCTCGGCGGCACGGTCGTCTTCGCCGACATCGAGCGCGACACCATGAACCTCGATCCCGCCGACATCGAGCACCGCATTACTGACAAGACCAAGGCCATCGTGCCCGTCCACTACTGCGGCTACCCCTGCGACATGGACGCGATCATGAAGATCGCCGAGAAGCACAACCTCAAGGTGATTGAGGACGTCTCCCACGCCCACGGCGCTAAGTGGAACGGCAAGCTGGTCGGCACCTTCGGCCACATCGCCGCCATGTCCACCATGTCAGGCAAGGCCCTGCCCATCGGCGAGGGCGGCTTCCTGATCACCAATGACGACTACCTGTACGAGAAGGCGCAGGCCTGGGGCCACTACGAGCGCACCGGCAACCTGACCGATCCGACGCTCAAGCACTTCGCCGGCCTCCCTTGGGGTGGCTACAAGTACCGCATGCATCAGCTATCGTCGGCGGTAGGCCGGGTGCAGCTCAAGCACTACAAGGCCCGCATGGAAGAGATCCTCCGCTCCATGAACTACTTCTGGGACCTCCTGGAGGGTGTGCCGGGCGTCAAGGCCCACCGCCCGCCGACCGACTCCGGCAGCGACTGCGGCGGCTGGTACGCCGCCCACGGCCTCTACCGCCCCGAAGAGCTTGGCAACCTCCCCATCAGCACCTTCTGCCAGGCAGTAACGGCCGAGGGCTGCGGCACGAGCCCCGGCTGCAACTTCCCGCTGCACCTGCACCCGCTGTACAACGAGGCGGACATCTACGGCCACGGCAAGCCCACCCGCATCGCCAACAGCGACCGCGACGTGCGACAGCCCGCGGGCAGCCTGCCGGTAACCGAGAAGATGCCCAGCGAGTGCTACGGCATCCCGTGGTTCAAACACTACCGCCCGCAAGTGATCGAAGAGCACGCCAAGGCCTTCCGCAAGGTAGCCGAGAACGCGGACAAGCTAGTCGAGAAGTTCGGCACGGAGGGCGAGGAAGTAAAGGGCAGCGCCGGGTTGTTCAACCGGAGGTAGCGACACAAATAGTTCTGGAAACGTTCCAGAATGTTTCACGGGTCGGCAAAGGCCCCGTATCTTCTCTCCCGAATGTACTTGTATCCGGGAGGGCGATAGCGATGTCGGGGAATAGTGACAACCCAGAAGCCCAAGCCGCGTGATAGCGTGGCTTGGGCTTTATTGGCTCTATATCTGCATTTGGAGGTCCGTCATGCGAATGCAAGTGCTTGGGGTATCTGGCTTGCTCCTTTTCCTGACGGCGGGTCAGGCTATAGCTCTGGACAGCATCAATGGTTGGATTGCGCCAACGGGTAGTAATGACTATGGTGGCTACCTTGGCTGGCTGGGATACGTCTCAGGCACCGGCTATCACCTCGCCCAGGATATGCAGAACGGGAATGGCAGCCCCGTCTACGCGATCGGTGATGGAGAGGTGATCCTGTCGCGGACTGATGTTGGTGGGTATGGCCCTGGCTGGACTAAGGGAGGGGCGCTTGTCGCGCGATTCCAGGCGAGTGACGGCAATTGGTTCACAGCGTTGTACGGTCACCTCAACTCGCCGCATGGTGCCGGCAGTGTCGCGGCCGGGGAGGTGCTGGGGTACAGCAACGCCTGGAGCCCGCCACACCTTCATTTCGGGATACATCCCGGATACGACCCCGAACCGACCAATCCCTGGCGAGGATATACCAGCAGTAAGACCGTGTTGTACGGCTTTACTGATCCTATCGCATTCCTAAACGCGCATAGTGGCAGCGGTGGTGGCGGACCGGTCTGGGAGGGCCATCTTGACAGTCCCGCCGATGGCAGCACTGTTGGCGGCATAATCCCGATCAGCGGGTGGGCCAAGGAAACCTCGGGACACTACACCATCCAAGCCATCGAAATACTAATCAATGGTAATCTCGCTACGTCCATACCGTACTCCGGACTAACCAACGGAGC
>JBDKRC010000144.1:0-13432 GCA_039683575.1 Armatimonadia bacterium | reverse complement strand
ACGGCAACGGCAACGGCAACGGCAACGGCAACGGCAACGGCAACGGCAACGGCAACGGCAACGGCAACGGCAACGGCAACGGCAACGGCAACGGCAACGGCAACGGCAACGGCAACGGCAACGGCATGCGGGCAGGGATGCCCGCGCTCCAAACGGCGAACGGCATGCGGGCAGGGATGCCCTGCGACGCGGACGTCGCTTCGCGCACCTACGGCTCGGCCACGGCAACGGCAAGTGGCGTGCGGGACACTATCTTGGTGAGTGATCTATGGAAGCTGAGAAGGCTTTGAAGCCGCGAGTGCACTATGGGTGGGTGGTTCTGGGCGTGGGGACCTTGGGGGTGTTTACCTCACTGGGCATGGCCCGGATGGGGTATTCGATGATCCTGCCCGCGATGCAGAGGGGGCTGGGGCTCGATAACATGGCTGCGGGGGCGCTGGCTACGGCGAATCTGACGGGGTATCTGGTGCTGGCGCTGATTGGCGGGGCGCTGGCGTCGCGGTTTGGGCCTTGCCGCGTGATTGTGGCAGGGGTGTTTGTGACCGGAGCGGCCATGGTTCTGACGGGGCTGGCGCCGAATTTTCCTGAGGCGATGCTCTGGCGGGCGGTCAGCGGGATTGGCAGCGGGGCGACAAATGTGCCGGTGCTCGGGCTGGTGCCGGCGTGGTTTGCGCTGCGGAGGCGGGGGCTGGCGTCGGGGATCGCGGTTTCAGGGTCTTCACTGGCGCTGATAACGATGGGGCCGGGTGTGCCGGCGCTGCTCGCGATGTATGGGGGGTACGGGTGGCGGGTTTGCTGGCTGTGGTGCGGAGGGCTGGGGATTGCGATTGCGTTCCTGTCGCTGGCCTTGCTGCGCAGGCGGCCGCAGGACATGGGGCTGCTGCCGGTAGGGGCGGAGGAGACGGCTGTGCCCGCGGCGACGTCAGGCAGTCCGGCGCCGCTGGACTGGGGAGCGGTGTACAAGTCGGGGGCGGTGTGGCACCTGGGGATTGTGTATGTGGCGTATGGGTTCTCGTATCTGGTATACATGACGTTCTTCAACAAGGCGCTGATTGCGGAGGGCGGCTATACGACCCAGGCGGCGGGGAACCTGTTCATGATGATGGGGTGGCTGAGCCTGGCGTGCGGGCTGCTTTGGGGGAGTGTGTCGGACCGAATCGGGCGCAAGTATACCATGGTGATCATCTATATGATCCAGGCGCTCTCGTACGCGCTGTTTGCGCTGTGGCCGGTGTCGGCGGGATTCACGCTGTCGGCGGTGCTGTTCGGGTTGACGGCGTGGAGCATTCCGGCGGTGGTGGCGGCGCAGTGTGGGGACATGCTGGGGGCGCGAATGGCACCGGCGGCGCTGGGGTTTGTGACGCTGTTTCTGGGCGTAGGACAGGCGCTGGGGCCGGTGGTGGCGGGGGCGATGGCGGATGCGACGGGGTCGTACCTGCCGGCGGTGTTGCTGGCGGGTGGCGTGGCGGTGGCAGGAGCGATTGGGGCGGGGTTTTTGCGGGCGGTGGAGGTGTGCGCGGAGGAGTGAGGGGGGAACGGCGAAGACAGAAAACAGAAGACAGAAAACAGTTCGGAGGGGCTGTCGCCCCTTCGGGGCTCAAGATGATTTGGGCGGGGGATCCAGGGCCTTGCGGCCCTGGCTAGAGGCCGGACGGCCCTTCGGGCCTGACGGCAACGGCAACGGCAACGGCAACGGCAACGGCGTGCGGGCAGGATGCCGCACCTACGGCAACGGCATGCGGGCAGGGATGCCCTGCGACGCGGACGTCGCTTCGCGCTCCACACGGCGAACGGCGAACGGCGAACGGCGAACGGCCGGCCGGGTACTAGCCCCGGCCCTACAGCGGGCTGGGCGGCTGCGGTTTCGTTGACACTTGTTTGTGGCTTTGTTATCATCTTCTTGACGTCTTTGCGTGTCGTACCCTGTCGCACTTGTAGCACCAGGAGGCCACGCTATGATCCCCATTGTCTCTTCTTCCCACACTGCACTGCGCCGGTTGTTGCTCGTTGCCCTGGTGGCCACGATACCACTTGCGTGTCTGGCTCAGACGCCCCCAACCATCAACGGTAAGGCTACAGAGCGGATGTCGCCCCGGTATCTCTGGAGTTGGGGTTACTGGAGCAACGTGTATGACTACGCGATGTCGGGACAGGTGCTCGTATCGCTGCTGCCGACGGTTGGGCAGGCGCAGCTTGATCGGATGCTGTCCACTACCGGCTGCACCCTCCTGTATGACTTCAAGACGCCGGGGCTTTATCTGATCGGACTGCCTGAGGGCATGAGTGTGCCGGACGGGCTGGCGCGGATGAGGGCGCAGTCGATCGTGAAGTCGGCTTCGCCTGATCAGGTGACGTACGTTTGCGGGATACCCAACGATCCGTCGTTTGCGCAGCAGTGGCACTGGAGCAAGATTGGCATGCCGGCGGCCTGGGATGTGCAGACGGGGTCGGCCAGCACTGTAGTGGCGGTGGTGGACAGCGGCGTGGATGTTCTGCACGAGGACCTGCAGGGGCGCTTCTGGACGAATGCGGGGGAAGTGCCCGGCAATGGTCTGGATGATGACAACAACGGCTACATTGATGATGTGAATGGCTACGACTTCGTCAACGGCAACGGCGATCCGAGCCCGAATGACGATGCTTACTACTACTGGGACGTGCGGCAGCACGGGACGCACATGGCGGGGATCATCGGGGCGAATGGCAACAACTCGCTTGGGGTTGCCGGGGCGAACTGGCAGTGCAAGCTGATGCCCGTGCAGATCTACTCCGACCAGGGGACGGAAGCGAGCACCGCCATCAAGGGCTTTGAGTATGCGGTGGCGAACGGGGCGGACATCGTCAACCTGAGCATCACGAGCTTCTATGTCCCCGAGTGGACGCCGCCGATCAAGTGGGCGTACGACCAGGGCGTTGTGATTGTGGCGGCGGGCGGTAACCGCGGCTGGAACTGGACCTACTCGGATGCATACGCTGCAGGGTTCACGGACGATTCGGCGACGTGGTTGTCACCGGTCTGCAATGACGGGCCGATGCTGACGGATGACTTTGTGATCGGCGTGGGCGCTGTCGATGCCGAAGACACGCTAACCCAGTACTCGGTGATTGACCAGTCCCACCGCAGCCTCCTCGACGTGATGGCGCCGGGAGAGGACATCTACAGCACCGGGTACAGCTCAAGCTACTTCCACAACAGTTACTGGGCGATTGACGGGACTTCGGCGTCGGCGGCCATTGTGACGGGGTTGGCATCGCTGATTTTGGCTGATACGCCGAATGCCACGCCGTCCGCGGTGCGGCAGCGGCTCGTGAATAGCTGCCTTGACATCAACAGCCTCAACCCGCTGTTCGTGGGGATGATGGGGGCCGGGCGGGTGTCGGCGTCGGCTTGCTTCGTGGACACCGCTCCCGGAGCGCCGCGGTCGGTGACCGCCAAGGATACGCCCGGCGATGAGGGTGGGAGCATCACGATCACCTGGGGACTGTCGGTGGATGACGGCCGGGGCGCCAACGACATCACCCGTTACGCGGTCTTGCGCAGTGATACGGCTGAGGGCCAGTTTGTCGAGATAGCCAGCGTGTCGCCGGGGATAAGCTCGTACCTGGATACGCCGGTTGATGATGGCACGGATTACTACTACAAGGTCATAGCGTATGACGCCAAGATGTCGGCAAGCTCGGATGTGACCAGCCCGGCACAGGCGCGGGACGACCTGGCGCCGCCGGCTGTGAACTTCACGGCGGAGGACAAGCAGGGCGACGAGGGCGGCTGCATAGTGCTGCGCTGGAGCGGCTTCGTGGCGCCGGATGACTTCAAAGAGTTCCGCATCTACCGGTCGGAAGAAGACTTCAGCAGCGTGCTGGACATGGAACCGCTGGCACGGGTCAGCGACCGGACCGCGACCTCGTACCAGGACCGGTCGGTGGAAGATAACACCGATTACTACTATGCCGTGACCGCGGTGGACAACGAACTCGTGTCGAATGAACTGACGCAGGTGGACGCGGTGGGACCGGTGCGGGCGAACCCGAACTACACGTTCAGCTTCCCGGCGGGTCTGTCCATGATCAGCCTCGGGCTGGAAATACCGAACATGGACCTGAGCCAGTTGGTGAGCAACGGCGCGACGCTGTGCCGGTATAACCCGGCGACTAACACGTATGCGGTGTACCCGGGGACCAGTGCCACCGATACGGCGCTGTTGGCGCAGGCGGAGGGGAAGGGGTACTGGCTGCGGACGGCGACGGCGCTCACTTTGAACCTGAGCGGTTCGGCCCCCACCGGGGACACCGAGATCCCCTTTGTGGCCGGTTGGAACCAGCTCGGGAACCCGTATGTAGACGAGGTCAGTATTGTCGGGGCGCGAGTGGTGGTTTCGGGAACTTCACTGACGCTCGAGCAGTCGAATGACCAGGGATTGACCGCCGGCTATGCATGGATCTATGACAACACCACCCGGGGGTACAAGCTGGTCAGTGAATCGCTGCCCTTCTCTCAACAGACCATGCGCCGCGGCGACGGCTTCTTCTTCTATGCCTCCCGCAGCGGCAACTTGATCCTGGACAATCCGCGCGCGGTTGCCACTTCGGCAGCGCTCCCCGCGGCTACCCAAACCGCTACAGTTGATTGGGCCATGCGGCTCTCGGCGTCCGTAGACGGAGCCGCTGATACTGATAATTTCCTGGGCGTCTGTTCCGAGCCTGCCAGCGTGAACGGGATCGCGAGCCCGCCGGTGGTTGCCGGAGGGGTGGACCTGTCCTTTGTCGGTGAGGGGGCGCGGTCCGCGACGAGCTTTGTGAAGTCGCTGGGAGACAAGCAGGAATGGCAGACGCGCGTGACGTGCGCGCAGGCAGGGGCGCAGGTCAAGCTGAGCTGGCCGGACCTGTCACAGTTGCCGCGGGGTTGCCGCCCGATCCTACGCGACACGGTGAGCGGGAAGTCCGTATACATGCGGACGACGAGCAGCTACAGCTTCAGCATGACGCCACAGGCCACGACGCGAGACTTTACAGTCGAGATCAGTTCAAAGGTCGGTGACTTGCTTGCAATCAGCAGCCTCGCAGCCGGAGCCACAGCAGAAGGAGCGCAAATCAGCTACTCTCTGTCAGCACCGGCGGAGGTTGAGGTCTCTGTGGTTAACATCGCCGGGCGGCCCGTGCGGAGGCTCGGAAGCACTGTCAGCCAGGCAGGGCTCAGCACGGAGCTGTGGAATTGACGCAATGATAATGGGCTGCGGGTCCCGGCCGGGGTGTATCTGGTCAGAGTCAGCGCCCGGACCGAGGACGGGCAGATTGTCAATGCAGTGCAAGGATTGTCGTTCCGCAGATAACAACAATTGCGCCCGCGCGCTCACACTTCAACAGCTAAGCCGGAGGTCCGTGTTACGGGCCTTCGGCCCGCTGCTTTTGGGGCTCTTGCTTTTGGTCGCAGGAGTGACCGGGGCAGCAGCGGACGCGCTGAAGACCGTGACCATCGGTTCGCCAAAGATGGTGCGGACGATGCACGGGACGAAAATGCAGGCGCGTCTAGCGGTCGCCGACCGCGTGCTGGTGCAGGTGCGGCCGGGTGTGGATGCGCAGAAGCTGGCCGGGGTGCTGGGCAAGGCGCAGAGCGGGCGGGTGCGCTCGCTGGGGCACCGAATCTATGCGCTGGATCTGCCGGCAAACAGCGATGTGCTGAAGATGGCAGGGGACCTGCGGATGGACCCGGCGGTGGCCGTGGCCGAACCCGATTTGCTGATGTACCCCGCGCTGGTCCCCAATGATACGCGGTACGCGGATCAGTGGCACCACCCGATCATTCAGAGTCCCGCGGGCTGGGACGTGACGACCGGCAGCAGCAGCGTGGTCATTGCGGTCATAGACTCGGGCGTATACATGGACCATCCAGACTTCAGCGGGAAGATCTGGCGCAACCCCGGGGAGATAGCGGGGAACGGGCGGGATGACGACGGTAACGGCTATATTGACGACGTCAACGGGTGGGATTTCTACTCCAACAATGCCAATCCGAACCCGTCACCCAATGGGAGGGACGATGACTACAACGGTGAGGCCGACGAGCAGGTAAACCACGGGACGCTGGTGGCGGGGCTGGCGGGGGCGCTGGGGAATGACAGCTATGGGACGGCCGGGATGGCCTGGGGCTGCAAGATCATGCCGCTGCAGGTATTCCCGGATGATGGCGGCACGGCTGTGTCTACCGTAATTGACGCGATCAACTATGCGGTGGCCAAGGGCGCCGATGTGATCAATCTGAGCATCGGCGGCGATTACACGGAACTGTTCACGGCGCCGCTCGTGGCAGCCTATGAAGCGGGTTGTGTGGTGGTGGTTGCCGGTGGTAACAGCGGCGCCGAGCTTACGGATGCGCCGAGCACCTGGGAGTCTCCGGTCTGCAATGACGGCACGAACGTCTGGGCGAGCAACTGCGTGATTGGCGTAGGGGCGACCGACCGGTATGACCGCAAGAGCTCGTACAGCAACTTCGACAGCTCGACGGCGCATTTCATCGACGTCATGGCACCGGGGGACGCGCTGTTTGGCCCGGCGGCCTATTTCCCCACGGTAAGCGGCTTCAACCAGTACTTCCAGACCAACAGCGGGACGTCGTTTTCGTCGCCGCTTGTCGCAGGGCTGGCAGCCTTGATAATCAGCCAGAATCCGACGTGGACGCCAGCGCAGGTAATCGAGCGGGTGCGGAGTTGCGGCGACAACATTGACTCGCTGAATGCGGGGTACTCGGGGAGACTTGGCGGCGGGCGGATCAATGTCGCGCGGGCGTTGGGGGTGACGCTGGCGCCGGCTGCGGCACGGGATCTGGCGGCGGCGGACACGAGCGGTGACGATGGCGGCAGCATCACGCTAACGTGGCAGACGTCGCCGGACGATGGCGCGGGCTCCAATACGGTCACAGCCTACAAGGTGTACCGCCGCACAGGGGGTAGCGGGTCGTTTACGGTGCTCAAGAGCCTGCCGCCGGGGTCTGAGGGGTATGTAGACAACGCGGTAACGGACGGGACGGACTACTACTACAAGGTGCGAGTCACTGACGGCACGCGGTGGACCGACACGAGCTTGGTGGGACCGACGCAATCGTTGAATGACAGCCCGCCAGCAACCGTCGCCGGGCTTGGGGTGAGCGACAGGCCAGATGACAGTGGCGGGGCCATCGTTTTGACCTGGAGTGCCTACACGGCTCCGGCGGACTTCGCCTCGTTCCGGGTCTACCGGTCAAGGACGGCTTTTGACTCGGTTGCGAGCCTGACGCCAATTGCCACAATCACCTCCAGCAGCACTGTCGAGTATGTCGATACAGCGGTCACTGACGGGGTCAGTTACTACTACGCCGTTGGCGTGCGGGATACGCTGGGTAACGAGAATCGGAGCCTGACGGGGATCGGGCCGGTGCAGTCCTACTCGAACACCGACATAACATTCGCGGCTGGGCTGCACTTCATGGGCGCCCCGGCGGTGCCTGCAGACGGTGACCCGGCGACGTTCTTTGGGCTGCCGGCGGGCTCTTTCGGCTACTGCCGGTGGACCCCGTCGAGTGGCGCGTACCTCTACGATTCCCTGAGCCGACCGGTGCCGGAGACGCTGCAGATGCACCTCGGCAGGGGTTTCTGGGTGAAGCTGCCTCAGGCTACGACAGTGAGCCCGGACGGGCTGTCGGCGCCCGCGGGTGACTTTGAGATCGACTTGACGCCGGGATGGCACCAGCTTGCCAACCCGTTCTTCACCACGATAGACTTTTCCGAGGCGACTGTGACGTACAGCGGCGCCACCATGGACCTGACAAGCGCGGACGGGGCGGGTGTGATGGCCGCGTTCGCGTGGACTTACAACGACGCTGCGCAGGTCTATGAGTTGGCGTACCCGGCGGTTGGCAGCGAAGCGAAGCTGATTCAGCCGTGGCAGGGGTTTTGGGTGCTGGCGCGCAAGGCTTGCACGCTGACGCTTAGCCGGCCGCTGGGAGTGAGCAGCGCCGCAAGCGGGACCATGAGGACGCAGGCGGTGCGGCGCACGGCGCGGCCGTGGCAGGTGGAATGGTCGGTGCCGCTGCAGATTGGCAGCGCGGCCGGGCCCGATGCGGCATGCTATGTGGGGACGGCGAGCAAGCAGGTGCTGCTGGCCAAGCCGCCACCGGCTACAGGGGCGCCGGTGCTCAGCGTGAGCAGCCCGGGGACGCAGGGCAGCGGGCGATATGGTGTGGCGCTTGCACAGACCTCCACAAACGATATAATCTGGAATCTGAAGATAGAGAACCTCAAGGCGGGACAGGCGGTGACGCTGAAGGCGTCGGACCTGTCGCATCTTCCCAAGGGCGCAACGGCAATCCTGAAGGACCTGGCGGGTGGGCAGAGCGTATACCTGCGGACAGTGGGACGCTATAGCTTCACGCCGCGTGAGGGGGAGACGACGCGGAGCCTGCAGTTGACGGTATCGACGCAACGGACAGGCCAGTTGATGCTGCAGGGCGTCACGGCCCAGTCGCTGCGGGGCGGGGGCGCGCAGGTGACGCTGAACCTGTCGTCGGCTGCGGCGGTGGATGTTACGATCATGAACATGGCGGGGCGAGTTGTTCGGCTGGTGGAAGAAGGGAAAACGCGCCCGGCGGGGAATAATGTGGTGTTGTGGGATGGCCGGACGGAGCTGGGGACGCGGGCGCCGGCAGGGCAGTACCTGGCGCAAGTGACCGCTCGCAGCGAGTCGGGTGAGAGTGTTAAGGCCATCAGCCCGTTGAAGGTTACGCCCTAACCGTCAAGGCGCGCGCGCGCGGCCGCGGTGGGCACTGGAAAGGATGAAGTACGTATGACGCGTCTTCCGCTCGCCGCAACCCTGGCCGCAATCCTCCTCGCCATTCTCGTCCTGGGCGGCTGCGGCGGTGGGGATGGGATCTCCCACGACGATGGCAATCCGCTCGACACCGGGACGATCTCCGGACGAGTGGTCCGTGCCGACGCCCCGACATCGGGCATTTCGGGCGCTTCCGTGATCGTGCGGAGCGAGACGGGGAGCCCACTGGGCGTGGCGACCACGAGCACAACCGGAGCGTTCACCGTCCGGGGGATCCCGGTCGGTAACCAGACAATCGTGGTTGATACCATCGGTGAGCCCACTTACGGCGAGCAGACCGTTACCGGCGTTCCGGTGCAGAAGGACCTCACCACGAGCGTGATGGTGACGGTGCTGCGTGTGGACGCTCCGGCACCGAGCGTGCTTGACCTTACGCCAGAGGAGGTTGAGGTTGATCTGAACGGCAGCGCAACGTTTACTGCGTCCGTGCGGACTTCCTCGGGCTCCCTTGCGGTGACGCCGACGTTCTACGTCACGGGCGGGGTTGGCGTGGTCAGCTATGACGCTTCGACGAAGAAAGTGATCTTCACGGCCACGCGGGAGGGGACTGGCAAACTGCGGGCGGTGTGTGGTACGGTCGAGGCGGAGTCTGACATCACTGTGGTAGAAGCGGGAAGCCCGGACGTTTCGAGCTTCCTGGTCGCCCCGATGTCACTTCCGGCTACCGGCGGGGACGTCAGCATTACGGTAGCGGTCACCGACGGCGATGGTGTGAAGACGGTGCAGGCGGAGATCTTCCGGCCGGATACGACTTCATACCGGATCACGTTGCCGCTGGTGTTGGGAACGCAGGAAACGTACCGGGCGACGACTGAGCTTCCGGCGAATAACAACCCCTACGGGACCGATGGGAAGCAGAATCCGCAGACATACCGGGTGCAGTACATCGTTACTGACTGGGCGAACCAGGTATCGACTACCCCGACGAACGAGTTCGTGACAATCACAGTGGCGGGGCTGCAGGTGCCGCCCAGTCCCGAATAGTCTCTTCAGTTGTGAGCTACTGACTGGGAATTGCCAGAGGGCGCGCGGTGAAGGCCGGGCGCCCCAGGGCAATTCCCAGTTTTCGTGAACGAAGGTCGTAGATTGGACTGCAGATGAGTTTCTCCGTGCTGTTGCTGGTGCTGTGCTCTGCCGTGCTGCATGCCTTCTGGAACTTCCTGGCGAAGAAAGCCCGCGATCAAGTCTCATTCATGTTCCTCATGATGGCGGTCAGCCCGATTGTCTGGCTGGGACCGCTCATTTGGATGCTGCTACATGGCACGAATTTCGGACCGTGGTACATTCCGGTAGCGGGTGGACTGGTCCAGGCGACGTACCTCACACTGATGGGGAAGGGCTACTCGTGCGGCGACCTGTCGCATGTGTACCCTCTGTCTCGTGGATTGGCGCCCGCGATCATCGCGGTGGCCGCGTGGCCGCTGCTGGGGGAGAGACTTACAGAGGTCGGGGGCATCGGCATCGGGTTGATCGTGCTCGGAAGCCTGGTACTGAGCGTGGGGGCGTGCAACGGGGCCAATGGCGGTTTCTCGTGGCGGGAGATGTTGCAACCGGCGTCGCGGATGGCAGTGCTGGCAGCGGTGGGGATAGCTGCGTATCACATGCTCGACAAGGCAGGGTCGGTCCGTGCGGACTCGCCGCTGGCCTATCTCTGCCTCATGCACCTGTATCTGGTTGCGTTTCTCACGCTGTTTACGTTTGGACAGCGACGCGTCGAGGACATCTCGTTGGAGTGGCGCGCCAACTGGAAATCAGCCCTCATAGTGATGGTCGTGTCGTTCGTGGCGTACTTCATGATTGTGACGGCCATGAAGCTCGGATCGGTGGCGTATGTGGCGTCACTGCGCAACATTGGCCTGCTATTCGGAGTCATACTGGGCGCGAAAGCCCTCAAGGAGCAGGGCCTGGTGTGGCGGGCATCGGGTACGGCGCTGATGCTGGTGGGTATCTTCGCGATTGCGCTCGGCGGCTGAGCTGCCGACGCCGCGGCGCAGGATGAACAGCCGTCCACGGCGAATTTCGGCATATGTAATCCCCCCTGAGGAGTGGCCCCATGCGCTTTCTGACTGCGGCAGTCCTCTCTCTGTTGATTCCCGGCGTGTTGTGGGCGCAAGTCATCTATGGCGAGACCGAGCCAGTGCGCGGGGCAACGATCGTGAAGGTGGGCGCGCATGGCGGGACGGCGTGTCTGCGCTGGCACCATGGCGAGACGTCGGCGGTGAACTTCGGGCAGGTGCCGGGGGACTGGAGCGGGTTCGATACGCTGACGATGCGGCTGCGGACGGAGACGCTGGGGGGCGCCTCATTCATGATGATTATCGCTTCGGAGAATGACGCGACCGAGGGCTCGGACTACTACTCGGCGCGGATTACGGTCCAGCCGGGGGCGTGGCGGGAGTTCACGTTCAGGCTGCGGGAAGAGTTGGGGGCTGCGCGGACGCCGCTGGGGTGGGACAAGATCGGCGGGATGCTGTTTACAGCTACGGGTTGGGAGCAGACGCCTAACCCGGAGGCGGTGGTCTTCGTGGATGACGTAAAGCTTGAGAACCGCGGGCCGGTGGTGGGGCCGAGGCTGACGGACGAGGGGTTCTTTGAGGCGCTGGACCTGGAGCGGGAGGGGCTGGGAGCGGTCAAGGAAGCGGTGGGGAGGGGCGACTGGGCCTCTGCGCGGCGGGAGTATGTGAAGTATCTGAAGGGGTTGCCGCACCCGTGGAGCTTTGACTGGCGAGCCCGGCCGCAGCAGCCGGAGGCGAAGCCCGACATGCGGGCGGCCGAGGAGGCCATGAAGCGGCGGTATGTGGTCTGTAGCGTGCCGTATGACTTCAAGGGCGGGGACATTGACTGGACGGTCAACCCGACGAACCCGGTGAACAACGAGTGGGTGTGGCAGTTCAGCCGACACCACTGGTGGCCGCAACTGGGGCGGGCGTACTGGGCGACGGGGGATGAGAAGTACGCGCGGGAGTTTGTGTATAACCTGCAGGACTGGGTGCGGGACTGCCCGATTCCGAATGGCAAGGTCAACAACGGGGCCGGTTCGCGGTGGCGGACGATTGAGTGCGGGATTCGGATGGCGGGGCCGTGGCCGAACACGTTCTTCTACTTTTTGTCTTCGCCAAGCTTCACCGATGACGCGATCATTGACATGGTCAAGTCCATGGTGGAGCACGCGCGATATCTGAAGCAGTACCCGACTTCGGGCAACTGGCTGACGATGGAGTGCAACGGGCTGTATCATGTGGGGGCGCTGTTTCCGGAGTTCAAGGAGGCGGCGGATTGGCGGGATACGGCGGTGGCACGGCTGTATGCGGACCTTGATGTGCAGGTGTATCCGGATGGGGCACAGATTGAGCTGGCGCCGGGCTACCACCAGGTGTCGTTGTACAACTTCCTGGGTCTGGTAGAGGTCGCGAAGCTGACCGGGCAGACGCTGCCGGCTGATTACCTGGCGAAGCTGGAGCGGATGTGGGATTACAACATGTGGCTGATGGCGCCCGACGGGGCGTCTCCGGCGTGGAACGACTCCGGGCCCACAGACATGCGCAGGACGCTCGCGGATGGGCTGAAGTACTTCCCGGGGCGTGAGGACTGGAAGTGGCTGGTGACCAGGGGAGCCGAGGGGAAGGCGCCCGCGGGCCTGTCGCATGCCTACAAGTGGGCAGGGCAATACGCTATGCGTGGCGGGTGGGGGCCAGCGGACCTGTATTGCGCCTTCGAGGCCGGGCCGTTCGGGTATGGCCACCAGCACGAGGATAAGCTGGGGTTTGTGTTGAACGCGTATGGGAGCCGGCTGGTGATTGATACCGGCGTTTATACCTATGATGCGTCGGACTGGCGGCGGTATGTGCTCGGGGCTACGGCGCATAGCACGGTGTTTGTGGATGGGATGGGCCAGAACCGGCGGGGCGAGGCGCGGGACAGCTATGTGAACAAGGCGCCGCAGGATAACCCGTGGTTCAGCAACGAAGCGTTTGACTACGCCGCAGGGATGTATGACGAGGGCTTTGGGCCCAAGAAGGAGCGGGTGGCGGTTCAGCGGCGGGAGATCATGTTCGTGAAGCCGGACTACTGGATCGTGATTGATACGCTGACGCCGAAGGATCAGCGGCTGCACGACTACCGGGCGTATTTCCACCTGCGGCCGGCGGAGGCGCGGGTGCTGGAGGACGGGAAGACCATCCTGACGGACAACGGCGACAAGGCGAACCTGGCGATCATCCCGGTGGCGAAGGCGGGGCTGCGGGCGCAGGTGATCAAGGGGCAGAAGGACCCATTCCTGCTGGGGTGGACGCTCAAGAGCGGGCTGGAATGCGAGCCGATCCCGGTGGCGACGTATGAGTGGCAGGCGAATGGGGAGAGCCAGGTGGCGTATGTGTTCTATCCGCTGAAGCCAGGAGTGAAGGAGTTGCCGTTGGTTACGGCGACGGCGGGTGGGTTTGCGGTGAAGGTGGGGGAGAGGGTGGATGAGGTGAAGCTGGGCGGAAAGGCGCGGGTGGAGGTGGTGCGGAAGGCGGGGGCGGAGACGGTGGGCGTGAGGAAGGTGGTGGGGGGGGAGTAGAATCGACGGAGAGGG
>JBDKRC010000143.1:0-41323 GCA_039683575.1 Armatimonadia bacterium | reverse complement strand
CGAAGACACGGCCCTGACCTGTTGGGCCTGTGGCACGCTGACCGCCGCAGGACGCAAAGCCAAAGGCGAGTCGGCGGAAAATGATGAGGTTTGGCGGCGCTCAGTGGAAGCCGCTCGGGCGCGTCAGACGCAGGCCCCGGCCGTAGACCCCGATGAGGCCCTCAAACGGGTACTGGCCCAGACTGGCGCGCCGGAGCACACACCACATGTGCCCCCGCGTCCGGCAGGGATACCAGCCGTTGAGCACCGCACCGACTACATGCGCTTGCGCGACGAGGCCAGCACCACCAGCACTCTGGGCCTGCTCCTGGCCGTAGTTTTCGCCCTGGTGGGAGTGCTACTCGTGGTTGTTGCCATCCTCAGCCAGGCCGGACCGTTGGCAAGCATCGCCGGCGTAGCCGCTCTGCTGCTCTTTGGCGGGCTCAGTGTCACCACCCACTACGTCTTTCGCAACATGGCCTCAATGATGACCACGGTGGCAGACGCCGCCGAGAGCGCCCGCCGCGCCCTGGCCTTGCTCCGCGACTACCACTCCTCCACAGATAAGCAACCATGAGTGACCACGGCTTCAACGCAGACTCCGCTCTTCCCCCGGCGCTCCTGGGGCAGATTACCCAGACGCGCCTGCAAAGCGCCGATGCGGTCCGGCAGCACGCAACGTGCCGTATCAGGCGCCGCAGCCTCACCGCCGGCGGCAAACTCGTCATTCTGGCCGCCGATCACCCCGGCCGCATGGTCACAGCCGCCCTCGGCGACCCGCTGGCCCTCGCCAACCGCCGCGAATACCTCGCGCGCATCCTGCGCGTCCTGCAGTGTCCCGAAGTTGACGGCCTCATGGCCACTCCGGATATCATCGAAGAGATCATCATCCTCGATCTGCTGCTGGAGCAGGGCCTGCTGAACGAGCGTCTGCTCATCGGCTGCATGAACCGTGGTGGTCTGGCTGGCACCGCCTTCGAAATGGCCGATACCTTTACTGCCTACGATGCTCGGGGCCTGACCGAGATGAACCTCGACGGCGCCAAGCTCATGTTCCGTCTCGACCCGCAGGACCCCGCCAGCGGCCGGACCATCTGCAAATGCTCCGAGGCCATCAACGATTGTCTCGATCATGATCTGGCAGTCTTCCTTGAGCCTCTGGCCGTGACTCTCGACAACGGTAAGTATGTGGTTCAAAAGGACGCCGCCACGATGGCCAGGATCTGCGGCGTCGCCGCCGCGCTCGGCCGCTCGTCGCTCAACACCTGGCTGAAGCTTCCGTACGGGCCCAACTATGACGTCGTGGCTCGTGCCACCACCTGCCCCATTCTCATGCTGGGTGGCGAGGCCGTGGATGACCCACTGCCGCTCCTGCGCGACTTGCACACCGGCATGGCTGCCGGCCCGAACGTCTGCGGCGCGCTGATCGGCCGCAACGTACTATTCCCCGGCACCGCCGATCCTGCGCAAATGGCGCGCGCCGTTGCCGCCGTCATCCACGGCGGCCTGTCAGCCGAAGACGCCTGGGCTGGCTCAGAACCTGAAATCAGATGAGTATTGGAGCATGAAGATGGATCGTCTCGACGAAGTCAACGCCAAGCTGGAACGCCTCCGCACCCTGATGGAGGCCGAGGAACTTGATGCCGTTGTGCTCGGCGGAGCCACGAACTTCTCCTGGATCACCGCCGGCGGGGATGATGTCGTAGCCCTCGCTTCCGAGCGCGGCGCCGCGGTCGTTGTCGTGACTCTGGATGGTCAGTTCGTCGTCAGCGACAACATCGAGGCCGGTCGTCTGGCCGAGGAAGAGCTTCAGGGCCTGGAGTTCGAGCTCGTTCAGGACGAGTGGCACAAAAACAACCTCGTGGAGCTTCTCGACGGTGTCGTGACCGGCGAAGTTGCCGCCGATGGCGACTGGCTTGTCGGCGCCTCGGATTATGGCGACGAGATCAGCCGCCTGCGCTGGAGCCTGCTGGCACCCGAGGTTGACCGCTACCGCGCCCTCGGTTCTGACGTCTCCCGCTGCCTGACCGAAACCGCCCGCGAGATCTCCATCGGCCAGACCGAGCATGAGATCGCCGGCCTGCTCACCGGCAAGCTCAAGTCCCTCGGCATCGCGCCGAATGTCATCCTCATCGCCGCCGATGAGCGGATCGCCAAGTTCCGCCACCCGCTTCCGACCGCCAACAAGCTTGACCGCTACGCAATGCTGGTCGCCTCGGTCCGGCGCCACGGTCTGCAGGCCTCCGCCACCCGCATAGTCCACTTTGGGGATCTCTCGGTCGAACTGCGCGAGAAGCACGATGCCGTTATGAAGGTAGACGCCTGCTTCTGCCTCGAGACCCGCCCCGGCGCAAAGGTCAACAGCATCTTCTCCCACGCCGTGCAAACCTACGCGGCCACGGGCTTTGCCAACGAGTGGCGTCTGCACCACCAGGGAGGAGCCTGTGGCTACGCCGGACGCGACTATAAGGCCACCTCCGACACCGCCGAGATGGTACGCGACAACCAGGCCTTCGCCTGGAACCCCTCGATCACCGGCACCAAGTCCGAAGACACCATCCTGGCCACGGAGGCAGGCCCCGAAATCCTGACGCCAGCTGCCGACTGGCCCACAGTTGAGATCGAGTACCACGGTCAGACGATAGAGCGCCCGGATATCCTGATCCGCTGAGTCTCGTCTGGCCTCTGGAGGGGCCGAGCTTCAGCCGGCCCGCCGTTATCGCCGACACGCCTTGCACCCGCGGCCAGAGGCAGGCTTAAGACCGCGGCGGTCTCGGCTCGGCCCCCGTCCGCCTGCTCTGGCCCGACCACCGAAGGCAGACTGAGCCATGCACCTCAAGGCCCACCACCTGGCGCGACGACGCCAAGTGCAAAGCCCTGAGGCCCGGCTATACCGCCGGGCCTCAGGGACCTCCGCCTAATTCGCCAAAACCCGTAGCGCCTCCCGCTTGGCCGCGTTGTACCCCGCGCAGGTCGGCTCGATGAAGTCATCCCACGCGTAGATCTCGCGTCTCACCTCACCGCGCGGCAGGTGTTGGTCCAGCACCGCCCGCAGCCGCTTCAGCTCCTCCACCTTCCCCTCGCGCTCCAGTTTCCGCGCCGCGAGAGTGAAGTATGCCCCATCCTCATTGCCATCCCGCAGCCCCTCCCACGCCGGCGACAGCTTCAGCGCGTATGCCTTTGGATCGAGCTTCACCACGATGTTCTCGGTGTCATGCCACAGGTACGTCCACCACCCATACCCACGCATCCCAAACGCACACACCCGCCACGCATACGCCCGCGCCGCCTCGTACGGCGTCTTGTAGCTCCCCCCGCCGTAATACCACACCTCATCGGTCGGCTCGAGCTTCACCGCTGGCTCGCCTCCGGCCTGTGTCGTCCGCAGCCGGTAGCTGACCTCCACCTTCGCCCCGTTCGGATCTCCCCCGTCAGGCAGGCTCAGGTAGATATGCCCGCCATAGTGCATCGCCACGCCGCGATCTTTGTTCCCCCAGCCGCTCCCTCCGCGCATCTTCACCTGTTGTCCGTTCACAAACACCTGCACCTCATCCACGCGGTCCTCCGCCTTGTCCTCGGTGAAGAACTTCTGCCGCGTCGCCCACGTCTCGACTGCCCCACCATTGCCATACTGCGCGAAATTGAGCGTCACCGGCTCCCGCCGCGTCTCAAACACCGCTCCTTGCCGGGTCAACTGCATGAACTCGCGGCTGAGGCACAACGCCACCTGCCACGCCTCGCTCTCCTTGTTCATTTCCCGCAGTAGCGTTGCAGATCGTGCGGTGTTGCCCGTATTGGTCGTGAAGGGCTTGTACCCCGCCTTCCGGTAGTGCGCAGCCCCCACGAGCCATTGCGGGATGTCCTCCTGCGAGATCTCGTCATCAACCTTGGCCCAGAATGAGTCGAACCCCTTCGCCTCCGCATATTGCCGCAGTTGCTTGTAGTACCACTCCATCACTGCCCAGGCTTCCGCTGAGTTCACATCCTCCACTTTGCGTCCCAGCGCCGCCTGGATGATGGCCGCCTCCCGCCACCCATTCCCCGCCGGCACATGTGCCACAAACCGCGTCATCCCCCGCTTGGCGTACTCGTCGAACCAGAGGTCGAAGTACCCGAAGTCAATATCCGGCAGCTTCTCCACCGCGGTGTTCGGATGCGCCTTGGACCACTCCGTCAGAAGCTCCCCTGTCCCTTTGACCGTCACCCGCGCCGCCGGCACATGCACTCCCACCGCCCAGTCGCAGTTGTCGCAGTGCATCTCCTGCATGTTTTGCACGTACGCCATGAACTTCTTCTTGGCCGCTTCATCCAGCGTGTACGACGACAATGTCGGCGGGTACGCATAGAGCTGCGTCCCAATCACCGGCCGCTCCGGCAGCTTTGTGTTCCATACCGTCACCTGCAGCGGCAGCAGCACCGGTTCCCCCTGCCCACTGCGGCTCAGAACCACCTGATAGTCATACTGCCCCGGCTTGAGCCCCTTGCTGTCAACCGTCAGCCACAGCCGCCCGCTCCGCCCGCGCTGCACCTTCAGCGTCGCCCCACCTTCAAGCCACGAGTCCATCTCGACCCGCACCAGTATCGTCTCCGGCTTGACCGCCGCCCCGCCCGGCCCCCACACCGTCGCGTCAATCTTCGCCTCCTCGGCCAGCCCAAAGCACTCCAGCGGCACAGCTTCCCGCTCGTCCAATCCCAAATCCACCTGCAAACCGGTCAGCCGCGGCGCCGGTGCCTGCTTGCCGCTCACCACCGCGATGAAGCCTCGCGCCATCTCCTCCGTCGTAGGCTTGTATAGCTCCTCCAGCGGCTTCCACCCCTCAATGGCCGCGAACTTCGGCTCCACCCGCGCCTCAGCCGTCCCCATCTCCGCGCTCACTACACCGGCCGCCGAGACGCTTCCAACCTTCTCAAGCCCGCTGACCAGCCCAAACACCAGCCCCGTCGCCACCTTCTGCCCCGGCGGCACGGGCTTGTAGAGCCACTCAAACGTCGGCGTGATGCGGCTCCCGTTCCAGAAATAGAAGCTGTCCAGCAGGTCAAAGTCGCACCGCACGAAATAGCCCGACTTCTTCTCCGTATCGACATAAGCCGCCCACGGCTCCTCCAGGTCCCGGTAGTAAGTCCCCGGCACCGGCACCTCCAGCACCTTCCCGCCGCTGCGCATGAAGCCATGGTCGGCATCCGTCACCGCCCCACCGCCGGGATTGGCAAAGTTCCTGATCCACAGCTTGAACGGAAGCTGCGTGGAATTCTCCACCTCATACCGTACCCCGAACACGGGCTTACCCTCGGTGAAGGTATAGGTCTTCACCAGGTTGATCCCATCCTTGCTCACCGCAAATCGCAGCACAATCTCCTCGGGCTTCTGCTTCAGTATCCGTCCCTCATACTCGCACACGCTGAACAGCGGCCGGTCCTCGAAGAGCCCGCCTAGCCCGGACTCATCCTTCTGCACAATCTCCGCCCCAAGCGCCTTATCATAGAGCGACATCATCCTCGCGCCCTTGCCCGCGTCGATCAGCGCCTTATACTGCCCCGTCTCCACCGTTGCCAGTGTGATCTGCCCCGCTCCGCCGTGCACCACCGTCAACTCCGCCGCATACGCCTGAACGCTGATCAGCAAGCCCAACGCCAGAAGCATTCGCATGGAAGACCTCACTTTGCAGTCAGTCCCTAACGAAAAAGCGGGAGGAGCCCCAACAGCCCCTCCCGCTACAAGCAATCATCCGGCCGCATGGTCCCCTGAGGGCCTCACTCGAAGAAGTAGCTCTCCGCCGTCTTCCCCAGAACCCACTCCCGCGCGTCCTCGCTCTTGAAGGTCACCCGGTCGCGCACCAGCGCCAGCCCGTCCTCATACGTCTCTTCCTGCACCTGGTACGGGCAGTCGCTCCCCCACATCAGCGCCCGGGGATCGAAAGCGTCGCACACCCGCTGGATCATCGGCAGCAGGTCATCATGTGGCGGCCGCTTTTGCCCCAACGCGTAGAACGCCGAGATCTTAACCTTCAGGTTCTCGAATATGCAGAGCCGGCACAAAGCATCTCTATCGTCATCGCAGATTGTCCCGTCCATCCCAATCCGGCAGAGGTGGTCAATGATCACCGGCGCATGTTGGTATTGACCGCACATAGACGCCACCGCATCAATCCCATCCGGCCCCATCAGGCAGCACAGCATCAAGTGCCGCTTCGCTGCCTCGGTGAACATCCGATGGAAGCCCTCAGTGTCCAGCCAGTTCCCCGCCGGGCTCTGCTTTGGCTGAATCCGGAATCCCCGCACGCCCTGCTCGGCCAGCCGGTTCATCTCCTCCTCCACATCCGGCCGGCTCTCATCAATGACCGCTATCCCGCCAAACACCCCGGGATACCGCTTCATCGTGTCGAGCATATACGAGTTGTCGGTGCCATAGTAGCTCATCTGCACCAGTACCACCCGGTCTACGCCGGAAGGCTTGGCGTGGCGCAGAATGTCCTCCGCCGTGAAGGTCGGCGGCTTCATCTCCTCCGGCGTGTATCCCTCAGCCAGCGGATATCGCGCAAAGTCATCCGTCCAGACATGCACATGCGCATCTACGTAACCCATTTGCGCCCCCTATTGCCCACCGGCAGTGTAAATATGGACCCCGAGTGGCCCAATTGCATCTTCCAGCCCGGTCTGTGTGACCGTTACGCTCCGGCCCTCCTCAAACGGCGCCCGCACAGCCGTGACCTCCGCCGGCAGCCCCTCAATCCGCACCCGCGCCGCCTGCTCAACGGAATTCACGACTATCACGAGCAGTTTCCCGTTATGCCGCATCGCCCGCACATTCACCGCTGGCAAAGAAACATCTGTCGTCACCGCCACCGGCTTGAAGGGCGGTGCCTCAGACGGTCCGTCCACCACCTTCACCTGCACCGGCACCTGCTCCCCAAACAGCAGCGCCTGCCCGATGCCCTCCGGCCCGGAAACCTCCCGCGCCGCTTTTGCGTATGCCTCATAGGTCGCCTGCAGCCCCGGTGCATCGCGCTTGTGCCAGTACGAGAAGATCAGAATCCCCCGCGCCCCGCTCGCCAGACAGCTATAGAAGTCATGGTAAGCCGCCGCCGGGGTCATCGTCGGGATCTCACCCGGCTTGCCAAACAGCATGGGAATCCCAATCGGTGTCTTCTCGCCGTTCAGGTAGTCCTTCCCCACCTTTGCCCCGCCCTGCTCAATCCCACGGATGGTCTCCTCCATCCGCCACCGCACCCACTGCCGCGGCATTTTGGAGTACTCGGTATAGGTCCCTGCCCCGATAATGTCCAGATAGGGCACATACTTCGCGATCGCCGCCGCCTGGTAGTGCCCCGCGATGTACATGTAATTGGGGCGCTTCTGTGGGTCGTATTTGCGCGTCCACGCGGACAGGTCCTTCACCACCTGGTACTCATCCGCCCGCCACCACCGCTGCTCCTCCGGAAGGTCCCACCAGGCCACGGGCCCCCTGCCCACCAAGTCGGTGATCGTCGCCTTGGTGGTCTCCTCGTCCGCCTTCGCCAGGTGCGTCAACGTGAACCAGCCCGCTTCCTTCACGATCTCCAGGAAAGTGGGCTTCATGCTGTACGTATGCCCGATATTCCACCCAAACCCCGCCTCTTGCTTCATCTCATCCACGGTTTGGATTGAATAGAGCCCCAGCGGGAAAGCCGTCCCCTGCGGGTAAGGCAACTCCGCCCCAACCCCCACTCCGCCCACCAACAGCCCCACCAACGCAGCCCATAGTCTCATAGTCGGCATTCTCCTCTCGGCCATGGTATAGCGGCGCCTCAACTCCCACACGGTGTTCCCCTGCCTGCACGTTATTAGTCTACCGTCCGCCGTCTGCCGTTCCCTGACCCCTGAATCCTGATCCCTGCCTCACGCCCACTTCTCCGCCTTCTCAATCGCCAGACGCGCATACTCATGCAGGCGCCCCTCATGCCCGTGCACCGTCTGCAGTTCGCGCAGCACGATCTGATAGTACTGCCCCTGCAGCTTTGCCAGCCCCTCATCGAGGTGCTTCTCAACCTTCTCCAGGTTGTCGGACAGCGTCACTTCCGCCGCCGACTGCCGCCACATGATGCAGTGCTTTTTGTCCACCGCCTCGATCACTTTCTCCAGATTCGTCCACGCCGAGCACACAAAGATACGCAGGTTAGGGATGCTCAGCACTCCCTGGATCTTCTGCGTCAGGTCCTCACAGCACCCATAATGGACGAGTCCAAACTGCTGGAAGATCGGCTTTTGGTAGTTCAGCAGGAACTCCTCCCACATCCGCGGCGAGACCTCGTCAAACTCCTGGCTGTTGCCATCCGCCCACAGGTTATGCAGTCGCACCTGCCCCGGAGGCGGGTTGCCGTTAATCGGGTCCGAGCAGTGCATCCCGCCATAGTTGTTGGGTGTCAGCAGGCCCGTCGCTTCAACTGTCCGCAAGTCCCGCAGGCACGCCTCCAGGATCTTCGCCATCAACCGGTGGATCAGATGGGGCTGCACATACAGGTCCAGCATCATCTCGCCCATGCCCCGAAGCTGGTCGAGGTATGCCCCCAGCGTCTGGTGCAGCCGTGGCCCGCAAGTCAGCTTCACGGGCATGACGTCTCCCAGTATCTCCCCGACCCGCTGCAGCGCTTCCCGCGTCCTCTGCTCGTTGTAGGTGAGCGTCGGCACCGTGACCTTGTCAAAGTCATCCACGCTCTGCAGCGGCGGCCGGTACCTCCATCCCCCCAACTCCGTGCTATCCACTAGCACCTGGGTCTGCACGCCCCACAGGAACTCGCTGTCGCAATCAAATACCGCCGGCACCTCCCACCAGTTCTCCACCACATGGTCGTCGCCGATCTCATCTTTGATCAGGTCCTGGCGCAGTCTGTACTCCATCGCCCGCAGCGTCGGATCACTGCAAGTCAGGCCCTCCTGCGGCAATAGCTCCTTCCACACCCCCGCCGGTCGCAGCCACACCGGCGCCCGGTCGGGCTTGCGCAGCGCATTGACATCCCGCCACCGCCGCCGCCGGATCTCATATTCATCGCTCTGCGCCAGTTCCGACACCCGCCGCGCCGAATCGCGAACAACGTTTAGCTCGCCTGTCTCAAATGACATGGGATTCACTTCCTGTATGGCGTGGCGGGTCATTTCGACCTCCGGCGCCCTGATCACTGCCTGTGCCAAAAGGTTCTTGCGGAACAAGAAGATGCTGGTTATACTGACCCTGTTTGCGGCACTGGTTGCTGGGCAAATGGGCTGAGGTGGTAGCGCGGCAGGCTGCTATGACGTTACCACCCTCACGGGCCGGGGCTGGAGAGCCGACGGTCGCCGTGGAGACGCTGAGGGGCACGACCTTGATCGTGGCCCGTTTTTGCGTTCTAGGCCTGGCCGTTCCCCGTAGGGGCGGACCGTGGTCCGCCCGCCGCACCCGCACCATCCAAAACCAACTCGCGTAGTGCGGGCGTCTCGCCCGCTGCCGGTACGGACGTCAGACCCACGCGTTAGGGTCTTCCTGAGCACTGCTCATCATATTGTTGGGAGGCAAGATGACATGAGACATGGCCTGGTCGTACTGCTGGTTGCCGTGCTGCTGCTGACGTTTGCCGCAGCCGCTGGGGCCCAGACAGAAGCGGACAAGCTCCGCGAGCAAGTCAAGCAACTGCAGCAAGCGCTGCAGGATGTGTGCGCCCGGCTCCAGAAGCTGGAAGCTGCCGAGGCTGCACCCGCCGTGGTAGTCGCCGCGCCAGCGGCCCCGACCGCGCCGAAATGGTACGACAAGGTGAAGGTAGGCGGGTACCTTCAGGGACGCTATGAAGACCGGCGGCAGATGTTGTCAAACTTTCCTCCCGGCGCTCTCCCCCCGAGCTCCGTCGAGGGCACCGATGAGTTCCTGATGCGCCGGGCCTACCTCGGCTTCGTGTTCACCCCCAACGAACGCACCACCGCTGCGTTCACACTGCGCCACCTCAGCTTCGCCAGCGCCGTGGACATTGAGGCCGCCTACGTCAACTACAAGTTTGCCAGGCAGTGGGAAGTCGAGTTCGGGCGAGTGTACAACAGGTTCGGCTGGGATGCCTGGGAGAGCAGCTCCAGGCGCCTGCCCCTGGAACGCTTCGCCGGCGTCGAAGGTTACAAGGCCGCCGGCATCCGTGGCCTGGAGTTCCAGGGCCCCACGGACCACGGCATCTACGTGACCCACAATCCCAAAGCCCCCTGTGACGGCTGGGAGCCGGCAGTCCATGTCGGTTTCATCAACGGCAACTTCCTCAACGCCGAGAATAACAACAACAAGACGTATGAAATAGACCTGCGCTGGGCCCGCCCGTTCGGCCAGTTCGGCGCTAGCTGGGTTGACGGCAGGTACACCGAGGGTGTCGGCACTCCCTCGGTCGCGACGACCACCGACCGTCAGATGCTGGACCTCTGGCTCCACACGGACCCCAAGCCCTGGGGCTTTCAGACCGAACTGGTTGACGGCAAGCTGTTCGGCTACGACGTCCGCGGCGGCTACGGGCAGGTCGCGCGCCTGGTCGGCGACGGCACCGCATACCTCCGCTACGAGACGTTCGACCCGACCCGCGACCTGGACGGCGACTCCCTCCGTGCCTGGAAGCTGGGCTATGCCTATCAGCTCGACTCACGCAATGAGTTGACCCTCGAGTTCATGGACGCCGACCGCGCCGGCCGTGAGGTCGGGGAGATCGGCTTCCAGTGGCAGACGGGCTACTAGCGCTCAGTCCTGATGTGTCCGGCATCGCCGGATGGCTCGATAGGAAGGCAACGGCTCATGAGTTTCATGAGCCGTTGCCTTTTTTGTTGCCCGGCTTGCAGGTTTGGCTAACGCGGTTGCGAATAGTCCATGACAAGCCGGCACTGCATGCCGGGCATTTCAGGTTCCATTACTGCCGCATGACCGGCATGATCAGGAGGGCCTCCTTAT
Source organism: Armatimonadia bacterium (assembly GCA_039683575.1). Lineage (GTDB taxonomy): Bacteria > Armatimonadota > Zipacnadia > Zipacnadales > UBA11051 > JAJFUB01. The sequence continues at coordinate 30,423 of JBDKRC010000143.1, read as the reverse complement.
GGCCAAGAAGCTTCGAGTTGGTGTCGTTGGTTCGGGAGCAATCTTCACCGGTGCGCATCTGCCCGGCTGGCACGCGCTGGAAGATCAGATCGAGATCGTCGCGTTTGCTGACATCCGCGAGACCTCCCTGAAGAACGCCACCGAGAAGTGCAAGTTCGAAAACATCAAGTGCTACGATGACTACCACAAGATGCTGAAGGCCGAGCAGCTTGACATCGTCGACGTCTGCACCCCCAACTGCGTCCACAAGGACCCCGTCATCGCCGCCTTCGAGGCCGGCGCCAACGTCATCGTCGAAAAGCCCTGTTCCGTTTCGGCCAAGAACGTCGAGCAGATGATCGCTGCCGGCAAGGAAGCCAAGAAGCTCTTCATGGTCGCCCAGTCCATGCGCTTCACCGAGGGCTCCCTCGCCATGAAGCGCTGGGTGGACGCCGGCTTCATCGGCGACATCTACTGGGGCCGCTGCAGCCTCCTCCGCCCCCGTGGCGTACCGTCCTGGGGCGAGTTCATTCTCAAGGACCAGTCCGCCGGTGGCCCGTGCTATGACCTCGGCGTACATATCCTTGACCTCGCCCTCCACCTCATGGGTCATCCCGAGCCCGTAACCGTCTCCGCCAATATCTGGCTCGAGATCGCGAACAAGCCGTCCGTCATGAAGCACGACCCCAAGCGTTACACTGTGCCCGACGAACTCGCCGCCGGCTTCATCCGCTTCGCCAACGGCGCCTGCCTCTCGCTGGAGACCAGTTGGGCCGTCAACGCCGCTGAGGGCACCTACAACGTCTTCCTCACCGGCACCAAGGGCGGCATGCAGAGCAACCCGCTGACCCTCATCCGCGAGGAAGCTGGCATGCTGCTCAACAGCACCCCGCAGGTCAACCCCGACGCCGGCGTCGCCTCCCACAGTGAGGAGATCCGCCGCTTCGTCGAGGCCGTACAGAAGGGTCTCCCCTCCCCGGTCCCCGGCGAGCAGGCTCTCTACACCCAGCGCATCCTCGACGGCATCTACAAGTCCGCCGAGAAGGGCAAGGAAGTCAAGGTCTAGCCCAGGCCGCATCGTCTCCGACCACCCAACGGGAGGGGCCCCAGGCCCCTCCCGTTTCGTATCTGGGCTGCAACGTCCAATGCCTCGCCCCTTCCCGCTCACCGGCCACAAAACCCCCGCGCAGGAATCCCCGCCGCGCCACGGAACAAGAACAAGTAGTACAAGGTCATACCACCATTGCGTCCGGCCGCCATGGGCGTGCCGCGAGAAACCGATGGGAGGATTTGTATGCGAGATCTCGTGCTGGTGTTGTTGATCGTTACGGTGTGCCTGCTGGCCGGCTGTGGCGGCGGCGGCAAGAGCGCTGTCACCCCCACAGGCAATGGTTCGATCACGGGCCAGGTGGCTGGCCCCAATCCCTCAGAGTACAACCTCGTGCTGGATGGCACCGAACTCGATGTCCACCCCGGCTCTGACGGCAGCTTCACCATCCCCAACCTCCCTGCCGGCAACCACTACCTGTCCATCATCTCCGACGACGGCCTAGTCGGGACACACCTGGTCGTGGACGTCGACCCCGATGACACCTCCGATCTCGGCGACATCACACTCCAGCCCGGCGGCCAGATCGCCGGCCTGGTAATGCAAAAGGACGAAGTCGGCAACCTCAGTCCCCTCGCCGGAGTCACCGTCGTCGCCGACCCCGAACCCGTCTATATCATGGACGGCCAGACCAGCACCGACCCGCCCGCCTCTGACGGCGAAGAACTGGCCCTGCGCGCCATTACGAACGACAACGGCAGCTACGTCATCCCCGCCGTTCCCGAAGGTGCCTACGTCGTGACAGTCAACGTGCCCGGCCTTGTCCAGGGCGTCGCCTATGTCTGGGTCTCCGCCGGTACCACCGCCACCGCAGATTTTCAGCTTGTGCCCGCCATCGAAGAGGGAGTTGGCACCGTCCGTGGCACCATCAGGGGCACCGGCGACACCACCCCTGCCGGCACGCCAATCGAGGGCGCGACCGTCACCATCACCTGCAATGGCAACTGGCAGCCCATCCGCCCCGAGCCCCTGCCCATTCCTGTCGCTCTCATCGGCAAGGCACTGGTGCCTAAGCAGGCGACCGGCGTCATCTGCCCGCCGTACTGGTTCAACCAGTTCACCACGCTGACCGACCAGAACGGGGAGTACTCGCTGAACGTGCCCAGCGGCTACCTGTCCATCAGCGTCTGGGCCGAGGGCTACGAAGGCGCCTACGGATCCTTCTCCCTCCAGCCGCGCCAGACGGTGGTCAAGGACTATACCTTGGCCGTTCAGTCAGACCCGCCCGTCGTGATACAGTAGCGATCCGCCTCAGTAGGGGCGGACCGTGGTCCGCCCGCCGTGATCACCGACGACAATCGCGCCCAATGGAGGGGCCGGAGGCCGACAGCCGCACCGTCGGCATCCGGCCCCTCCGCTATCACCAACCACTCGCAGTGCGGGCCTCCCCCCCGCTCTCCCTCTGCCAATCCCCCTACCCCTGGCCCAAGCCGATTCACCGCTCTTGGCCTTTGCATGGGCCGTCGGATATAATGCCCCAACTACAGTCGCGAAAGGTGGAAAAGGCGTGATGAAGCTCAGGTATCTGTCGCTCGTAGTAGTCCTGCTGCTGGCCGCGTTGCCGGCGCTGGCGCAAGTGAACGATCAGGCGCTCAAAGACGTGGCCTCCGGCAAGCTCAAAGAGGCCAAGGCCTCCTGGTGGGGCTTCAATGCCGAAGACGCCACCGCATGTCTTCAGGCTGCCATTGACTCCAAGGTCCCCCGGCTGATCGTCGATAACGTGGGCAAGCCCTGGATAGTCCTCCCGATCAAACTCGTATCCGACCAGGAAATCGTCTTCGAGAAGGGCGTGGAAGTCCTCGCCAAGCGCGGCGAATACAAGGGCGGCAACGACTCGCTCTTCAGCGGCCGCCTCGTCAAGAATGTCACCCTCACTGGCCCCGGCGCGACCCTCCGCATGTGGCGCGACGACTACGCCGCCGCCCCCTACACCAAGGCCGAGTGGCGTCACGGAGTCCAGTTCCATAGCTCCACCAACATCAAAATCATCGGTCTGACCATCGCTGAAAGCGGTGGCGACGGCATCTACCTCGGCGCTGCGGCGCCCGGCGTCACCAACAAGGACGTCCTCATCAGGGACGTCATCTGCGACAAGAACTACCGCCAGGGCATCAGCGTCATCACCGCCGAGAACCTGACCATCGACAACTGTGTCCTGAGCAACACCGCGGGCACCGCCCCGATGGCCGGCATAGACTACGAGCCCAACAACCCCGACGAGCGGCTCGTCAACTGCGTCATGCGCAATTGCCGCCTCGAGAACAATGCCGGCGGCGGCATCTTCATCTACGTCCCGCCGCTGAACGCCACTTCCGCGCCGCTCTCGATGCGGTTCGAAAACTGCACCAGCCGCGGCGACCGCCATGGTTTCGCCATCGTCACCGACAATATCCCTGAAGAGGCAGTCAAGGGCTCCGTCGAGCTCTCCAACTGCACCTTCTCCGACACCAAGGGCCCCGGAATCGGCATCACCAACGTGCCGCTCACCGGCGTCAAGATGCGCTTTGAGAACTGCACCCTCGAAAACGCCGCCGGCGGCGAGGGTCTCGAAGCCCCCATCACCATTACCTCCCGCGCCGACGCCACCGAAGACATGGGCGGCTACGACTTTGGCCGTCTCGTCATCAAGGAGACCAAGGACCGCCGCCCGCTGGCCTTCGTGGACAACAGCGGCAATGTCAAGCTTCGGGACGTCAAGGGCACTCTCGTCGTCGAGCGCGACGGCAAGCAGACCGAGACAGTTCTGACCGACAAGCTACTCGGCGAGTGGTTCCCCTTCATCACCATCAAGAAGCTCCCCCGCGTCAAGCTCGCCGGGATGAGCTTCAAGCCCCTCATGGAGGGCACTCCCAAGCAGTTCGACCTCGGCCGCTTCCGCACTCGCACTCAGGGCCGTTTCCTGCTCTACGCCACCCAGGGCGATCAGGTCACCTTCAAGGCCCGCTTCGGCCAGGTCGGCAAGTACAGCGGCGTCACCATGCCGGTCATCATCACCGCTCCCTCAGGCAAGGAAGTCGCCAAAGTCGCCGTGCCGTTTGAGGGTGAAGCTCCCGTCGCTTTCACCGCCCCCGAGACCGGTCTCTACCGCGTAGAAGCCGACGCTAAGGGCAACTACATGCAGTTCAGCGGCAACTCCAACCGCATGCTGCTGACCAGCGAAGGCGGCTCGATCCGCATGTTCGCCAGCACCGGCGACCTGTTCGTCTATGTCCCGGCCGGAACCACCGAGTTCGGCATCAAGCTCTACGGCGAGGGCCTCGGCGAAGGCATCAAGGGCGCCTTCTACGGTCCCGACGGCAAGCTCATCGAGGAGAAGGACAACATCGCGGCGGCCCACCAGTTCGCCGTTCAACTCGCCCAGCCGTCCAAGGGCGAGGTCTACAAACTCACGCTGAGCAAGGCCAGCAAGGTCTTCCTCGAGGACAACTACATCGAAGTCCTCGGCGTCCCGCCCCTGCTAGCCCCCAGCAAAGAAGCGCTGCTGGTACCCGTCCAGTAACCGCCGTCTCAAGCCAAAACAAAGGGGCGCACGGAATTCCGTGCGCCCCTTTCTCTTGGTACTCGCGTTCGCTTGGTGTCCGCGTTCGCTTCAGTTGTCGTACGAGCGGCTTCCAGCCGCGAGCTATCGGCAAGAGAGCCCGGCTTCCAGCCGGGCGGGCAACTCAACCCGGCACTCTCTGTCAAGCCTCTCTTAGAACGGCACCTTCACCGGCTTCCCGCTCTTCGCCGACCGCCCCGCGGTCTCTATCACGCTAATCACCCGCCGCGCATCCTCCGCCGTCACAGTCAACTCCGCCCCGTCCAGAATATGCGCCGCGATGTTCTCATAGTACTTGGCATGCTCGCCCTGCCGGAACGGCACCTTCATCTCCGTCGCAATCCCCTGCACCTCGGTCTGCACCACCCAGTGGTCTCCCGCATACAGGATTCCGCCCTTGTCGCCCAGCAATCGCCACCGCGCCCGCGGCACCCGCGCGATTGATGACTGCTGGAAGTCCGCCACTACGCCATTCTCAAACCGGATGATCGCCTGCAGGTGGTCCTCGTTGGTAATCTCATGCCAGACGAGCTTCTGCGTGATCCCGATCACATCCACCACCGGCGCAGGTACAAGTTGCAGCAGCCAGTACATGAAGTGCGCACCCCAGTCGAAGCCGAGACCTCCAGATATCTCCCTGTCATCCCGCCACCAACCCCGCGGCGGCGTCCAGCCACCGCTGAACATCTCAATATGAAACAGGTTGCCAACGAGCCCCTTCTCCACGATCTCCCGCAGCGCCAAAAAGTCCCCGTCCCACCGCCGGTTATGGAACACCGACAGCATCACCTTAGACGCCCGCGCCGCGTCAATCATCTGCGTCGCTTCCTTCACGCTCACACACATCGGCTTCTCGGTGATGACATGCTTGCCCGCCTTCAGACACTGCACCGCCACCGGCGCATGCAGGAAGTGCGGCAGGATCACAATCGCCAGATCAAACTCGCCCCACTTCAGAAGCTCGTCAACGCTACGGAACGTCTGCGTCTCATCCCCCAGCTCCTCCTTGGCCATCGCACACCGCGCCGGGTCGGTGTCACAAACCGCCACCGTCCGCATCCGCCCCGTCGCCTCCATCGAGTTGCTATGGTGCCTCCCCATGTTGAACGCGCCGCCATACCCAATCAAAGCCGCCCTGACTTCCCGCTGCTTCTTCATCTTGGCTCCTCCGAATACTGTCGCTTTGCTGTGTCGTACGAGCGGCATCCCGCCGTTCTTCTGAGGCCGTACGAGCGGCATCCTGCCGCGAGATAGCGCCAATGTAGCCGGGCTTCCAGCCCGGCGAGCCCTGTCCCACGCCGCCCGTCCCCTGATTCTGCCTTAAAGCCCATACACCCGCACCTTTCGAAACTCCCCATTCGCCCCCCACGACCATATCCCCGGGTACTTCGCCTCCCCCGGCGCCCCTGCCTGATCCAGCGCCATCGTCCCGTCCACAATCAACTGCATCCTCCCCCCCGGCAGCACCTGCGCAATGACATGGTGCCACTTCCCCTGCTGCACCACCGGCTTATCCGCCTGCGCCACCTGCTCCCCGTTCACCACCAGCTTGCACAGCGTGTTGCCATTGCTCCCAAACCCGAACAACACCCCCGACTGATGATCGTCCGGCTTGCTCAGCCAGCACGCCGACAAGTCCCCCGGCTGCCCCATCGCCCGCGCCTCTTATTCGATCGGCACCGGCGCTGCCACCTTCTCCGCATAGCACAAAAACGCCGTCCCCGACGACTGCAGCACCCCTTGCTCGATCTTCCACGTCCCCGATCCAATCTGCCATCGCGCCCCCAGCGCCGTCCGGTCGAAGCTGTCCGCATGGATCAGCCGCCACTTCACCCCGCCGGTATACTTCGGCTCCTCCGCCCCGGCTTCCGTGCGCTTCGGCGGCGCGAAACACGCCCGCCCTGCAAACTCCTTCGGCGACACCACCGTCACTCCGGTCAGCGGCTCCCCATCCGGCGCCGGCCCCACCTCGCCTATCGCCGTCCACTCCTCGATGTTCGTGGACAGCTTGAGCATAATCACATTGTCGCCCTGTCGCAGCCGGATCGGCGCCTTCATCTGCCCCGGCCCCGCCCGGTGCGACTTGTCGTCCATGAATACGACTTCCCCGTTCACCGTCGCCACCACTCCCCCCGATGCCCCCATCCGCAACTCCGCCGCCATCTCCTTCGGCGAATTCACACACGCCACCGCATACGCCGTCCCCGGCTGCGTATACTTGTACAGGTCCCTGAACTTGATCCAGTCCCCGTTCTCCCACGCCTGCCACTTGATCCTCCCCGTCGCCCCGTCATACTCACCCGCCAGGTCAACCCCGTCATCCGGCGGATACAATGCCCGGTCCAGCGCCTGCCCGCCTTTGTTCGCAAACGGCCCCAGCATCATCCACTTGCGGATGTACCCGCTGCCCGCCCGTATCGTCTCATGCAGCCGCAGCGTCTCCTCCCCCAGCTTCACACTCAACGTCACCGGCACCTCATGCCCCGCCCATTCCTTCTCCGGCACCACCATCGGCATGCTCAGCGTCACCGGCGCCTGATCGGTCAACTCCTTCGCCTCGCTCGGCTTAGCCTGCCACGCCTCCGGCAGCATCGCCTCCGCCGACACCATCACCGGCTCACCCAGGTTCGTCGCCGTCACGATCACGTCAAGCTGCGAGGGCCCTCCCTGCGGCCGGTTCTGCAGGTCCCGGTGCAGCGCCGTCTCCCACGGCATCCGCAGGCTCATCCCCAGATGTGGCGCCACCTGCGCAAAGGGCAACCCCTCCGGCCGCGCCTGCGCCACCGCCGCCAGCACCGCTCGCAGCGCCTGCCCATAGACCTTCCCCTGCTCCGTGGAACCATCCGGTGCCTTCTCCAGCGTCTCCATCATTGGTCCCAGCTTCGCCAGCTTGACGATATCGCCCTTGAACCCCAGGTCCTCGCTCAGCGCCCGCATCGTCATCCGCAAAGCCGCCGCCCGCTCCGCGCTCGTCACCCACGCGCCCGCCAGCCCGGCCCCATCCAGCGGCCGCCGCACGTCCTCGTACTCATTGTTCCTGATCACAACCCCCTCCGCCGTTGGAAACGCATACACCCCCAGGTCCGCATGCTTGATCAGGTTACCCTCAACCACCACGTCCCGCACATGCCGCCCCTTCACCCCCATGCTCTCGGGCCGCCATTCACTGCCCAGCATGATGTGCGCATTATTCAGGAGCCTGTTCCGCCGTACCGTCGTCCCCAAAGTCAGCGGCGTCACCCAGTTCGGCGTCCGCGGGAACGCATATACCCCGATATGCCCCTCCCCCGAAAGCCGCCAGTTGTTCTGGTCGCCCCAGTACAGGTTCCCCTCGGTAATCGTGTTATCCAGCCACTGGAGGTACCAATTCGGCTGATATCCCCCGGAATAGTGCATTCCAAAGCTATGGTATCCCGCACTCCGCGCGCACGTATTCTCCGCGCAAATGTGCTCCAGCGCGTTCCCATAGAACTGCAGCGAAATCCCGTTGTCCGCAAAATCGTTGCCGATGAACAGGCACCGGCCCTGGTACGCACAAACCGTCACCGTCGAGGTCGTATCCGGCGCCACCTGCCACGCCTCCCCCACCGTGACCTCCCGCCCCTTCATCCCCGCGATCCGCCGGTACTGACCGCTCCCCTTGCCGTCGAGGATATAGATCCCCCCGCCCGTCCAGTCCCGGTTTCCGGTCGTATCTCCACCCAGCGTCACCACCGTCGGCGTCGAACTCGCCACCTTCCCGAAGTACGCGCCCCCGCCCGCGTCCGAGGTCATGGCCTCCCGGTCCCAACCCAGCATGTTCGACAGCTTGTTGTGCGCATAGTACACATGCTGCGAATACGTCGAGCCGTCCAGGCAGTTCAGCCCCCCGCCCGTGCTCATCAAATCCCCGCCGGTAATCTGATTACCCTCGAAAATCACGCCATCATTGCCCGAAAACGAGTACCATCCCCACCGCCCGTTGTGGAAGATATTGTTCGCGATATACGCCCCGCGGAGCCGCGAGAACCAGAACGCCATTCCGCTGGACAAAAGGTCGCAATTCGTGATGCAGACATTCCTGCCACCCATCGTCAAGAGCGGCCGCTGGTTCCCCCCGCCCGTCCGCATCCGCCGGTCCACCTCATCCGCCGTCATGTGCCCGCGGTAGCAGTTCGCCCGCACCATCACATGCTCCAGCCGCACGTCCCCCGCCTCCGGCTGCTTGTCATCCGCCACCAGGAACTTACTGTAGTTGCCGCAATAGAACGTCAGGCTCTCGATGGCGAACGAGTTGGTCCCCTTGATCTGCACCGGCAGGGGGTCCTTCGCGTCCGGCCAAAAGACGTTGACGAGGTTCACATCCCCCACTTGCTCGCCCTGCAGCGTCACAAAGCGCGGGATCTCCAGCGTCCCGCTCACCATGTACCGCCCGCGCGGGAAGTACACCACGCCCCCGCCCTTGGCCGCTGCCGCCCCCATCGCCTGCCGAATCGCCTCCGTGCTGTCCGCCTGCCCCAGCCCATCCGCCCCATACTGAACCACGTCGTACCGGCCCTGCGGCCACTGCACTGCTTTCCGCACTGTCACCGCCACCGGCGCCCCCGCCACGCCGTTGTCAGCCACCAGCGAATACTGCCCCACCGGCAAATCGCGTGGCAGGTCCACCGAGACCGAATAGCTGTCCCCGACTGACCGCAGCGTAACCGCCTTCGGCCCGGTCAGCTTCACCGTCCCCTGCACCCCGAATTTCAGGTTCTTGCCCAGAATCCGCAGCGGCTCCCCCGGCACGCCCTCCACCTTGCCCATGAACCCCTGGGTCCACCACACCTGCGGCCGGTTGAGCACCTGTGCAACCTTCCCGGAAGGCGTCACGATCTCCATCTGAAAGAGGTTGGACTTCAGGTCGCCGGGGATTACGAACTTGAGCGACCCGTCTGAGGGCTGGATGACCGGCACCGCCCGCGCCGTGCCCGCCTTGGTGGTATAGGGAGCCACCGTGACCTTTGCCTCGGCCAGCCCGTCCCCCACCACGACCACCGTCTCGCCCGCCCGGACCGGATCAGAAGCCCAGAACACGCTCGGGGCAGCGTGAGCCAGCAGCGGGCAAAGCAGCGCAAGCAAGAGCAGCGGCAGGCGTCGCATCATCGGGCCTCCCGGCAAATGGATTTGTCTGGCGGAAGGTTCTACCAAAGCCAGAAAACCTCCTTCCCAGGAGGTCTCAGGCTAACAATCCGCTCTCATCCGGCCGGCTATTTCACCAGCAGAACCTTCGGCGGCGGAATTGACGCGCTCAGCGCGTTCAAGTGGGCGCGGTCCAGCTCGCTGAGATACTGAAGCAGGGGTTGGAATACCTTGTGGAAGCCGAAGATCGGCAACTCCTGCGCTGCCGCCTCAACTGGCCACTCCTCGTCCATCACGCGGTAGATCGCGACCATCACCCCCGTCCGATCTGACCCCGCCGTGCAGTGTACGAACACCGGCTGGTTATCCGGGTTACGCACGATCCGCAGGAACTGCGCCACCTCGTCGTCATCTATCTCCGAGGGGTTCGCTGGCAGGTAGTAGTACTGCAGACCTGTGCCCTTCAAGAGCGGCAGGTCGCTATGGAACTGCCGCAAGTCCACCACCGTCTTGACGCCCATGAGCTTCAGGGTCCGAAACCCAAGCGCGTCGGCGGCGGCGCCACGGTACAGATTGCGCGACACTATGGCGAAGTTCGTGACTCCGGGGACATCGTTGCGGGGGTATACAGGCCTGGAATTCCGAGGGGCAGGGCCAAACGTCTTGCCCTGATATCCGACATAAGTCAGCCACCCCGCGACGCCGGGGTTGAAGTACAACACCGCCACGACCAGCACCAGCAGCAGCATAAGGCCGGCGCCCTGCAGGCGAAAGAGCCATGGTTTGGGGAGGCGGTGCATGGGTAGAGCCTCCGGCCCTCAGACTCTGTGGGAGGGCTCTCGAGAGCCCGACCCGTGGGGCCTTTCTACACCTGCGTCTCCGGCGGAAACGCGTAGATGTCCAGTTGGCTCTCACAGGTCTTCTCAAACGCCACATGCGGCAGTGCGTCTATCTCCTCCGCCGTCGCCCCCTCCGGCGCCGGCTCAACCAGCCGCTCCAGCCGCGCGCGCAGTGGCGTCTCAACCTTGTACGGCCGGCACTCCTTGATCCTCTTCAGCGCCTCAGCCGCCCCCTCACGGATCAGCTCATGGGCCCGGGCCGGAGCCAGCATCTTGCAGCACTCCCGCCCGTACCCTTCCTTCACCGCCACCGTCACGACGTTCTCCCCGAGGAATTGCGTGGCCTCGCGGCAGCCCGCCGTATCCGCGCTGACCATCACGACCGGAATGTCGAAGTGTCCATAGATCATTGCGTCCTGGGCAATCTCGCCTGATTCCACACCATTATACCAGTAGCGGCAGTCCATGCGCGAGTTCTGCGTATGATAGAGCACCCCATCCGGCGTCCTACACATGGCGTGGCTGCCGATCAGCATCGCACAGTCAAAGGTCTCGTCCACTCCCACCGCGAGAGTGGGAAAGCCTTTCCCCGCGATGTACTCCGCGCCTGGGTGCATCTCCTCGGGCACGAAGTTCAACGGATGCCCATGGCCGTCCAGGATGCGCACCACGCTGGCCCCGCCGTCGAGACACCCCTGCACCGCCGCATTGACATCCCCCATCAGCAGAGACCGCGCCCGCTCATAGGCCGGCCCATCCTCACGAGTCTGCGCAAAGAGCGTGATGCCGCTGATGCCTTCGAGGTCTGTGCAGATATAAACCTTCATGAGCCGATCCTACTCCCGTAACGCCGTTTAGCCCGGTCTATTGCCGTTGCCGTGTGGAGCGCGGGCATCCCTGCCCGCATGCCGTTGCCGTAGGTGCGCGGGCATCCTGCCCGCATGCCGTTGCCGTTGCCGTCAGGCCCGAAGGGCCGTCCGGCCTCTAGCCAGGGCCGCAAGGCCCTGGTTCCCGCCCCAAATCACCTTGAGCCCCGAAGGGGCGACAGCCCCTCCGAACTGTTTTCTGTTTTCCGTTCCCCGTTTTCGCCGCTCGCCGTAAGCCGCACCCCTAGAATCCATACACGTCAAGTTGCGTCGCGCAAGCACCCTCGTGCGTCACATGCGGCAGCGCCACAATCTGTTCGAGCGGCGTGTAGTCCTCCACAGGCTCCGCAAGCCGCTCCAGTTTGGCGCGCAAGGGCAGTTCCATGGTGAAGGGCTTAGCCTTGCCGACGAGGCCCATGGCTTTCCGGGCGCCCTCGCGGATCATCTCCGCAGTCTCCTCCGGCCCCAGCATCTTGGAGCAGTTGCGGCCGTACCCTTCCTTGACCGCCACAGTCACCAGGTCCGGCCCAAAGAACTCCCGCGCCTCCCGGCAGGCCGCAACGTCACCGGTTACCATGACCTGCGGAATCCCAAAATGCCCCATGCACAGCGCCATCTGCGCAATCTCCCCGCACTCGCGGTCGTTGTACCAGTACCGCGAGTCGTTGAGGTGGTTCTGGGTATGGTACAAAACGCCGTCCGAGGTGCGGTTCATGGCGTGGCAGCCCACCTGCATCCCCACGTCAAAGCCCTGGTCCAGGCACCAGCCGCGCGGCACCCCGGAGCCGGTGATGAACTCGCCCTTCGGGTGCATCAGTTCCGGCACCACATTCATCGGCCAGCCGTGCCCATCCAGTACGACCACACGCGTCGCCCCGCCCTCAAAGCACCCCTCAATGGCCGCGTTGATGTCGCTCATGAAGAGCCGTTGGGCGTCCTCATAAGCTGCCCCGTGCTTCGGGTGCACCTGCTCCCACATCGTAACGCCGGTAATACCCTCAAAGTCCGTGCAGATGTAGACGTTCATGCCAATGCCTCACCAAATCAGGCGTCTATTCAGCCTTCTGGTCTTCCTGCGGGGCATCGCAACTCGGGTCCCGCCGCGAACGGGTGTGGCGGTAGATCCACAGCGCGAGGCCGACCACCAGCACGATCCCGATCACAGCATCAAACTGGTGGAAGTACACCTTGAGGCCCTGCCAGTTCTCGCCAAGCTTCTGACCGGCATAGGCCAGCCCCAGACACCACGGGAAGCTGCCCGCGAACGTGTAGATGATGAACCGCCGCATGTTCATCCGGTTCACACCTGCGGGGAAGGCAATGAAGGTCCGCACGACCGGCAGCAGGCGCGCGATGAACACCGTGATGTCGCCATGCTTGGCAAACCACCGGTCAGCCAGGTCGAGGTCATGCGGGCACATCAGAACATAGCGGCCCCACTTCTCGATGACCGGCCTGCCCCCGTACATGCCCAGATAGTACGCCGGAACTGACCCGGCCACACAACCAATGGCTCCCGCCAACCCCGCCAGCCACAGGCTCATTTCGCCCTTGAAGACCAGAAAGCCCGCAAAGGGCATGATCACTTCGGAGGGCAGCGGAATACACGCACTCTCAATGCCCATGAGCAGCACAATCCCGCCATACCCCATCGCGGAGATCGTGCCCACTATGAACGTGCCAATAACAGTCAGAATGTGTTCTACCAATTTCTACTCCGTGAGTTGCTAGATCGGTACGTCCACTAGACAGTGACAGGCAGCTTGCCAGTGCAGGAAGCCTCGCCCAGCAGGGCCTTGGCTGCCGCCTTCAGCGTAAAGCTGTCGGCTCCATAGCCAACCACCACCGGCAGTTTCTCCGGCAGATCAGACAGGGCATACGGCGACTCGAACAGCAGCATCTGCCGCAGCTTGCCAGTCGCCGCCAGGTCCTTCCACATCGCCACCTGCGGCGCCGGCAGACGCACGCCCTCGCCCTTATAGCAAACAATGTGCGCGAAAGTCGCCCCAATGACGTCGCTGGCCGCTGCTGCTGCCGCTTTGAGCTGCGCGAGATTCTCGGCCGTCGGCGCCTCTTCGAACACCAGCACCTCAAACGGCAGTCTGGCCGTTAGCTCCTTAGCCAGCGGATGCGTCCCCTGCAGCCCCGTAGCCTTCTGCTCGTCGGCCAGACCCACGCCACGGCTGGCCAGATCGTCGCAGATAACCAAAAGCGGCTTGGCCCCCGGCGCGAAAGCCTCTCCGGGGCGATACGCCGTGATCGAAGCCTCCGCCACCCGCCGCGCCATGTCGTGCAGCGTCTCCCGAATCTCAGCGTCGTCCGGTGGCGCCCCGACAGCCGCACGCCTGGCCTTAAACGCCCGAACGGTGGCCGCAGCCTCCCGCAACCGCGCTTCCGGTATCCGTCCATCCACCGCCGCAGCCAAAACCGCCTCATAGCTCTCCACAGGAGACCGCTTATAGTCTACCAGAACTTGGTCATGCCCGGCGACCACCGCTTTCCACGCCGCCTCTGCCGAATCCAGCGTCAGCCGCAGCCCCTCCATGCCAAGCGAGTCGGTGAAGATCGGCCCCGGGAAGCCCAGGTCCTTCTTGAGCATCCCAATCAGCGTCGGGCTCACGGTAGCGCAATTCTCCGGGTCAATGTCAGTCACCAGCAGGTGCGCCGTCATGATGCACTCAAGCCCCGCCCGCCGCGCCTGCCGGTACGGCTCCCACTCGACGGTCTCAAGCCGCTCCCGCGTCAGCGGCAGTGTCGGCAGCGAGATATGGCTGTCCACAGCCACGTCCCCATGCCCCGGCCAATGCTTGGCGCACGGCGTCAGCCCCGAAGCCAGCATCCCGCGGGTAAGTGCCGCCCCCAGACGCGACACGAGGTCAACCTTCTCCCCAAACGACCGCACGTTGATGATCGGGTTGTCCGGATTGGTGTTGATATCGAGCACCGGGCTCCAGGTCACATCGAGCCCCAACCGCAACCCCTCCAGCCCGACCGCGAAACCCCAATCATAGGCCAGTTGCTCGTCATCGGCGGCCCCGAGCGCCATCAGCGGCGGAATCTCGGTGCCATCGGCAGCGAAGTAGCTGCCGGTCTCCAGGTCGGATTGCAGGATGAGCGGCCCCGGCGCCATCTCGCGCAGTTGCGCCGACCGCTCGCGAACGTCCTTGCCCCCAACCTGCGAGTTCAGGACCTTGCCGGAGGCGATGAGTTCATTCTCCTCGTCGCGATAGGCGATGGTATTGCGGAGGACGAGGACCTCCGCGATTAGTTTCTGGGCTTCTGATTGAGTCATGAGGATTTCTCCAGTCTCGCTTCCAATCCGGCGACTTTCGCCTTCAGGACGGCGATTTCGTCTCTGAGGCTCGGTGTGCTGTTGGTCCGAGAAAGCTCGCGGCGGACGCAAGTGGGGTCCCGTTGGACCGCCTCAATAAGTAGGCCGTCCTCGCGCGTGATTTCGATCACGCGGGCGCGGAGATTGCCGTTGGAGAGATGGTGAAGCACAAGGTCCTGTCGTACGGGCGGCGACCAAAGGACCACGTCTCTCATGGCGAAGGTCCCGGGCGGATTGTCCGGCGCCAGCTCGTTTACGTCGAGTTCGGGGCACGGCTGCCAGTGCCCGCCGACCACAAAGCGGCCGATGTAGGCCTGCCCGTAGATGCGCATGTACACGACGTCGCCAACCCGCACCTGGGAGCGCTGGCGCTCCGACTTCTTGAGAGTGTAGCGCCGGTTTGGGATGATCCAGGACATATCCCAGATCCTGTGACCGTATGTGCCCTCAGGTTTGTCGGCAAAGACCCAGAACCTGGTTGCCATCGAGGTATCTCCCCTCGTGAGAGTGCTGACATGGCGGCGTCGCACAGTATTGTCGAGTTGTCAGGGCAATTCGTCGTTGGAAGTGCGGGAACCTGCGTCGAGAAGAGCGCGAGGGTCGGTCGCGATCGGTGATCGCTCGTACAGGGTGGGGGCTTAAGGGGAAGTCCGTAGAGAAGAGGGTTGGTCGGGGATAACGGCGTGGGCCGAATGTCGACGGCGTGGCTGTCGACATTCGGCCCCTCCATGTCGAGGGTCAGTGCAGCCGCCACTGGTTGATCGGGGTCACCGTGCGCCGCGGTTGATACCACTTCGCATGTCCGTCGAGGTAGGAGAAGTTGCCACCGTCGTTATGCCGCGGATCCACCCGCGTCAGTTGGTGCACCTCGTAGTTCGCACCGAGGGTTCGGCTGCTGCCCACAAGCTCAAAGAAGATGATAACCTCTGACGGCGTCTCTACCTCTCCCAGACACACCGCCGAGCCGGCATATCCCCCCACCATCGTGGGCGCAAAGTTGATCCCATAGCTGTGCTTGTAGCAGACCAGGTTGCTGGCCCAGTTCGGGGTGGGGTCGCTCAGGCATATGTACAACTGGTCGTTGTGGTGGTACTGAAGCAGGGGAACGTCCCAGCCGGTCCCGATCGTACCGGCGGGACCGTAGTTGCTCCAGGCGGGGACGAGCACACCGTCAGCGTCCTCAGCATACAGGGCCGCGGCCATGCTGAGGCTGCGCATGCTGGACTGGCAGTGCAGCATCTCCGCCCGCTTGTTGGCCATCTCGCACACGGGCATCAGAATCGCCGCCAGAATCACAATGATACTGACGACGATGAGCATCTCGATGAGCGTGAAGCCCTCAGCACGGGCGTCGTTCGCCGAGCGTAACATTCGAAGCCTTGTCCGCCTCTCATCCCAGGACTGTGTTCTGGTGTGACGGCGGGAGGAAACGACATCGCGCTCGAACGATCCCCCAGACCCCACGAAGGCAGCCACTTGGACGCCCGGTCACCGCGAAAACGCCCCGGCACCTCCCCGTAATCCGGAGCGGAACGGCATGTTCACTACAGGAAAAGCAAACGTCCCGGCTACCGTTCGTCGCAGCCGGGACGCAAACCTTCTTCTACTTCATCATCATCCTCAGGGATAGATTCCCCGCAGTTCCTGAGCCCTGGCAACTCTCCCCACTGCAATGTTGAGGGCCGCGTCACGCATGTTGACCTTGCGGTCCCGGCTCTCCTTGTACACGGCCTGGAAGGCGTTGACCATGATTTCCCGCAGCCGCTTGTCTACGTCCTCAGCATCCCAGTACCTGGCCTGGTTTGACTGCACCCACTCGAAATAGGACACCGTCACCCCCCCGGCATTCGCCAGGATGTCCGGGATGACGAAGATATTGTTCTCATCAAGAATGCGTTGCGCATCCGGAGTGGTCGGCCCATTCGCCGCCTCGGCCACAATGCGCGCTCTGATCCGCGAGGCGTTGTCAGTCGTGATGACATTCTCGAGCGCCGCCGGAATCAGGACTTCACACTGGACTTCAAGCAGCTCCTCATTCGTGATCTCGTCACAGCCCTGAAAGCCCACGACGCTCCCGGTCTCCTGCTTGTGTCTCATCAGCGCTGGAACGTTCAGGCCCTGATGGCAGTAGATGCCTCCATGGCTGTCGGACACCGCCACGACCTTCGCTCCGGACTGCTGCGCGAACATCGCGCAGTAGCTCCCGGCATTGCCAAAGCCCTGGACGGCAACACAGATATCCTGCGCGCTCATATTCAGGGCCGCCAGCGTCTCCTGAATGCAGAAGGCGCACCCGCGGGCGGTCGCCGTCTCCCGCCCGAGTGACCCGCCAAGCTCCAACGGCTTCCCCGTGACCACGCCCGGCACCACATACCCCTTGTTCATGGAGTAGGTATCCATGATCCAGGCCATGACCTGTGCGTTCGTGTAGACGTCCGGGGCCGGAATGTCCATCTCCGGGCCGATGATCGGCAAAAGCTCGCTCGCAAAGCGCCGCGTCATGCGCTCCAGTTCCCGCTGCGACATATGCTTCGGATCGCAGATGACGCCCGCTTTCGCTCCACCAAAGGGGATGTTGACCACCGCGCACTTCCACGTCATCCACATCGCCAGCGCGGTTACTTCATCCAGCGTAACGTCCGGGTGGTACCGTATCCCGCCCTTGCACGGCCCGCGCTCCATGCTGTGCTGGACGCGGTAGCCCGTATAGACCCGCTCCGTGCCATCATCCATGGCAGTGGGGATTGAGACCGTGAGGATGCGCTTGGGGTACTTCAACTTCTCATGAATCGCCGGCGACAGGTTGATCCTCTCGGCTGCCTCCGCCAACTGCTGCAAAGCAGCCTGACGCGGATTGTACTCAACCATGACAACCACTCCTCAACACACGATCAGGATAGTCCGCACCACGCTGCGTCACTGTAGGGCGGGGGCTCGTACCCCGCCGGCCGTCATCACCGACAAACCTCCAATGACCACCGCCTCATCGTGCTCATCAGGCCCCCCTCCGTCACCTGCAGTTCACACTCTCTTCCCCCGCGCCAGGATCTCAAGCTGCATCTCCTCGTTGCGCAATCCCTCCGCCAAAGTCGCCGGCGGCTCCGGAATCTGTCCCGTCACCGCCAGCAGAAGCTCACGCATCGACAGATACATGAAGTCATCGCTCTCCGCCTCGACCCCGTCGCTCTTCAGGTACGTGCGGAACACGCCCTTGGCATCATTGCGCCCCTCGTAGTCAACGACCAGGCCGTTGATCCCGAACCGGCGTGTAAGCGGCCTCTCCGTCTCCGTGCCGACCACTATCTCACACTCGCACTCCCCGCCGTCCTCTCGCTCATACACAAACTGCGCCCGGCATTGCCGCTCGGCGAGGGTCAGACGCGCGGTCTGGTAGTCCACGATCCCTGCTCCGCAAAAGGCCCTCATCACGCTCAGACAGTGCGGTGACAGCTCTCGCCAGATGATGTCATAGACGTTCCGCTCCCGCTTGGAGTCCATGTGCATGAAGAACTGCCGTGGCGGCTCGGCGCCCTGGCCGAGCTTCAGACAAAGCGCATGGTACGCGCGGGGGGCGAGGGTGTACTGGAGGTTGACTGCTGCCTGCCGCCCGGGCTGGCTCGTGGCCTTCACCATCTGCCGGGCTTCGTCGAGCAACTGGACCGCCGACTTGGCCTCATCCCAGGTCAGCGGCTTCTCGCACAGCACATGGCACCGGTGCGGAGCCACAGACATTACGTGCTCGAAGTGCTTCTCCGGGGGGGTGCAGATATGGACGAGGTCGGGGTCTTCCTCGCTCAGCATGGTGGTGATGCTATCATAGGCGCGGGGGTGAAAGCCGAACTCATCCTGGAGTTTCTGGGCGGTGGCGGCGGCGGAATCGGGGCTGGAGCCGACGATGGCGACAACCTGTGCGCCGAGGGCGTTCAGCCACTTCGCGTGGTGCTTCCCGATGCCCGAGGCGCCGACGATGACCGCGCGCAGCGCTCCGCTTACAACTGGCTGGACCTCTGACACAGTCGCCACCTCTTTCGGACCTCGCAGGTCCACATGCTCAGGTGTGAGGGTACGCGGTCTCTGGCTCCGCTCTATAAGCCCTTCCAAGACCCGTGGGATGGCCTCTCCAGAGCCCGACCGGCGCGTGGCGGAGAGGCTCCGAAGCACCCTCTAGGGCCCTTCCGGGATGCGGACCTCCAGGTCCACATCGGACACACGGGCGTGCGCCGTGACCTTCAGCGCGAAGTCCCGCTTCTCTTTGGGCTGTACGTTCTCGACAAAGACGCTGTTCTCGCCAGCCTTGTCGCCGCCGCGGGACCACAGGGTCGCATGAATCTCAACCCTGGAAAAGTGCCCCGCGCCCGTGTTCTCAAGCCGCCCGTACACCAGCACCTCGCCCCGGTCATCATCGATATTCTGGCGCTGGTCGCTGATGAGAAGCTGTGAGACGTCGCCGGCGCTACGCCCACGGCAACCCGGCAGGAGAACGAGAACCAGTACAGCCAGTGCGACAAGCAAACAGCGGTAATGTGCAGTCATATCGCTAACGAAGTTCGCGCTCTGGACCGAGGTTTCCTGCCCTCCCCCAGGCGGTGGGAGCGGTCTCCAGACCGCGACCCCCGGCAGCGGGAGTTGTCTCCCCACAATAGTGGGAGCGGTCTCCAGACCGCGACCCCGGCAACGGTCGGGGCCTACCGCCTGCGCCGTATCCTGGTGCAGGTCCCGGGCGATTGGGTGCCGGCTGCTTCTCCCTCCTCCAGATCCTCGACACAGGGCAGATCCGACCGCCCGATCCAGCCACGCCGGCGGAACCAGACCAGCATCATGACCACCACGACGATCATGACTGCCCAGGTAAAGGGATAGCCGTACCGCCAGTTGAGTTCGGGCATATTCCAAGACGATGCTTTGGTATTGAAGTTCATCCCGTAGAGACCGACGATGAAGGTCAGGGGCATGAACAGCGTGGCGATGATCGTCAGCACCTTCATGATCGAGTTCATGCGGTTGCTGATGGCCGACATGTACGCATCCATGAGGTCAGCCGCCATCTCCCGATACGTCTCGGTCATGTCCATGAGCTGGATGATGTGGTCGTAGCAATCCCGGAGATATTGGCGGACGGGGTGGGAGATGTTGTTGTTGTCGTCGCGCATGAGGACTGTGAGGAGGTCGCGCACGGGCCAGATGACCCGGCGCAGATGCAGGAGCTCATGCTTGGAGCGCTGGATCTCTCGCATCGTGCCCGGATCGTCGCGCAGTAGCGCGCGCTCCTGCACGTACTCAAGATACTCGCCGAAGTCCTCCAGTACCGGGAAGTAGCTGTCAACGATCGCGTCCAGGAGCGCGTATAGCAGGTAGTCCACGCCATGCTGCCGGATCGTGCCCCGGCCGGTGTGAATCCGCGTGCGGACCGCCGCCGTGACCGTCTCGTCGCCTCCATAGAAGCTCAGGACATAGTTTTTGCCCGCAAAGAAAGAGAACTGGTGGAAACTCAGGCGCTTGTCGGGGCCCAGTTCAGCTATGTGCGTGACGATGAAATCCTGCTCTTCGTATTCCTCCGCCTTCGGGCGCTGCGGCCCGGTCACGACATCCTCAGTGGCGAGGGGGTGCAGGTGGAAGATCCCAGCGAGCCCTGCGAGCAGCTCCTCATCCGGTTCGCCCTGCACATGCAGCCACAGAACCTTCGGCTGCTCCAGCAGCGCCGGCACCTCGTCAAGCCCCGCAAGCTCGCGCTCAGTCGCGCTATCAGCATCATATTGCAGCAGAGTAAGTTTGACGGCCATCAATCAGCCTCTCCCACGTTTTCGCAGTACGATCGCCCAGCCGACCGGTGGGCCGAGCCGAGATCATCTGCTGCTGTAGGGCGGGGGCTCCGTACCCCGCCGCTCCGGCTGTAGGGCGGGGGCTCCGTACCCCGCCGCCGCTCCGGCTGCAGGGAGGGTCTCCATACCCCGCCGCCGCTCCGGCTGTAGGGCGGGGGCTCGTACCCCGCCGCTCCGGCTGTAGGGCGGGGTCTCCGTACCCCGCCGCCGCTCCGGCTGTAGGGCGGGGGCTCCGTACCCCTCCGCTCCGGCTGCAGGGGGGGTCTCCATACCCCGCCGCCGCTCCGGCTGCAGGGGGGGTCTCCATACCCCGCCGCTCCGGCTGCAGGGGGGGTCTCCATACCCCGCCGCCGCTCCGTCTGTAGGGCGGGGGCTCCGTACCCCGCCGCCGCTGTTGTACGATCGGCTTCCAGCCGGGCGGGTCATGCCTCCGTGTCTCTACCGTTAGAAATACACAACCTCATGCGGGCAATCCCCATAGTCCCTGATCTCCAGTAGCTCCCCGCCCCGCACCGCCGACTCATGCGCCGTCAAGCCCGGCAGCACATACCGCGCCGCCTGCCACACATTGTTCGGCGGCTGCACATGCTCCACGCACGACTTCACGAAATCGTCCACCAGGAACTGGTGCGCGCCCAGGTGCCCGTTCGGCAGGCCGATGAACTCCTTGGGCAGCCGCTCAACATCATGAATCTTCGCCATACCCGTATGCGTCAGGGCATCGGTCACCTTCGACATCTCCCCCTCGAGCTTCACCGGCACCCCCACCGGGGCGAGCAGATCGCGCAGGTCCACCTGCGTCCCGCGCTCCTTGGTAGACCACATCTGGCCGTCTACCTGCTGCTCGAAACACCCCTCGGTGCCATAGATGCTGATGGCCTCGGTGCCCGGATGCCCGACGCGGCGGAATTCATTGATCCGCATCATGCTGCCGTCGGACATCTTGAACAGCCCTGTCTCATTCGAGAACGAGTTCTTCCACATGTTGACCTCGGCGCGGAAAAGCCCGTCCGGGTGATTGTCCACAAACCCGAAGCATGAGACATGCGTAGCGTGGGCGTCAATCACCGAAACAACCTGCCCGGTCGAGTGCGTCGGGTAGTGCATCGGTGGCCCGCCCGCGATCTCCCGCCACTTCTCCCCGCCCCGCCACTTCATCACGTCATACAGCCCGTGGTCAAAGTCGTGGTAATACTCACCCTCGGAATACACCACGCGCCCGAAGTCCCCGTTCGCCAGCCGCTGCCGACAGTAGATCGCGCCGGGGTAGTAGTAGCTGGTCTCGCCGATCATGTAGATATTACCGGTCTCTTCCACCGCCCGGACCAGATTCTCAATGTCCTCAAAGCTGATCCCGGCCGGAACCGCCGAGTACACATCCTTCCCCGCCCGCAAAGCCTGCGCCGCCTGTGGCCCGTGCATCCAGTTCTGACTGAAGACCGCGATGGCATCCATATCCGTCTCGCACAGCTCGTCCAGCGAGTTGCACGTACGCGGCAACTCAAACTTCTCGGACTTCTCCTTGAGCTTGGCCGCATCGAGATCACAAAGCATGACCTCATCCACGAGCGGATGAGCCTTGAACAGCGGAATGAAACAGTTGGCGAAAGCGCCAACGCCGCAGAAACCGACTCTGATTCCCATTGTTGTCGTACCTCCGGATAGCCTCCGCTAGTTCGCCAACCTGCCGTCGTTTCCTTTGCCTCCTACGCGTGGAGGATATTGCGGGCCGATGCGGAAACAATCGTTCAGACCTAAAGCATACGAGGAGAGTCGCCCTATGTCCCGCTTTACCCGTGTGACCACTGTTGCCTACGGCGGCGTAGAAGCCGGCGATCACTTCCACCGCCGCACGCGCGATAAGATGGCCGAGTACCTCGAACAGGCCGCGCTGGGCAAGCCCGACCTCGTCGTCTTCCCCGAGACCTTCAACATGGGCGGCTTCCCCTTCGAGCAATGGCCCGACAACGCCGAGAGCATCCCTGGCCCGCTCATCGACCGCGCCTGCGAGATCGCGGCCAAGCACAAGATGTACCTCTGCATCCCCATGCTCGAGCGTGACGAGGACAAGCTCTACAACACCGCCTGCTTCATCGACCGCGAGGGTGAGGTCCTGGGCCTCTATCACAAGTACCAGCCCACTATCGGCGAGATGGAGATCGGCATCATCCCCGGCACCGACGCCCCCACCTTCGAGACCGACTTCGGCCGCATCGGCGCGGCGATCTGCTTCGACCTCAAGTTCATCGAGGTAGGCCAGGCACTCGCGGCCAACGACGCCCGCGTCGTCTGCTTCGTCTCCGCCTTCATCGGCGGCGACCGCCTCCTGCACTGGGCCCGCGACTTCGGCTTCTACATCGTCTCCAGTTGCAGCGCCCGCAGCTACGTCGTGGACATGTCCGGCCGCTTCCTCGGCGACACCGGCTGGGAGCACAACCAGGTCCGCAGCGGTCTCCTGCCGCCCCTCTACTCAACGGTCATCAACACCGACCGCATGCTGTTCCATCTCGATGGCAACCAGAACAAGTTCCCCGAGATGTTCAAGAAGTACGGTGCGGGCATCGAGATCGAGAACCACTACCCCGAAGCCCACTGCACAATAGCCTCGCTGATGGATGACGTAACCATCGAGGACCTCGTCGCCGAGTTCGAACTCGAACCCTGGACAGCATACCTGAACCGCGCCCGCAGCGAACGCGAGAAGTACCTGAAGGCGGCGGGAGTGGAGTAAAGCAGTAAGCTTGTCATTCTGAGCAAAGCGACCTGCAGAAGGCCGGAATAGGCGCCCAAAATCTCAAACGTTTGTCATTCTGAGCGGCGGACGTCCGCGTCCGGCAAGCGAAGAATCCCCCGCGCCAGTGTGAGCATCCGAAGCAACTGGCGTCTGTCATTCTGAGCAAGGCTACGTGCAGAAGGCCGGAACAGGCGCCCAAAATCCCAAACCCTTGTCATTCTGAGCGGCGGACGTCCGCGTCCGGCAAGCGAAGAATCCCTGGACCGAACTGTGGAGGTTCCAACCTATGCCCAAGAAAGTACTATTTGCCTCAGCCCACCTCGACCGCCTCGCGGCCGAGGCCAGCTTCCCCTACAAGTACGAGCAGATGATTGCCAAAGCCGGCTTCGAAAAGCGCTTCGCCGGCAAGTCTGTCGCGATCAAGATGCACCTCGGCGGCGGCAGCGCCATCTACACCCTGCACCCCTTCTTTGTGCGCACCGTCGTCCAGGCGATCCAGGAAGTCGGCGGCCGCCCCTTTGTAACCGACGGCACCTCCGCCTTCTTCAACGCCCACAAGCAGGGCTACACCCACGAGGTCCTCGGCTGCCCCATCCTCCCCGCCGCCGGAATCGCCGACAAGTACCTCTACCGCGAGGCCGTCGGCTATGACACCCTCGACGAGGTCGAACTCTGCGGCAACGTCGTGGATGCCGACGCGCTCCTCGTGCTCTCCCACGGCAAGGGCCACGGCCACTGCGGCTACGGCGGCGCCATCAAGAACATCGCCATGGGCTGCGTCAGCATGAAGACCCGCGGCCGCATTCACGCCCTCATGAGCGGCAACTTCGAATGGGACGGCGAGATCTGCACCCACTGCATGCAGTGCCGCGACAACTGCCCCACCAGCGCGATCAGCTTCGACAAGCAGGGCGAGTTCAGCGTCATGGACCACCACTGCCGCTACTGCATGCACTGCGTCTCCGCCTGCCCCGTGCAAGGCCTCAAGGTCGACCAGTCCCGCTACCGCCACTTCCAGATGGGCATGGCCTGGACGGTCAAAAAGTGCCTCGCCCACTTCGACAAGAAGTCAATCTACTTCATCAGCGTGCTCAACAACATCACGCCCCTGTGCGACTGCTGGGGCTGGTCCACCCAACCCCTCGTCCCCGACGTGGGCGCTGTAGCCGGTGATGACATCGCCGCCGTCGAGAAGGCCTCCCTCGACCTGATTGACACCGTAGACTACATCCCCGGCACCCTGCCCGACCAGATGAAGATGGGCAAGAAGGGCCACCTGCTCCAGCGCGTCCACGCCAAGGACCCCTACCTGCAGGTCGAGTGCTGCGAAGAGCTCAAAGTCGGCTCGGCGGACTACACCCTGACCAAGATCGGCCAGTAGCCCGCTGTGGGAGGGGCCACTGGCCCCGACGTCGTTGCCGCCGTTGCCGTTCGGAGGGGCCGAGCTTTAGCCGGCCCGCCGTTATCACCGACAATCAATCGCTTCACAAGGAGCGGCCGAATGCGCAGCCTCACCGCGCATCCGGCCCGCCGTTATCACCGATACGTCCTGCTCGTGGGAAATCCGGATCGATCACTTGTGAGGTGAGGATAATGTTCCGTCGCCTTGACCACGTCGAAATCGTGCCCAGCGACTTCGAGCGCTCGCTCGCGTTCTATCGCGAGGTACTCGGCTTCCAAATCGTCCAGCGCATGGCCTTGCCCGAGGGGCCGCTGAAGGAGATCGCTTATCTCCAATTGGGCGATGGGATTATCGAGGTCATGCACTTCGAGAATCCGGCGCAGCAGCCCACAGCGCCCGCGGTCGGCTACCGCGCCATGGCGCTCGAAGTCGACTCCATGGACGCTGCCGTGGCCTATCTGCGCGACAAGGGCGTAGCCGTCACCTGGGGCCCGATGGACCTCGGCGGGTCCATCCGGGCCGAAATCACGGACCCGGATGGCCTCGCCATCGAACTGCGGGAGTGGAGCAACAGACCCTGGTGAGAGCGGTGACCGACTGACAACCGTCCCTCCTCGGATATTCTAGCGAGGTGAATTCGGATGAGAACTCTCCTGCTCCTGACCCTCGTACTGATCCCCGTCTCTCTCTTCGCCCAGAACACCCTCTACGTCGCCCCCACCGGCTCCGACACCGCCCCCGGCACCAGGGCCGCTCCCCTTGCCTCCCTCGCCGGAGCCCGCGACGCCGTCCGCAAGCTCAAGGCCGCCGGCCCCCTCACCGGCCCGGTAACGGTCCTCTTCGCCCCCGGCACCTACTACCTCACCGAGCCAGTCCTCTTCACCCCCGAGGACTCCGGCACCGCTACCGCCCCCATCATCTACAAGGCCCAGGGCCCGGTCATCTTCAGCGGTGGCGCGCCCCTCAAGGACCTCAAAGAGACCAAACAGGGCAACCTCCGCGTCTGGCAGACCACCCTCCCCGAGGTCAAAACTGGCGACTGGTACTTCCGGCAGCTATTCGCCCGCAAGTCCGGCGAACGCTTCTACACCCGCCGCTTCCGCCCCACCCGCGGCATGCTCCTCGTCGCCGGCACCACCTGGTCACCGGCCCGCAAGGCGCAGGCCCACCGTGCGGCCCAGCCGGACTTCGTCTTCTTCAAGGGCGATCTGCAGAACTTCGAGAACCTCGATCAGGTCGAACTCGTAGCCATCCACTCCTGGAGCGCCTCTCGCCTGAAGATCAAAGAACTCGACCTCAACAAGGACATCGTCACCCTCACCTCCGTCCCCACCTTCCGCATCGGCCACTGGTACAAGGACGAGCACAACCCCTACTACCTCGAAAACCTCAAGGAGGAACTGAAGCAGCCCGGCCAGTGGTATCTCGACCGCCCCACCGGCCTCTTCACCTACCTCCCGCTGCCTGACGAGACCCTCACCAACACCACCCTCATCGCCCCGCGTCTCGAGAAGCTCGTCAACATACAGGGGACCCTCGACCCGCCCCAGCTCGTAAGCAACCTCCGCTTCGAGGGCCTCACCTTCGCCCATACCGAGTGGCCTGTCCCCGAGCAGGGCTACGACGTTTCGCAGGGCCAGCCCGCCCTGCCCGCGGCCATCGAGCTTACCGCCGCCCAAAGCTGCGGCTTCGAGCGCTGCGTCATGGCCCACACCGGCGCCTACGCCGTCACGCTCGGCCTCGGCAGCAATGGGTGCTACGTGCGGGGTTGCTACCTGTACGACCTCGGCGGCGGCGGCGTAAAGGTCGGGGCGAGCAACATGAAGCAGGACGCCGTCTACCCCACGCTGCCGACCGACAACGCCGTTGAGAACAACCTGATCACCGACCTCGGTCTCACCCACTACTCCGCCAACGGCATCTGGTGCGGGATTGTGAAGGGCACCAAAATCCGCCACAACCTCGTGCGCCGCGGCCCCTACACTGGCATCGCCTGCGGCTGGAACTGGACGCCCGCCCCGACCTCCGCGGGTGACAACATCATCGAGAACAACCACGTCCACAACGTCATGCAGTTCGTGCAGGATGGCGGCGGGATCTACACCCTCGGCCGCCAGCCCGGCAACATCATCCGCGGCAACCTCATCCACGACAACCACAAGAGCCCCTTCGCCTGCGACAGCGGCCAGTGCGGCCTCTACTTCGACGAGGGCAGCACCGGCTTCACGGTCGACGACAACATCGTCTACGACGTTGACTGGAACAACAGCCAGATCGCCCAGAACCGCAATACCGCCGCCGACCACAAGATCGGCACCAACTACCTCGGCGTCAGGCCCGACGACCCGAACTTCCCCAAAGCCATCGCCGCCCGCGCCGGCCTTGAGCCCGCCTACCGCGACATCGAGTACCCGATCCGCCTCACCCCCAACCCCGCCTATGCCATGAACATGCCCGTGCTTCCGCCAACACCGTTCGGCCTCGCCCTCGACTTCGAACAAATCCCCCTCGGCGAGGCCCCCAAAAAGCTCTCACTCGCCGGAGCCGCTGGCGAAGCGAAGTTCGGAGCGACCGACGAAACCGCTTTCACCGGCAAGCAGAGCCTGAAGATCCAGGACATGCCCGACCTCGGCCGCGTATTCTACCCCTACGCCTACTACAAGGGGACAGTGGAGAAGGGCGAGGTAGACCTCAGCTTCGCGCTCAAACAGGCCGCGGACAGACCCGGCGAGTTCAGCGTCGAGTTCCGGGACTACGCCAACAAGGCTCCCGGCGTCTTCTCCTCCGGCCCCACGCTGGTGCTCACCAACCAGGGCAAGCTCATGGCCGGCGCCCACCAGGTAGCCACCCTCCCCCTCGGCCAGTGGTCACAGCTCCGCCTCATCTTCAAACTGGGCGAGCCCGAGGACCAGTCCTACCAGCTAACCATCACCTTGCCGGACAAAACAGCCACCACCCTCACCCTGCCCTTCGCCAAACCGGAGTTCACCACCGTCACCGATCTCTACTTAGTAGCCAACGACACCAAAAATGCCGTAACCTACCTCGACGACCTCAACCTCACGGTAAAGTAGCCCTCCGCCCCACACAAACAAAAATAGCGAATGGCCACCAGGCCATTCGCTATTCTGATTCTGCCTTTACTTCGTCGTCAGCCGTTCATTATTCCCAATTCCCCATTCGCCGCCAACGACCCGCCGTCCCCGATTCCCGATTCCCCATTCCCGATTCCCCCGCCGTCACCATACCTCAAATTCCTGGAAATGCGGGTTCACCAGCAGCCCCTTATCCAGCGACTTGGTCTCTGCCATCTCACTGGCGAGCCGCTTGGCTTCCTCGGCGTCGCTGGTATCGAGCACCATGGTCCACAGCAGCCCCTTGGTCAAGCCCGTAACCTTGCCGCCGTAGCCGAGGCGCCCCTGCAGCGCGGACAGCATGCCCTCGGCCGAGCCGTCGTGGGGATCGGTGACGAGCACATGCGCCAGCGTGCCCTCGGCGGGCGCGGCCTCTTCGCGCGAGGTCCACAGTTCATAGACGTGCTTGTTGGGGTTTACGAACAGGTTGGTCTTCTCGGCGAGCTCGCGAGCGAGTTCAAGGGCCTGCTCCTGAGTGTCCACAGCCAGTTCGAGGCGATAGTAGTCAGCCCGCCGCAATTCCTTGAGTTGAGAATAACCCATGCTCCGGCGCAGCGCATTGCCCGCGGTCAGAGCGGTGACATCGGGGATTTTGAGACGCACGAGAATACCGACAGTCTGCATGATGTGGCTCCGTTGCAACAATAGTCCAAGGTGGTTCGTCATAGGGTGAGGCAGGACCTTGTATTATCACAAATGCCCGTTTTCGGCAAGTGCCCAAGCCCCTCACGGCGTCAACGCGGCCCTGCTGTAGGGCGCGGCCCTGCTGTAGGGCGGGGGCTCGTACCCCGCCGGCCGTCATCACCGACCAACCGGCGCACCGCCATAGGGGCGGACCGTCGTCCGCCAGCCACAACCCAATCCGCGTAGTGCGGGCGTCTCGCCCGCCTCCGCTACCGTACCGGGCGCGGCCCTCCTGTAGGGCGGGGGCTCGTACCCCGCCGGCCGTCATCACCGACCAACCAGCGCACCGCCGCAGGGGCGGACCGTGGTCCGCCCGCCGCGCCCGTCTCGGACAAAACCTACAACCAGGAGGTATTCCACCAACCATGGCGAACGATGAGCCTGCAGGAGAGGCCGCAACGAGGGTCCGAAGGCATCGGCGGTCGCCAGCCAGGCGGCGACCGGATCTCGAGGAGTTGAGAAAAGTCTTGTCGCAAGTCCCACAGACCGAACAGGAGGAGCTGGAGCTGCTTGCCGAAAAGCTCGGGGCCGAGTTGTCTGAGGTGGCGCAATTCGCCGCCCAGGTCCTGCAGCGTGCTGGAGCCTACCAGGTGCTATGCCCGGCCTGTGGTGGCGGGCAGTGCAGCGCTTTCCTGGCCAGCCGCGGCTTCCAGGTCACTGCCTTTGACGTGTCGGAGCGGGCTGTTGGGCTGGTCAACCGCCGTGCCGAGCGGGTTGGGGCCACCGTGGAGTGCTATGTGGACGACATCATCGTCCCGCGCCGCAGACTGCGCAAATACGACGCGATCTTCTCTCACAACGTCCTGCACCAGGTCCGCGCCTCCCAGCGCGATTGCCTGCTGCGCAGCTTCTATCGCAGTCTCAAGCAAGGCGGCGTCCTCGTGGTCTCCGTACTCTCCACCGACGACGACCGCTACGGCTACGGCCGGCAGGTAGAGCCCGACACCTTCGAGTTTGCCGTCGGCGAGACCCTGCACTTCTACAGCGCCGCCGAGCTCCACGAGGAACTCAGCCGCTTCTTCGACGTAGCCCGCGTCGAGGAAATGGAAGAAGTCCACCACACCTTCGGCGGCAAAGAGCGCTACCGCCTACTGGTAGCCACCGCCCTCAAGACCGATGCCTACTAACTCCCTCTCCCGCCGTATCTCCCCCCGGCCCCCATCCTCCCATCCTCACATCCTGTAAATGCCTCTCCTCCCCGCCTCTATCCTGTCCATCGCGCCGTCATCCTGTCCATCCTGACAAGCTCTCCCTCCACTCGCCGTATCCTTCTCATCCTCCCCCATCCTCCTCATCCTTTGAATGCCTTTCCTCCATCAACACCGTCCCTCCAAACCGCGCCACTTCCACCCACTTCCCGCTCGCCAGCGCCGCCTTCACCAGCCCGTTCTGCTGCGCCGTGTCCAGCATCATCGTCCTGACCCCCCACTTCTTGACCAGCCTCTCCCACCCCGGTCCCCCGCGCGAGAGCACTTCATATTCCTGCCAGATCTCCGGCGAATACAGCTCCACCCGCGGGTCCACAAACACCTGGTACCGCCCCGGCGCGGCCCAGATGAGATAGCTCCCATAGCTCATATGATGAAACAGCCGTCCCGGCGGACTATGCTCAAGCAGCCACGCCGTACTCCGCACCGGCGTCTCAAGCGACAACAACGGCGCCTTCTGCGGCGGAAGTGGCAAGTACCCCTTGAACCACGGCAGCGTAACAATCACCAGCGCCACAAACAACCCCATCAACACCGGCACCATAACCCGATCCGCACCCCCAACTTGGCTGCCTGTAGGAGCGCTCCCCATGCGACCGCATGCGGTCGCAGCGCGATCGTTAGCGGCTATGATAAGGCTTGTCGGTGATGTCGCGCTCAGGGGAGCGCTCCTACCGG
>JBDKRC010000142.1:0-3707 GCA_039683575.1 Armatimonadia bacterium | reverse complement strand
GCCGTTCGCCGTTCGCCGTTCGCCGTTCGCCGTTCGCCGTTCGCCGTTCGCCGTTCGCCGTTCGCCGTTCGCCGTTCGCCGTTCGCCGTTCGCCGTTCGCCGTTCGCCGTGTGGAGCGCGGGCATCCTGCCCGCATGCCGTTGCCGTTGCCGTAGGTGCGCGGGCATCCTGCCCGCATGCCGTCGCCGTCAGGCCCGAAGGGCCGTCCGGCCTCTAGCCAGGGCCGCAAGGCCCTGGTTCCCAGCCCAGATCATCATGAGCCCCGAAGGGGCGACAGCCCCTCCGAACTGTTTTCTGTTTTCTGTTTTCTGTTTTCGCCGTTCGCCGTAAGGCCCCGAAGGGGCGGCAGCCCCTCCGAACTATTCGCTATTCACCATCCTCACCACACGGGAGCCCCAAACCCAATGCCCAAGCAGACCGTCAAGCGTATTGGCATCCTCACCGCGGGGGGCGACTGCCCCGGCCTCAACGCTGCCATCCGCGCCGTTGGCAAAGCCTGCATCGGCGAGTACGGCATCGAGGTCATGGGCATCCACGACGGCTTCCGCGGCCTCATCGAGCAGCATGCCGACCTGATGAAGCTCGATGACTTCTCCGGCATTCTGACTATCGGCGGCACCATCCTTGGCACCGGCCGCGACAAGCCCGAGAAGATGAAGATGCCCGACGGCTCCGTGCGGGACATGACCCCCGAGGCCGTCCAAAGCTACCGCGACCTCGGCCTAAACTGCCTCGTCTGCCTTGGCGGCGGCGGCACCCAGCGCAACGCTCTCGGCCTCATGAAGGCCGGCATAAACGTCGTCACCCTCCCCAAGACCATTGACAACGACATCTTCGGCACCGACGTCACCTTCGGTTTCGACACCGCCGTCTCGATTGCCACCGAGGCCATCGACCGCCTCCACAGCACTGCTGAAAGCCACCAGCGCATCATGGTGCTGGAGCTGATGGGCAACAGGTCTGGCTGGATCACCCTTGCGGCGGGGCTGGCAGGTGGGGCCGATGGGATAGTCATCCCCGAGCTTCCCTACGACCCGCAGGTGGTCGCCGAGAGCATCATGCAGCGCACGCGCCGCGGCAAGCGCTTCAGCATCGTCGCGGTGGCCGAGGGAGCCTTCTCCAAGCAGGCAGTCAAGGAGGCAGGCGGCGGTGACATGCCCAAGCGAGAGTCCCGTGACTGCGGCGCAGGCTGCCAGATGGCCATCGAACTGACCAAACTAACCGGCCTGGAAGTCAGGGAGACGGTCCTGGGCTACGTCCAGCGTGGCGGCACCCCAACCGCCCGCGACCGCATCCTCGCCACGCGAGTAGGGGCCAAAGCAGCCGAGCTAATCGCCGAGGGCAAGAGTGGCTTCATGGTCGCGATCAAGGGCGAGAAGTGCAAACCCGTCCCCCTCGAGGACATAGCGGGCAAGCGCAACGAGGTCCCGGCCAACCACCCGATGGTCAGAGCAGCAAGGGCAATAGGCATCTGCCTGGGCGACTAGCGTCTGAAACGAACAGCAGATGCCGTTCGCCGTTCGCCGTTCGCCGTTCGCCGTTCGCCGTTCGCCGTTCGCCGTTCGCCGTTCGCCGTTCGCCGTTCGCCGTTCGCCGTTCGCCGTTCGCCGGTCGCCGTGTGGAGCGCGGGCATCCCTGCCCGCATGCCGTTGCCGTTGCTGTAGGTGCGCGGGCATCCTGCCCGCATGCCGTTGCCGTTGCCGTCAGGCCCGAAGGGCCGTCCGGCCTCTAGCCAGGGCCGCAAGGCCCTGGTTCCCGACCCATAATCATCTTGAGCCCCGAAGGGGCGACAGCTCTCCAACTGCTTCCCGTTCCCGCCGTTTCTGATACCTGAAACCCGACACCTGAAACCCACCTTCCATCATGCACACACGCACCATCGCCGCCCTAGCCATCCTTCTCCTCCTGCCCGCTCTGGCTTACCCCAAGCCGAAGTGGTCGCCTGAATACGAGAAGAAGATTGGCACCGAGGCCATCGCCGAGGTCGAGAAGAAGTGGAAGGTCGTCACCGACGAGGCCCAACAGAAACGCCTCGATCAGATGGTCAAGACCCTCGCGGCCGCGAGCCATCGCCCCGAGGTGCAGTACACGATAAAGATCGTGGATGAAAAGGAAGTAAACGCCTTCAGCATCCCCGGCGGCTTTGTCTACGTCACCAAAGGCCTCCTCGAAGACGCGCAGAGCGACGACGAACTCGCCGGCGTACTCGCCCACGAGATCACCCACAACGCCTACTACGACGCCCTCCAACGCGCCGAAAAGAACAAGAAACTCTTCATGGGCAGCATCGCCACGGCAATCGGCGCCCTGATTCTTGGCGCCAAGGGC
The DNA here is from genome assembly GCA_039683575.1 of Armatimonadia bacterium. GTDB lineage: Bacteria > Armatimonadota > Zipacnadia > Zipacnadales > UBA11051 > JAJFUB01. The sequence continues at coordinate 1,379 of JBDKRC010000142.1, read as the reverse complement.
AACGAGATCTCGACCGTACTTGCCGCCGGCGAATATATCCGCCTGGGCGTGCTCAGCAAGTACTCAATGAGCGTCGAGACCCGTGCCGACACCGAGGCCGTCTCCTGCCTGCTCGCCACCAAAGTGTACAACCCGGTCGGGATGCTGACGTTCATGGAGCGCCTCGCCGCTCGCGAGCGCCGCACCCCCAAAGTCGAGCTCGGCGTCTATGCCGACCATCCTGACACCGACAAGCGCTGCCAGCAGATCATCGTGCGCCTCGAGGACAACAACGTGGACATCAACCGCCGCGCTGTCACCAAGTGGGAGCCACCGCTGGCCGCCGAGAAGGAAGTCGAGGGCAAGAAGCTCGCGACCCTGACCCTCTGGGGCGTGCAGATTCTCGCCACCGACGCCGGCACCGACGGCAAGCCGGCTATCGAGCGCGTGCAAGCCCTCGCCGAGGCCCTCCGTCTCGCTCTGGCCAATGGCTTGCAGGACTACGAGGCCGTCGCTGACGCCAAAGCCGATCCGCCGCGAGTCTTGCTGGGCTCGAAAGTATGGCTCACCATCACGCCGCAAGACGCCCAGGCGGCCGGTCTCTCACCCGCCGACCTGGCCCGACAGATAGAGGCCAACCTCTCTGCCGCCCTGCACAAGGAAAACCTCAACCGCTGGTGGCAAGCCCCGCCCCCCGCACCCGCCAAGCCAGCCGGTGAACCTGCCAAGCCAGGCGCGCCCCCGCCGGCACCCACCAAGCCTTGACACAAACTCCTCTCGCAGCCTAGAATCACCATTACCATGACGTGCAATCGCTGCCGAACGCCAATGAAGGTTCTCCGGGGCACCCACCATAACAAGCACAAGTGGCAATGCCCCAATTGCGGCAAGGTCCGCATGCAACAAAACCGGCCCCGCTAACAAAGCGCCATAGGCCGTACGAGCGGCTTCCATGCGACCGCTGCGGTCGCCACGCGAGGGTGACGCCAACAGAGCCTGGCTTCCAGCCAGGCGGGCAAACGCCATCCAAACCGCTTCCTTGAAGGCACCAAAGCATGCCACAAAACAAGCGTCTCTGGATCATCTACCTCGTCGGTCTCCTCCTGGTGCTGACTCTCTGGCATCAGGTCTTCATCATGACCGGCGTCCTGTGGTGGAACGCACCCCCGCCCGCCCAGCGCCTCACAGCCCTGGAGCCAGTCAACCTCCCGGCACCCAACACCAGCCTGGTAGACACCAAAGCCTTCCTACAAACCCACCCAGAGTGGCGCCCGTAGGGGCGGACCGTGGTCCTACCCATTACACACATTTTGGTTTTTGGCAGGAGGTTCTGGACACCTGCTCAAGAATAGACGATGCTTGAGGTGATTCAAGCATGTCTGATTGGGTATCTCACGAGT
>JBDKRC010000141.1:0-2086 GCA_039683575.1 Armatimonadia bacterium | reverse complement strand
TCGCCAGGTCCTTCGACTCGCGCATCGCCTCCATCAGCTTCGGCGCGTTCCCCATGTGCCGCAGGATCGCCAGCGCTTCCGGACTCAACGTGACTTTGAATGATCTCTCCGCCATCAGTGTCAGTGTTTCAGTATTTCATCTGCCATTTGCCATTTGCCTTGGCCCGTCCGGGCTTAGGACTGGCCCGTCCGGCTTAGGACTCACCCGTATCGCACGAACCTCTGCACCGTCGATTTCACCAGCGGCACCAGCTCCAGCGTGCTCAGCTTCGTATTCAAAAACTGCCCAGCCGCATCAGCGCCTACATTCCCCGTCCCCAGCCGATCATGCGTCTGCCACACCTGTTCGCATTGCACCAGGAAAGCCCCGCGCAACGCACCAGGCAGTTCAGTTGCCCCCGCAGGCTTCGCGCTCGGGTAGCCATCCTCATTCGGATCCAGCGTTTCAAACCAGTAACCCCCCGAGTAAGACACCCGCACCAGGTCACGCCGACCGCCAAGCACCCCACTGAAATGAATCAACCCGCTCTGCTCATTCAACATCACAGGCTCATTCTCCAGGACAGCCCATTCCAAGCCGCCCTCATACTTCAACTCCACCTTGCTCACTGCCACCACCGGGTAATGCGGCAACGCAAGAAAATCCCGATCCGCAGGCCGCTGTTCCACCGCTGCCGCGTCATAAGCCAGCCGTCGATTGCACAACTCATCAAGCAGCCCGCCCACCGCTGAGCCAATCGCCGCGATCGTCGCGTCGAACCGCGAGTCACTCATCAACTCCTGCTCCAGCAAGTGCTGCTTGAGCGCCTCCAAATTAGTCAGCCCGCATTTCATTTCAGAGTTTCAGTATTTCGGTCTTTCGGTAGGGACGACTTCCACGTCGTCCCCAATCTTTCGTCACTCCGTCACTTGCTGAGGAAACCGGCTCGGTGGCCACTCCTCTGCGAGCTGGCGCGCGCGCTGCTTGCTCACGTGCCGGTCGACTTCGCCCGTCCGGCTTAGGACCATCTCGCGCCGCAGGACTCGATTCCTCGGTTCAGGCGATTGCCTCTCAACCACCGCCCGACCCTCTTTCTTCTTCGCTCTCAATTTTGCCACTGGCATCTTCGTTCCCTCCGTTTGTGTTTTCTGGTCTTGGTGGTAGGCGCGGCGATGACTAACCCAGCACCGCCGCGCCGTTCCCTCAACCACCACAACACCCAAACGGGTAACCAGCCCGTCTGGGAATTCCTCTATTCGTAGGCGGCAGTAGCCGCATCGATCGAGCAAGCGCTGGTCCCGTCCACCACCATGCGGACCGGACGCCCCCTGTTGCCCACGTAGATCGCAGGCCCGTGAGTGCTCAGTGTGGTCGCACCGAGTTTAATGGATGTGGCATCAGACATCAGATACATCTGATCGCCGACCCCGGCCACCACACCGAAGCCTCCGGACGCCAGGATCACCATATTCGTCTCAGCGCAACCCGCCGCGATCGTGCTGCTGTAGCACGTCCCGTCCGGCTTTTGCAGCACCACAACCCCGCTCGCCACCAACCCGTTCGTGGTGTTTAGCCACTGGTTAATGCTGGTAGTCGTCGCGTTCGTGACGGTGATCGTGTAGGCCGTGGTCCCGGTCCGCAGGCTGATCACGCTGGCGGCCTTGTCGCTCGTCGCGATCACGCCCACCAGGCGCGCCGTCTTCTGCGCATCAGCCGGCCAATAAACAGTAGCCGCTGTCGTTCCGCTCCCGGTCTTGCTCACGTACTCCGTCGATCCTGCGATCGCAATGCAGCACACCAGTGCCGCCGCCATTCCAAATAAAACTCTCTTCATATTGTTTTCCCTTTCGAAAAGCCCGGCTGAGGTTCGTTCCTGAAAGGCCCCAGCCAGGCCAAGTTATTTAGTTGTATCTCTGCGTCTCTGCGCCTCTGCGTTTTCTGTTATGCCGCGGCCGTCAGCAACGCCGCCGTCGAATCCAGCGCGCAATAATCGAAGTCGATCTCCTCGATGAACCGCGTCGCGAGCTGATCATTCGCGAAATACACATGCTCGGAGGTATCGATCCTCGGAGCCCCATGCTCGCCGAACCACCAGAACGACAGCGC
>JBDKRC010000140.1:0-8800 GCA_039683575.1 Armatimonadia bacterium | reverse complement strand
GGGGCGAGTGGCAGACGTGCTACAGGGGCGGGATCGCAACCAGGCGGGGCCAACGGCGCCCCCTCAGGGACTGACGCTCGTTAGAGTAGAGTATTAGCCGGTCGGACGGCGTCGGCGGGGTACGAATTCCCGCCCTACAGTTAGATACAGCCCTCCGGCTCACGGGGCGGCCAGACAAGGGTAGACTGCAATGAACAACCAGAAGACCAAATCAGCTAAGGCCGGAGACGTGCAGCGCGAGTGGTGGATTGTCAGCGCCAAGGGTATGCCACTAGGCCGGTTGGCGGCCAAGGTCGCGCATATTCTGCGAGGCAAGCACAAGCCGATGTACACCCCCCACGTGGACTCCGGGGACTTCGTGATCATCACGGACGCCTCCGAAGTCATCGTCACCGGCAACAAGGATCGCCAGAAGATCTACTACCGGCACTCAGGTTATCCCGGCGGTTTGAAGGCCGAGGAGTTCCGGAACTACGTGAAGCGCGCGCCGGAGAAGCTCGTGCGCGAGGCCGTGGCCGGCATGCTGACCCATAACGTGCTCGGCCGCCAGCAACTCACCAAGCTTAAGGTCTACGCCGCCGGCGAGCACCCGCACGCGGCGCAGCAGCCGAAGCCGCTGGAACTGTAGGATTTTGTGCGGAGGCGGGCGACGATGAGACCGCAGACGGTCTTGGTTCGGTCCCTCCATTGAATTGACGGGTTTGAGGAATCAAGGAGGCAGAAAGTTGCTTCAGAATACCAGCTATGGGACGGGTCGGCGCAAGGACGCCGTGGCCCGCGTATGGATCAAGCCGGGAACCGGCGTCATCACAATCAATGGGCTTTCTCCGGCCGACTACCTGACGCGGGAGAAGCTGGTGCAGGAAGTCCTCCAGCCGCTGCGCGCCATGGACGCAGAAGAGAGCGTTGACGTGAAGGCATACGTCAAGGGCGGCGGCAAGTGCGGGCAGGCCGGCGCAGTACGCCATGGCATCTCCAAGGCGTTCATCGATGACAACGTTGAGAACCGCGCTATTCTCGGACCGCTGGGGCTGCTGACGCGCGACCCGCGGACCAAGGAACGCAAGCACGCCGGGTTCCGCCGCGCCCGCCGCGCCAAGCAGTTCTCGAAGCGCTAAGACGTGCCCTGAGCGCCAGACGCGCCCAGCTACTATGGCAATTCGAGCTTCGGCTCTACCATGGCCAGGAGTTCCCTGTGAACTCCTGGCCATTATAGGTTGTGCCGGCAGGAAACCTGGCGTGCTTGACGGTTGTTTCTGAGGTACAGACATTCTGACCGGAGGCTCATCATGAGGCTGATGCTCTCGCTGGTGATGGTGACGATCGTACTCGGTGTCGCATGTGCCGTGCCCCTGCAAGTTGTACAGGCGGGGCGGTCGGATTACGTAATCTACCACCAGGCCGACGCGCCGGATTCGGTGAAGACGGCTGCACTGGACTTGCAGCGATATGTTGAGGCCGTCACCGGGGCCAAGCTGGCGATTGTAAACGCGCCACAGCCCAAGATGATTGCCCTGGGGAGCAACTCCGCAGCCGCGGCGCAGGCCTTGAAAGCCGAGAAGATGCCGCTTGAGAGCTTCAGAGTCGTGAACCGGGGTAGTGATGTCTTCATCCTGGGGCCAGACACTGGCAATGGGGAGTTCACGCCGCAGGGCGGGACCAGCAACGGGACGGCCAACGGTGTCTATGCGTTCATCGAGCGCTTCCTGGGCGTTCGTTGGCTGATGCCTGGGGCGCACGGTGACTATGTGCCACACCTCGAGGCGTTGACCGTTGCGGACACTGACTGGAGCGAGGCCCCCTTCTTTCTGAACCGGCGCGTACCCTATACCCAGGAGCGGACACCGGCATCGAAGCAGTGGTGGGCGCGCGAGCGGCTGGGGTACAGCTTGTTTCTGAACCACTCGCACAACTGGCAGCATTTCACTCTTCAGGACTACAACGCGCACCCGGAATGGTTCGCCGAAAACGGCGGCAAGCGCATGCCGCCGGCCGACGACCGTTTCAAGCTCTGTGCGACCAGCGAGGGAGCGATTCGTGAGTTCGCTGCGCGCGCCATCAAGTACTTCGACGACAACCCTCAGAGCACGTGCTATTCGCTTTCCCCGACTGATAGCGCCGGCTGGTGCATGTGCGCCAATTGCACCGCCCTCTACGAGAAGACGCCGTATGGTGACCTCTCGGTGACCCCGGCGATCATCAATTTCTACAACAAAGTAGCCCAGATCGTCGCGCAGAAGTACCCCCAGAAGGTGTTGGCGGGTTACGTCTATGCCGACTACGTCTACCCACCCCAAAAGCCCTTCAAGCTGGCGCCAAATGTGTTCCTGGTGTGGGCGCCTAGCTTCGACTACGGCTTCACGCTTTACCGGCCTGACATCCAGAAGCAATGGGATGAGCTGGTACCGCAGTGGCTGAAGGTCACCGACCAGATCGCCTACTATGACCTGCCAAACTGCGTACACAACGAGATGGGGGCGATGAACCCGCCCGGGCTAAAGATCCTCAAATTCCTCTACCCGCGGCTCAAGCAGGCGAAGATGAAGGGCGTCTACGTGTACGGCAACCCGGCCTGGGGCTATGCGGGGCCAATGAACTACCTGCTGGCGAAGCTGGCGTGGAATCCTGAAGCCGACGTGGACGCGCTCTTCAGCGAGTACATCGAGAAGGCATATGCCGAGGGCGCGCCGGAGATGAAGCAGTTCTACCTGCTGCTCGACGATGACACCGAGAAGTACTTCAACGCCAATCACAATGAGACATACAACTTGAGCGAGCGGCGTCTCAAGGACGTGTACGCCAAGGACTTCCCGGAGCTGGAGCGGCTGTACCGTACGGCAGAAGCGAAGATCACCGACCCGGAAGCTAAGGCTCGCCTGCAGATGCTGGGCGACAACATGACGGTGTTGCACTGGAATCTGCGCCAGTTCAAGCTTCTGGACAATCCCCAGGCGTCAAGCTTCTACAAGAGTGATCCCGACTTCTTTGCCTTCCTGAAGACCACAGCCGGCTCCATGGCTCTCACCCCGACAAGCGTCATTAAGGCCGCCGGGGCCGACGCGAAGTTCAAGGTTGAACCCCTTAGGGTGCCCAACTCGCAGGAAGTGACGCCTTTCTTGCTTCGCGGGCCTCAGCGCATCCTACTCAAGCCTACGGGCGCCGGGCCCGTGCAGGTAGCTTTCAGCTCTATGACGGTCCGCGGCGGACTGGTGAAGCTGCAAGTCTACAATGATAAGGGCGAGCTGGTCGAGCAGGGCGTGGCTACCACCGAGACGCCGCTGACATTGGCCGGCGACATTGCTGGTTACTATCAGGTGATCACGAGCGCAGGCTCATACAGCCTGACCGTTAAGGTCAGCAATGCCGCCTGGACGGTCTACGGTGGTACAGACGAGAAGGGGCTTCACCTGCTGGGCAAGACGACGCCGCTCTACTTCGGGGTGCCCGCGGGAGTGGCCAAGTTCAGCATGTGGATGGCTTCGGATGCTCCGGGCGAGACTTGCGCCGGGACGTTGTATGCGCCGGACGGACGCAAGGTGACAGCGTTTGCTTGCACCGACAAGACGGTGGACATGCAGACGGTCAACGTGGGCGCCAACGAGGCGGGGGTGTGGAAGCTGGTGCCGGAGGCGGCACAGACCGGAATTACGGATGATCTTTGGATTAAGCAGGGCGAGGAGTTGTCGGGGTGGTTCTCGCTTGACCCGCAGGCGGCGCTGAGTGTCGTTCGGGAGAAGTAGGGCAAGCTGACGAAAACGAAAATGGGAACGGGCCTTCAGGTCCGTTCCCGTTTGTCTTGTATAGGTAGGCCTAGTCGAGTTCCTGCAGGAACGGGTTGCTCTGTGCTTCCTCGCCCATGGTGGATTGCGGACCGTGGCCGGGGTAGATGATGGTTTCAGGCGTGGTTACGTCGATGAGGCGCTTGAGCGAGGTGACGAGCGTCGCCCAGTCGCCGCCGGGAAGGTCCGTGCGGCCGACGCTTCCGGCGAAGAGCGTGTCGCCGGTGAAGACAAGACCGGGGCCTAGGAGACAGACGCAGCCAAGGGAGTGGCCGGGCGTGTGGATCACCGTGAGGGTGGTGTCCCCGACGGTGAACTGCTGGCCATCATCCAGATTGCCATCAACGTGACACGCCTCCAGGCCGCCGACCATCTGCGCGAAGTACGGGTGGGGGTTTTCTACAAAGTGATGGTCCGCCTCGTGGGCCAGGACGGTGGCGCCAGCGGCTTTGAGGGCGCAGGCGGCGGCGATATGGTCCACATGGCCGTGAGTGAGGAGAACGAGCGAAGGCTGCAGGTTACCCTTGCGGCAGTGGTCCAGCAAATGCTGCGGCTCGCCGCCCGGGTCTATGATGACGCAGTCGCTGCCTTCGCTGAGAATGTAGCAGTTTGCCTGCAGCGGTCCGAGGGCGAGGGTCTCGATCTTCATGCTAACGTTCGTCCTCTTCAAAGTCGGGCTCTTCGTCTGTGGAGGTCGTGGGGATGAGACCGGCGTCATCGAGCGCCATGAGCCCGGCGCGGCTGCGCCAGCGGCGGAGGCCGTCGCTGTAGTACTCATCCAACGGTCCGGCGGCCGAATATAGACGCTCGGCGCGGTCGTCTTCTGCCATCAGGAGGCAGATGTCGCCCAGAGCGTATCGATAGACGGGATTGTCGGGGGCGATATGCGCTGCGCGGCTGAGAATGGCCTGCGCCCGCTCAAAGACCTGCTCGCGCACATAGGCCGCGGCAAGGCGGGCGGCGTAGAAGTCATCCACAGGAGCGCACCGGACCGCTTCCTCATATGACGTGACGGCGCCGGAGAAGTCGCGGGTGCGGATGCAGAACTCGCCAAGTTTGTAGTGGTAGTAACCCTCAGTGGGGGCCAGTTCAACCGCCCGCTCGTAATGCACCCGCGCGCGGTCGTAGTCGGCCAAGAGCACGTACAGGTCGCCCAGGCGGCAGGCGTACCAGTGCCGCTCGGGGTCGCAGGCGACGGCTCTTTCCATCGCTTGCACCGCGGAACGAATCCGGCCGATGGTGTAGAAGAACTCGCCAAGGCAGAAGTTGGCTTCAGCGTGGCGGGGGTGGATCTTCAGGGCTTTGCGGTAGGCCATGTAGGCCTTGCGCGGCATGTCCGCCTCGAAATAGGCGTCTCCCAGCTTAACGCGCGTGTCCGCGTTGTGGCCGTCAAGCTCGGCGGCCTTCTCATAGTCGTCTATGGCGTGCTCGAGAATGCCATTCTCGGCCAGCGTGTCAGCCCGGCGTACTCGCGCGTGGGCGATGAGGCGGTTGCGGAGGGTTTCGTTTGACGGACGGCGACGACGGGACATATCACTTCCTATTGTGGCGTATCTATGATGACGGTGACCGGGCCATCGTTAAGCAGCGAGACCTTCATGTGTGCGCCGAAGACGCCACGCTGTGGGGGTAGACCGGCGGCGGAGAAGAGTTCACAGAATCGGTCAAAGAGCAAGGACGCCTGATCGGGCTGCATGGCTTCAGTGAAACTGGGGCGGCGGCCCTTGCGGCAATCACCGTAGAGGGTAAACTGCGGCACCAGGAGGAGTTCGCCCGCGACATCTTGAAGCGAGAGGTTCATCTTCTCCTGCTCGTCTTCAAACAGCCGCAGACCCAGGAGCTTTTGCGACATCCACTCCAACGCGGCTTGGTCGTCTCCCCCGCAAAAGCCTACCAAAACCAACAGTCCTTGTCCGATCTGCCCGACAACCTCACCATCGACGTCCACGGCAGCCTCGGACACACGCTGTACAACTACTCTCACGGTGGTAACCCTTTCTAGCAGAGCCGTAAGCTCTAGCGGAATTATATGGATGGGGGAGGATGGAGTCAACCGCGGGCGGGGCGAGGCCCTGACGTGCGCAAGGTGCCGGGTCAGTGGGAATCTGAGCCTGTGCCGAGATTGCCTTACAGGGACCGCTTCTGCTATAATCCTGAACCAGTCCACGACGTTTCCTGTCTCCCACAACTTCCGAAAGGCAAGCCCGTGCTCCGCAAACTCGAAGAAGCTCTGCGGGCGGCTGTGGAAGCCCCGTTTGCTCACCTGTTTCCCGAGAAGCTGCAGCCGGTGGAGATGGCCACCGAACTGCGCAAAGCCATGGATCAGGCACGGCTCCTCACACCCGAAGGCTCCTTCGCGCCGAACGTCTATAGTCTCGGTCTGAGCACAGAGGAATACCAGCAGTTGTCCAGCGCCCTGGCAGCGCTGGAGCGCGAGTTGGCCGAGCATCTGGCAGGCTATGCGGCAGGCGAGCGGCTTCGCGTGGGACCGCGGGTGCAGGTGCACCTCTATGCCGGCGAGACGCTTTCACGCGGGCAGATGAAGGCGGAGGCGGAGTTCGCGCCGCCGCCGGAAGCATGGCTCACGATCGACGGAGGGCTGCCTGAGCGCGGCAAGCGTTTCGATCTCGGCCCCAACATGGTCATCGGCCGCGGAAGCGACTGTGAGATTCGGCTGGAAGATTCGGCCGTGTCGCGGCATCATGCAGAGATAGTGTGGCAGTACGTGCAGTACCAGGTGCGGGATCTGGATAGCGCCAACGGGACCTTCGTCAACGGCCAGCCGGTGAGCAGCGCGCTTTTGCGCGATGGAGACCTGGTGGAAGTGGGGCTGGTGCAGCTTCGGTATCATTCAGCGTAACTTCCCTCCGGTGAGGAACTTGCGCCTCGAGGTGCATGGCCTTGGGAATGGCCTTCGGCATCATCATTCTGTTCGCCAAATACCTGTTTCTGGGGCTCATCTACTTGTTCTTGTACTGGGCCTTCAAAGGCCTGTTCGCGCAGATGGGCACTGAGCCTCGCCGCGCGCCCCAGGTGGCCGCGGTAGCGGCCCCGTCAGTGGCTGCTGCCCCCCAGCCGACCCTGGTGCCCCCGCCGGCAGCGGCTGTCCCCGGCGCCTTACCAGCCTTCGAGCCGGCGCCGGCGCGAACCAGAGCTTACCTGCTGGTCCAGGACGCGGGGGAGTCGAGCCTGTCGCAGGGACAGACTGTCGAGTTGACCGCAGCCGTTACCATAGGCCGGGCCGAGGACAATGGGGTCGTTGTGAAGGACAAGTTCTGCTCCGGACACCACGCCCTGATCTTCCTGCAGGGCGGCCAGCGCCTGCTGCGGGACCGCGGCAGCACCAACGGCACCTTCCACAACGGCGAGCGCGTTACCACCGATGTGGCCTTGCGCGAGGGGGATCGGGTCGGCATCGGCACCGCTGTCTTCGAATATCACGCCGGTACACAGTGAGGCGGACGATAATCTCCCCCGGGCGTCGGTCTGAGTTGTCACTGCTGATCTTCAGTGCGTTTGTGAGCGTGCTGGGGATGGCGCTCGTGTGCGTGGCGATGCAGCAGATGCCGTTGCGGGCACTACGCGTGACGGCAGTCAGCGCCGGCTTCATCCTGGCGGCAATGCTGCTGCAGGTCGGCGGCAAGAGCCGTGACCGTCTGCTGCTGCCCTGCGTGTCGCTGCTGTCCGGCATCGGTATCATCGTGCTCTGGCGCGTCAATCCCGACCTGGCGTCGCGGCAGATACTATGGATGCTGCTTGGGCTCTCGGCCATGGCGGGCGTCTATCTGCTTGTAGACGACGTCCGCGATCTCGCGCCATACAAGTACACGGCAGGCGCCGTGGCGCTTGGGTTGCTGATCATCACCATGGTCGCGGGCCGCGAGAGCCACGGGGCACGGCTCTGGCTGGGAGTAGAGGGCTACTTCATGTTCCAGCCGGTGGAACTGGCCAAGATCCTGATGAGCCTGTTCCTGGCCGGCTATGTGGCTGAAAAAGGCGACATTATTCGTGCTTCCATGCGGCCAGGTGTATTCCTGGCCGGCCTCAAGCACATGGGCCCGCTGCTGCTCGTGGTGCTGTTCTTCCTCGGCGCCTTCGTGCTGCAGAAGGACCTTGGGGCCGCAGTGCTGTTCCTGGGACTGTTCGTGGCGGTCAGCTATCTCGCCACCGGCCGGAAGACCTACGCGCTGCTGAGCCTGATACTCTTTGTGGGGGGGATGGTCGGCGCCTACTACCTCTTCGGACATGTGCGGCAGCGTTTCGACATTTGGATCAACCCGTGGGCGGACCCGACCGGCAACGGATACCAGATACTGCAGGGCCTGTTCGCCCTGGGCTCTGGCGGGCTGACCGGGGTGGGGCTCGGGCACGGCTTCCCGGGAACCATACCGGCCGCAGAGACCGATATGGTATATGCCGTCATCGGCGAGGAGATGGGGCTCGTAGGCACGCTGTCGGTGCTGCTGCTGTACGTGCTGGTGGTGGCGCGGAGCTTTGATCTGGGGATGAGGGCCAATAACCAGTTCGCCTCGCTGCTGGCGACCTGCCTTGGCGCCGTCTTCGCGCTGCAGGCCCTCGTCATCATCGGAGGAGTGCTGCGGCTGATCCCCCTGACCGGTATCACAATGCCCTTCATCAGCTACGGCGGGACCTCGATCGTGGTGAACTTCATCGCCTTGGGGCTGCTGCTGGTCATATCCCGCGACGCCGTGCCGGAAGAGGCCGAGACCTAGGGCCTCCGCGTGACCGCAATACGTATTGGCGCGCCATAACTCATTCATGACCGACTACTCTCCCAACATCCGGAAGCTGCTCGCGATCAGCCTGTGGGGCTTTGTGCTGATCGCGCTCGTGCTCGGGTACTGGCAGATCGTCATGGCGCCGACCTTGAACGCCAGCAAGTACAACCAGCGGCAGCGCCTGGCCTTGCAGCGCATCAAGCCAGGGCGGGTGTACACCAAGGACGGGGTCGCTATCCTGGCGCCACAGCGGCAGGAGGGGCAGTGGAAGCTCACCTACCC
>JBDKRC010000139.1:0-2667 GCA_039683575.1 Armatimonadia bacterium | reverse complement strand
GGGTGGTGGCGGAGCTCGGGGAGAGGGACTTGCCGGCGGGGCTGACGTCGCTGGCCTGGAATGGGAAGGGCGGCAGCGGTACGCGGGTGCCGGCGGGGACGTACCTGGTGCGGGTGGAGGCGAAGGGGAGTGAAGGGGCGCAGGCGACGGCGGTGACGGCGTTGCAGATACGGTGAGCGCAACTGACGGCTGAGATGAGACAGGCGCGTCCTCGGAGGTCGCGCCTGTTTGGTTCTGAGGGGGCATTGAGGAGGGAGAGAGAGAGGACAGGATGGACAGGATCGAACGGCGGGATTTGCAGGATGGAAGGATGGGGAGGAATGGGATGGTGAATCGTCGAAGGTGCCTGGGATGTTATTCGAGGGAGGAAATCTCAATGCTACGTAGGACTCTTGCACTGTGCCTGATGTTGACTGTGGCGACGGGTGCCGGATGGGCGATGACCAGGAACGTGCCTTCCGCAGCCTATCCCACCATCCAATCAGCGATCAATCTGGCGAGGAATGGCGATGTGGTGGTGGTGGCCTTGGGGACTTACAAAGAGAACATAGACTTCAAGGGCAAGCGCATCATCGTGCAGAGCAGCAATCCGACCAGCGCGGCCGTGGTGGCGGCGACGATCATTGATGGCGACCAGAAGGGCAGCGTGGTGACGTTCAAATCAGGGGAGACGGCGGCTTCGGTGCTGAATGGGTTCACGATCACTAACGGGAGCGGCATAGGGGAATACAATGATATGCTTGACGAGTATTCGTACCTGGGCGGCGGCATTTACTGCCTCAATTCCGCACCGACCATTAGAAACAACTTCATCAGCGGGAACTCGCTGACAGGCACCTTCGGCGGGGGGAGCGGCGTGTGCTGCGATGGCGCTTCGCCCACCATCACCAACAACACGATCAGCAACAACAGAGCGGCATTCGGGGCCGGCGTGATCTGTTTGAGCTCCTCGCCAGTCATTGCCAACAACACCATCGCCAACAACTCGGCGAGTGCCAACGGCGGTGGTATGAGATGCGAGGGATACTCCTCTCCGATCCTGACCAATAACACTATCAGCGGCAACTCGGCAGCCAACGGGGGTGGCGTGTATCACTACGCGGGGGGGTGCGCGACCTTGATCAGCAACGTAATTCGCGGCAACACGGCGACCGCAGAATACCAATTTGGCGGCGGTGGTGGCATCAAACTGCATGATGATGGTGAGGTGATCCTGATCGGCAACACTATCAGCGGTAACTCCGGGAAATGCGGGGGCGGTGTGGATATGGGTTCTGGGCGGGCGACCATGATCAACAACACCATCAGCGGCAACTCGGCGGAGGAAGGAGGCGGCGTGTACTGTGGTAGATCTGCCACCCTGACCAATAACACGATCAGTGGCAACTTCGCGAGCAGAGGGGGAGGCGTGTACTGCTTCGGCGACGACGTGGCGACCATCCAAAACACCATTATCGCCTTCAACACGGGGGGAGGGTTATATGCGCGTGTGCCTGAGAATCCCCTCTGGTTCTCCGGTCCAGTCATCACTTATTGCGATGTGTACGGCAATACTGGCGGCGACTATGTGAACTGGCCCAGCCAGACCGGGACGAGCGGTAACCTCTCGGTGGACCCGAGGTTCGCCAGTGCGGCCAGCGGGAAGTTCGCGCTCAAGTCGAAGGCGGGGCGGTGGAATGGCACCGTGTGGGTGAATGACACTTTGACCAGCCCGTGTATTGATGCCGGTGATCCGGGGTCGGAGTTCGTGAAGGAGCCGACGCCCAACGGCGGGCGGGTCAACATGGGGTTTGATGGCAATACCGCCTATGCGTCGAAATCGGGGCCGCCGACAGGGCCGACGGCGCCGACGGCGGTGGCGATTGCGCCGACTGCGCCGGGGCCGGAGGATTTGGTGGGGACGGCCAGCGGCTCGACTTGCGCGGCGGGGCGCACGATTACGTATCGGTATCATTGGGCGAGACGGAAGGCGGATGGGACCTGGGAGGCGTGGAGCTACACCGGGCAGACGCTGCCGGCGGCGAGGGTGAAGATCGGGGAGACTTGGCGGGTGCGGGCGCAGGCGTCGGATGGGGTGACGACCAGCGCGTGGAAGATCGGGAGCAGCGCGACGATTGTGAGCATGGCGGGGCTTACGCCGGCACCCAAGACGTACGGCGTGCCGGTGACGACGTGCGTGTTCGCGAGTTTCCGGTGGCCGGTGCAGCAGGCTTCGGTGACGACGCGAGTGCAGCTTAAGCGTGGGACGACGGTGGTGCCGGCCGTGATGACATGGGTAACGGCCGAGCGGAAGGTGAAGCTGCGTCCGAAGGCGGCATTGCTGCCAGATACCTACTATCGGATCAACCTCGATCCGGGGATCGTGTGTGTCGGTGGGCGGACGTTGGGCTGGGGCGAGAACTACTGGTTCAAGACTGCGCCCGCCGCGGCGGCCGCCGCGGTGAGTGTGGCGGCGGCGCCGACGGCGGCTGGGGCGCAGGTCACTGTGAACCTGAGTTCCGCGGCGACGGTGCGGACGGTGATCTGCAACATCGCCGGGCGGGTGGTGGCGGAGCTCGGGGAGAGGGACTTGCCGGCGGGGCTGACGTCGCTGGCCTGGAATGGGAAGGGCGGCAGCGGTACGCGGGTGCCGGCGGGGACGTACCTGGTGCGGGTGGAGGCGAAGGG
>JBDKRC010000138.1:0-4353 GCA_039683575.1 Armatimonadia bacterium | reverse complement strand
CAAGCTGGTACTGCCGGGGCACCGTCTCGGCGATGTTCCCGAAGCTGGGGGATGAACTGCTCTTCTCGCATATGACCGTTGGCGTGCTCGTTTTTACCATCAGCGCCGCGCAGGTGTTCGCTTTTGGTCTGGCGCGGCTAAGTCACCGCTGGCACTATCATCTGCGGGCGTTGATCGGCGCCGAGATAGTCGGGATCGTCGGGATGCTGATGGCAGGCCTCACCTCCAACCAGTACGTGTTTGCCCTGGCCTTCATTCTGTCCGGTTGCTGTGCCGGCGTGACGTATGTTAGCAGCCTGATGTACTCCCTCGAGGGACCCGTGCAGAGCCGTGGCAAGCGCAGCGGACTGCACGAGGCAGTCCTGGGATCCGGTTCGGTCATCGGGCCGCTGCTGGGTGGCGTGATCGGTGAGACCCTGGGACTCCACGCTACTTTCGCCGCCTGCGCAGCCGTCTTCGGTCTGGCGATCATCGCCCAACTGCTGTACTCATCCTACAACCGCCATCTGTGGAATCCCGCCAGTTCATGAGCGTCCTGCGCCGGCCTCGGTTTGACCGTCTCTTCGCCCCCGCCAAGCGACTGGTCCTCGCCTCGTTTCTGATCGATGTGGGCGCGGCGTGTGCGATGCTGGCGCTGCAGTTCCGGGGCAAGGAACTGGGCGCTTCGCCGCTGGTGCTCGGGTTCCTTGGCACGGCCATCTTCGTCATCTATGTCCCCATCTCGCTGCTCTCGGGCCACCTGTCGGACCGCTGGGGCCGCCGCTGCATCACCATCATTGCCAGCGCCATCTGCATGGTGGCCTGGTTCGGTATGGCTGCCTCGACCAGCATCGTGCAGCTTCTGGTGCTGGCGCTGGCCTATGGCTCGGGGCTGGGCCTGCTGTGGCCGCCCGTCGAGGCCTGGCTGGCCGACCTCAGCGGCGGCAGCGCACGCCTGCTCAACCGTCATCTGGGTCTGTTCAACATCGCGTGGACAGGCGGCCTGATGGCGGGGCCGCTCGTGGCCGGTATAGCCTGGGAGTCCTGGAATGTTGCGACCTTCGGCGCCGCCGGCGGAGTCGCACTGGTGTGCTTGCTCATTGCAGTATTCACTCCCACGGCCCCTCCGGCTGACACGCATATCGCGCCGCCGAGCCACGTTGATACCAGCCGGGTCTGGGCGTTCCTGTTGGTGTCGTGGTGCGGGGTCCTGGGCCTATCGTTCTGCCGCGGCCTCATCGGGACGGCATTTCCGAACCTCGCCAAGACCATTGGCTACTCCGAACGTCTCATAGGCTTTCTCGTCTTTGTACTTGCGGGAGGTCAGGGACTGACGTTCTTCATCACGCGCCTGACGACGGGCTGGCAGTTCCGTCTTTGGCCACTCGGGGTCTCGATGGTTACGGTCATTGGGGCGATGGTTCTGAGCGGCCTAACCGGCAATCCGTGGGTGTTCGCTGCCACGTTCACCGTCATCGGCGCGGCTTTGGGCGTGGTGTACATGGCCGGCATCACGTATGCGATGATGTCCGAGCCGGAGCGGCGGGGGCAGCGGGCGGGGCTGCATGAGGCGATCATGGGCACCGGGCTTGTGACCGGGCCATTTCTCGGGGGATTCGCGGCCCAGTACATCAATCTTCAGGCACCGTTCCTCGTCGGGGCAGTTGTCGTTCTGCTGTCGCTGCTGGCCCAGATCATGGTCTGGGTCAGGCTGCAGCCTCGCGCCGGTCGGGCTTGAGAGCAGGAGATCGGCAGGATGGGGGGAATAGTGTAGCAAGATTGCGGTTCGACAACATCTCACGTAAGGAGCCTTGCCATGTTCCGACGCGGGTTTACGCTGATCGAACTCCTGGTTGTAATCGCGATCATCGCGATTCTCGCCGCTATCCTGTTCCCCGTTTTCGCCAAGGCACGCGAGAAGGCCCGGCAGTCCAGTTGTCTCTCGAACATGAAGCAGCTTGGGCTCGCCGCCATGCAGTATGTGCAGGACTATGACGAGCGCTTTCCATTTTGTCGCACCATTCCCAACCAACACTTCATACCCTCGCCCATCACCGGCGCTCTCACCAGCCTGACCTTCGCCGAGTTATACTATCCGTACATCAGGAACAGCCAGGTGTTTGTCTGTCCGAGTGACTCCGTGGCCAGGCCTCGGATCAGCGCATCAACGGACGTCATTCTGAACATCCACTCCTATGGCCGCAATCTCGGCTACTTCAACGGCGACAAGCTCAACATATCTGACGGCGGGCCCATGGCCCAGATCGGTTTGCCCGCCGAGACGATCATGCTCTTTGATGCGAACTGCGGGCGGCCCGGTCCGCGCAACGTGAACTGGCCGGGCAACGGCGACGCCTCCGTGGATCAGGCGATGCTGCCCTTCGGCAACGCGCCCATTTCCCGCCACAATGATGGCTCGAATTTTGTGTTCTTCGATGGCCATGCGAAGTGGATGAAATTCGGCGGCGTGCCGGCGCGAATGTACTCAATCGAAGTTGACTGAGTCCCTCTTCAGCAAAGCACAGACTGGGCCGCACGTCATTCATCGTGACCTGCGGCCCATGTCTTCTCATATGTCTCGAACCTCTGACAATGAAGGGACAAATGCAATGAAAGTGCTGCTCGTTTTGCTCGCAATGCTGCTGATGGTTCCTGTCATCGCAGCCGACAACCTGATCCCCAACGGCGGATTTGAGGAACTGGATGAGGCTGGCTGGGCCGTGGGCTGGGGGCGCTATCAATGGGGGCCGGACGGGGCTAAGGGCGAGCAGAAGGTGGATACGACCGTGGCCCATAGCGGAAAGGCCTCGCTGCAGGGCATCAACCTCGATTCGGCCGCTCGTGGCGGGGCGTACATCCACGTGCCGCTGGCCAAGGGAGCGTATGCGCTCAGCTTCTGGGCTAAGGCTGAGCCGGGGAAGACTGGACTGGCGCGCTGCTATCTCGGAACGGCTTACTCGCGTAGCTACAAGGTTACTGACCAGTGGCAGAAGTTCACGTTCCGTAACACGATTTTTGAGCCCATCAAGAGGGCCGAGATCAACGTTCAGAATAGCTCGGGCCAGGTCGGCGTCATCTGGTTCGATGATGTGACACTCGAACCGGCGAAGGAGGGGCGGCTGACCATAGGGCCGGACAAGCGGCCCCTGAGTCAGCAGCCTAAGCTTCTTTACTTCAGCACCCACCTGATGTCGTGGGCTGATGACGCGGAGAAGTGGCACGCGCGGGGATTTGCGGGGGCGTTCATCGACAACGTCTATTCCGACATCTGGAGCGACGTGTGGGCGGCAGACAAGGACCCGGCGACGCGGGGTGAGGATGATAAGCTGCTGCAGGAGTGCAAGGCCGCCAATGCCAAGTGCCTGAAGGCCGGCGTGGATGCCAACGTCCTGAAGGTGGCGTTCTACAACGACCTGCCGGACCCGTTCGACAACGCGGGGTATGACAAGATCACGAACAACTTCCGCGAAGCGGCGCGGTTTGCCAGAATGGCGGGCTTCCCGTGCTTTGCCATCGACACTGAGTACACCGCCTACCAGTTCGACCCGGCGTGGAAGGGCTATGACCTGACCAAGCACACGAAGGAAGAGTTTGCCGCCAAGCTCCAGGAACGGTGGGCGACGATCATCGAGGCGGTCATCAAGGAGTATCCGAAGGTTGACCTGCTCACGCTACCCGAGGGGACGCTGCACTATGGGCCGCTGTACGACTCGCTGCTGGCGGGGATGATCGAGGGGCTGATGCGCACGAACCACACGCAGGGGCTCGCCATGCTGACGGAGAGCACCTATACCATGCGTGACCCGTGGGCGATCTACGAGTGGGTGGTCGGCACCAAAGACGCGACCACCGAGAAGCTGCCCATGAAGGTGAAGGCCTGGTGGCAGAAGTATGGCACGATTGCGGTTGGCTGCTGGCCGCTGGGGTATTACCGCGCGATCACCGATAAGGACGGCAAGTTCCTGGGATGGTCGGGGAAGAAGGAGACCTACGGGGACAAGATCACGGGTTCGTATGCTGACAAGAGCGAGAATTACCCGATTGGCGAGTTCCGTCAGCAGCTCGCCGCCGCGCGGACATTCAGCGGCAAATACTGCTGGATCTATGGCCACGGGGTGTCGTGGGCGCAGTACACCCCCGAGCAGGTGGAGCACTACAAGCAGGTGTCGCTGTCCAGCTTCCCAGCGGCCAACTGGATCCTGCCGACGGTGCCCAACATCGAGGAGTACTACAAGATAGCGGCGTCACGCGAGACCGTGAAGCTGCTGGAGCAGTAGAGACGAAAGCAAGCCGGGGGAAGCGTCCCCCGGCCTGCTCATATAGCAACGCGTAGGTGGGTTCGTCTCGAACCCACCACGAAACCGTGTGGGTTCG
>JBDKRC010000137.1:0-87703 GCA_039683575.1 Armatimonadia bacterium | reverse complement strand
TGACCGAGCAGCAACGAGACATCATCCAGGCCCTGGGCCTACCCGACCCCGACCACCTGCTAAGCCTGTAGCCGCAAGCGTGAGCAGCCTAGAGGAAGACCAATTGTCAAAGTGCGAAATATCAGATGATGCCGCTCGTACGACGTGCGAACTAACCGCGGTCCAGGATGTCCTGAACCTCGGCGCAGTCCTTGTCGCCGCGGCCCGAAATGTTGACTACCACGACGTCGTCGGGTTTGAGTTCATCCTGCATCTTCAGCAGCTGGGCGACCGCGTGGGCGCTTTCGAGAGCGGGAATGATGCCCTCGGTCTGGGAGAGCGTGCGGAAGGCTTGGACGGCTTCGAGGTCGTTGACGATCTCGTAGCGCGCGCGGCCGGTATCCTTGAGATAGCAGTGCTCGGGGCCGACGCCAGGGTAGTCGAGGCCGGCGGCGATGGAGTGGGCGGGTAGAACTTGCCCGTCCTCATCCTGCAGGACGTACTCGGCGGCGCCGTGCAGGACGCCGTAGCTGCCGAAGTTTAGGGCCGCGGAGTGGTCGCCGATGCCGAGGCTGCGGCCACCAGCCTCTACGCCGATGAGTTCGACCTCGGTGTCAGGGATGAAGTCGGCGAAGATGCCCATGGCGTTGGAACCGCCGCCGACGCAGGCGATGATCTTGGTGGGGAGGCGGCCCGCCTTCGCCATGCACTGCTCGCGGACTTCGCAGCCGATGACCGACTGGAAGTCGCGCACCATGGTCGGGAAGGGATGGGGCCCGGCGACCGTGCCGAAGAGGTAGTAGGTGGTGTCCACGTTCTCCATCCAGTCGCGGATGGCTTCGTTGATAGCGTCCTTGAGGGTCTTCGTGCCGCTGGTCACAGAGACGACCTCCGTGCCCAGAAGCTTCATGCGGAAGACGTTGAGTTCCTGGCGGCGCACGTCTTCCTCGCCCATGAAGACCACTCCCTGCATATCCAGAAGGGCGGCGACGGTGGCTGTGGCGACACCATGCTGACCAGCGCCGGTCTCGGCCAGCAGGCGGGGCTTGCCCATGCGCTTGGCGAGCAGGCCCTGGCCAAGGGTGTTGTTGATCTTGTGCGAGCCCGTGTGGTTGAGGTCCTCGCGCTTGAGGTAGACCTGGCAGCCCATGCGCTCGCTGAGGCGCTTGGCCGGGTACAGGGGTGACGGCCGACCGGCGTAGTCGGTCAACAGGGCCTGCAGCTCGGCGCGGAAGTCGGGATCGTCCTTGTAATGACTGTAAGCAGCCTCAACCTCCGCAAGGGCGGTCACGAGCGTCTCGGGGACATAGGAGCCGCCGTACCGTCCGAAACGTCCGGCTTCACAGACTTCTTCAATGGTCATCGTCATCAGGCCCTTTCATGGATACGGTAGTGCAGAATCAAAAAAGCCGCAGGCTGATACGGGCAGCCTGCGGCTTGGTTACGACACGTTTACAAAAAAGCAGCAAAACAGGCGCCCGGATTATCCGCAGCGGCGCCAAGCCCAGAAGTAGACGCAGAGGTCATTTCTCATGGTATTGCTGTTCCAAGCCATATCTTATTCAGGTGGTCATGGCTTGTCAAGGAGTAGTAGAACTGCCTGGACGTGATCCCGGCGCTGGTTGGTCAAAGTCCCGCATCTCGACGATGCGTCCGGTCATGCCATCGACCATAGTCATGTTCACAAATGATGGTGACGTTCTGCCTTCAGGCGTCCTGATCATCATCTGGCTCTCAACATACCAGATGGGCCCCCGGTCCGGGGAGTGCTGACTGCTCAGGACCAACCGGGCGCCCTTGATGATCTCATTCACGTGCTTGCTTGCCATGCGTTTCTGGGCTACGGCAATCGCCTGTTCCTTCGATATCTTCACCTGCTCCGGCGCTATCTGCTTCAAAGCCCGATGCTCGCCGTAGCTGAGCAATTTGCCCGCAGAATTCACCATGGCTGTGACTTTGTTGCCGGTGCTCACAGCAGGAGCAACCTGTTCGTCCCACTGCAACAGAAAACTGCCCATAGGGAGCTTCTCGCCCTCCGTCAGCTTCATGCGGTCGAAGGCCCCCTGCCACCGCCGGCGCGCCACGGTTTCGGCAAGCGTCTTGGCCTGCTCCAGCGTTGTCGTGCCCTTCTCACGCCTCGAGATCTGCGATGTCAGGCTCAGAGACCAGACGCCGTTCATGGGGCTCAGTACGCTGACCGAGTCGCCATTCACCTTGCCTGTCCACTCCCTCACACCGGCCAGCCTTGCCGGGCGAGCAGCGAAACCAGTAACGGTCTCCGGTTTTGCGTCCAGTACCGAGGCCACGAACTGCTCTGGTGTCTCCTCAGGCACTTGCGACGGCTGTGCGGCAGGCGTGGATGCCGGCATCGCCTTTGGCGATATCGGAACCTCTACGCGGCACCCCGTTAGTGGTAGCAGCAGCGCCAAACACATGAACGACAGCACTCTGGACATGGGTAGGTCCCCCCTCGTGGTGGTGTGCGGCCAGGTCGTTGCAGAAACGTTCCCGCCACCCCCTGGCTTCTCCTGCCTTGCTTCCTCGAATCAGCAGAGGTATTGCGTGCAGCGTCAGGAATACCTCAGGCACAAAGTCTGCACCATGTTGGAGGTCTCTGATGTCTGTTCAGGTTGCGCCGGGTCATCTCAAGCAACATCTAAATGCTCTCTGCGAAGAGATTGGTACTCGTTTGGCGGGGACGCCGCAGGAAGCGGCCGGGGCGGAGTATATTGCCGAGCAGTTCCGCGCCATTGGGCTGGAAGCCGAGATACAGGAGTTCCCGTGCGTGGCGTGGACGTGCGGCAAGGCGGAGCTTAAGGTGCGCTCGGGCGGGCGCTGGATCAGCATCCCCGTGCAACCGAACACCCAGTCCCCGAGCACCGAGGGGGAGCTTGAGGCGGAGATCGTGTATCTCGAGACGGCGCAGCCGCAGGACTTCGAGGGCAAGGACCTGAAGGGGAAGATCGGTCTCCTATTCGGCTCGGCCTATGCCTCGGTGGAGCGGCTGGAGCGGATCTGCACGTCCGGGCTGGCGGCACTGCTCTATGTGGACGATCGGTTCCCGTTTGAGTGGAAGGTAGCCTCCGGGCTCATCGCCGGCTGGATTGATCTGATGACCATCCCCACTGCGACGATTCCATACACTCATGCATGGGACATCCTGCGCAAGGGTGCGAAGCAGGCGCGCCTGACGCTGGATATGAAGACGTACCAGTCACACTCCCAAAACGTCGTGGCCACGCTGCCGGGGCGGAAGGAACTGCCGCCGCTCGTGCTTGGCGGGCATCACGACTCGGTGGCCCTGGGCGTAGGCGCGGAGGACGATGCCAGCGGGGTCGCAGTAGTGCTTGAGATCGCGCGGGCGATGGTCGCAGCCAAGCCCCTGCGGCCGATCAAGTTCGCCACGTTCGGGTGGGAGGAGAACCTGTCCGAGGGGGCACGCAACTACGTGATTCACCCGCAGAACCAGGCCGCCAAGAGCGCGTTCATGTTCAATTTCGATGCGATTGGTTCATGGATGGGCAAGAACCACGTGTACTGCGTGGGAGACAGGCGAATGCGGAAGTTCGTGGCCGACCACCTGCGGCAGCAGAAGTTCGTGGCCGAGGTGCTGGTTGATGTGTCTCCGTTCTCAGACCAGTTCCCCTTCAACATGCTGGGCGTGCCCAGCATCTGGTTCCACCGCAGCAACTTCTTTGGTAGCCGCTTCTTCCATCATTCGGAGCATGACCAGGTGGACGTGCTGGACTTCGACCTGCTGGCACGCACGGCTGAAGTGGCGGGGGCGATGGTGGCTGATCTGGCGGCAAGCGATAGGCTGCCCTTCCCGGCGACGATCCCGCAGAGCCAGCAGCGGCTGATCGAGAAGAGCCGGCGGGAACTGCTTGACTGTGTGTGTGACTGGCAGCAGCCGGGGCTGATGCGCCCGGAGGGGAAGAAACTGAGGGATTTCTGATGCTCTGTCCGATGATGTCGCTGACCATGGCGAAAGGAGGCAAAGACACCCTGGCAGACGGACTGGCTGCAACAAACCAAGCTTTGGAGGGGTCAACATGCTTCGTGTACTTGGTCTCGTAGCAGTTCTGGTGGTAGTGTTATGTCTTTGTGGGTGTCCTAAGCCGGCTGGTACGACGGCTCCGCCCGCGACGGGGGCCCCAACGCCACCGGTAATGCCCTCGGCGGAGGCACCAGCCGCTACTCCGGCACCTGCGGAGAAAGCCGCAGAGACGCCTTCTGAAGGCGTCGCAGCGGAGAACAAGGTCGGCATTGAGTACTACCCGGGCGCAAAGGTGGAAGCGCAGCAGTCTGATGCCAAGGCTGGCTCTGAGATGGCCGCACTGAGCACCAGCGATGCTCGCGACAAAGTCACCAAGTTCTACAAGGACAAGTATGGTGCCAAGGCCGCGAAAAACGCCGGCACCGCCGCCTCGGTCCAGGGTGCTGACGTAATAACCTGGAACGAAGATGGCAAGATGTACAGCGTCACGGTCATGAAGAAGGACCACAAGACGACCGGGATCATGCTGTTCGCCAGAAAGCAGTAGCAGACGTCACGGGCCGGAATATCGAAAGACCTCCGGCCCAAGCCATTTTCCCATATTTGCCGCGATGAATCTGTTGAGGAAGAAGCCCCAAAATGTACCGATTGCACCTGATTCTCTTGTCCCTGATGCTCGTCACCATGGCCTCGGCGCAGGCGGAACTGCCCCTGAAGGAACCGGGCATGGAGGTAGATGCCAATAAGGATGGCCTGCCCGATGGCTGGAGCAAGTACATCTCCACCGGCACCGCCCAGCTTGCGATGGACCCAGAGGTCAAGCACGGTGGCACTGCAGCGTTGCGGATTGAGCTTCAGGCAGGAGCGCGGGCCACAGTGACACAACTGCTGCCGGTTACGCAGCCCGGCATGTATACGTTTGGCTGCTGGCTGAAGACCAAGCTCGCGGCCGGGGCCAACGCCCATGCATACGTCCAGTGGAGGCGGGGCAATGAGATCGTCAGAAACGACGTGCCGTCGGCGCCGCTCACAGGTGAGAAGGATTGGACACTAGTCACCTGCATAGGCTCCAAGCCTGCGGAGGCGGATGGCGCGTTGCTGGTGATTGTGGTGGAGGCTCTGAAGGCGGAGGCTTCGACAGTATGGGCTGATGACGCCACCTTCAAGCAAGGGGCGGCGCCGGCGGCGCTGGTGCTGAATGGCTCATTTGAACAGGATGAGAACAAGGACGGGCTGCCGGACGCTTGGGGCAAGGTCATCCACGGTGGGGGCTTTGAGATCAGCCGTGATACCACGGTGGCCCATGATGGTGCAGCCTCGATGAAACTGGCTGGACAGGCTGGCGCGGCCGACCGGGCGGCGATCACGCACGTCGGTCCGCTCTACACACCGTCAAAAGCCGTGCGGCTGCGGCTGTGGTACAAGGGGACGGGCCGGGCGGACGGGGTGGTGCGCTTCCGACCGGCGCCCGGCGTGGTGGTTCAAGACGATCAGTATGGCACTGATTTCTTCAAGGTTGACCTGCCCAAGCAGGATTGGACCGAGTTAGTGTTTGAGACCGCGGTACCTGAGGCGGCGCAGAAGGCCGGGCAGGCGCGGGTGGAGGTCATTCTCTACCAGCGCACCGAGGGTACGGTTTGGTATGACGACGTCAGTGTGGAGTCGCTGGATGAATACAAGCCGAAGCTGACGCAGGTCGATGAAGTGCTGGCAATGCCGCTGCGGCCTGCCGCTGGTCGTGTAGTGCTGCAGAACCCGCCGGACTTCAGTTGGCCGCCCGTGCGCGGAGCGGCAGGCTACGACCTGCAACTGAGCCAGAACAAGGACTTCCCAGCCGCTGATACGGCGACTATCAACTGCCTGTACAACGTGTACAGCCACAGCCGGACCCTGGGCAATGGTACGTGGTACTGGAGGGTGCGGTGTCTGGACAAGGCTGGGGCGGCGTCTGATTGGGGGCAGGCAAACGATTTCGTTGTTACGGCGGCCGCGGTGCCCTTCCCGGTGCCGGCAGCCGCGGACTTGCTGAAGGCCATCCCCGCCAGTCACCCCCGGGTCTATGCCACCGCGTCAACCCTCGCGGCTTTCCGGGCGCCGATGGCAGACAAGCAGAAGGCATGGTGGGAGAGCTTCAAGCCGCGGCTGGAGCAGCTTCTCACCAGGCCGATAGATAAGGAGCCGGGGCGCGAGTATATCGTGACGCCGGGGGCCGGGGGGCTGACCGATGCGGATGTTCAGCAACTCAACAAGCTGCGGAGCATGGCGGGCAGCGCCAACGACCGCATGCAGAACCTCGCCTTTGGGTATCTGCTAAGCGGTGATCGCCGCTATGGCGACGCAGCAGTTGCACAGATGCTGGAGATGGCCACGTGGGATCCAATGGGGGCAACCTCCTACCGCAACCAGGATCAGGTCTTCCGTGATATGGCGTGGATGATGGCGACGGCGTACGACTGGTGCTGGGATCTGATGACGCCCGAGCAGCGAGACAAAGTGCGAGAGGCGATCCTGGTTCGGGCGCGGACGCTGTACAAGGACTTTGCGGAGGACGGTCGGTCGCTGAACGAGTACCCGTATGATTCCCATGGCATCACGGCCTACGGGTACCTGGGCATCATCTCCATAGCTCTGGCCCATGAATCCGAAGAACCCGATACCTGGTTCAAGTACATCGCGGCGACCTATCCCGCTGTCTTCCCGCCCTGGGGGGGCGAGGAGGGGGGCTGGAGCCAGGGCGTTGGCTACTGGAAGTGGAGCCAGCACTTCGCCTGGGTGTTCTTCGACGCCCTGAAGTCGGCGACGGGGCTGGACATGTACGACAAGGCGTACACCCGCAACAATGGCTGGTACAAGCTGTACATGCACCCGCCATGGAACGACCGGCACCACTTCGGCGACGGCAACCACGGCGCGCCTGACGCCACCGACCAAAGCAACATGGCACGATACGCCAGGGAATATGGCAACCCGTATTTCCAATGGTATGCGCAGACGATGCCTGGGAAGACCTCATTCGGCTTGTACAGCTATCTCTGGCATGATGAGACGGTACCGGCGCGGCCCCCGGCCGACCTGCCGCAGGGACGCTACTTCCCGGATATCGGCTGGGTCGCCATGCATTCTGACCTGTCCGACGCTGACGATGTCATGCTGGCCTTCAAAAGCTCGCAGTATGGCTCGTACAACCACTCGCATGCGGACCAGAACAGCTTCGTGCTGTATGCATACGGTGAACCCCTGCTGATCGACTCGGGTTACTACGACTGGTACGGCAGCGGTCATGACGTTGGCTTCACACGACAGACCAAAGCCCACAACGATATCCTCGTCAATGGCGAAGGCCAGCCGATCTTCGACATGACCGCACAGGGCCGAATACTGAAGCATTTCACGAGCCCGGCGGTAGACTATGCCCTCGGCGATGCTACGCCGGCATACAAGGGCAAGCTGAGCAAGTTCCAGCGGCACATCCTGTACCTGCGGCCCAACAGCTTTGTCATCGTGGACGAGGTTGAGGCACCAGAGCCCAGCACCTTCACCTGGACGCTTCACGCCGAGCAGGAGATGAAGCTGGACCCCGCCAAGCAGGAAGTGACTGTCACGCGCGGCGGGGCACGGTGCCTCGTCAAGTTCATCACGCCTCAGGGCCTGAAGCTCGAACAGACTGACCAGTTCACCCCGCCCTCTGTGCGAAAGCCGGCCAATGAGTGGCATACCAGCGCCACGACCGTCGAGAAGAGCAAGAAGATGCGCTTCGTGACCTTCATTCGCCCGGCCCGGACGAGCGAGCCGGAGCAGGACCTTGAGGTCCAGGCCAAGCTTGAGGGCGACCTGTTGCTCCTGGTCTGGGGCACTACCCCAAACCCGGGCGGGGTCGTCGCGGCATGGTTGGGGGATGGCGGGCCGAACTTCACAGTGGTTGGGCCGTGGAATGACGGAGCAGTGGGCAGCGTCATCGGCGCGAAGTCGCTGGACCTCAACGACAAGCAGGGGGACTTCCGGATCCTGCAAAGCGAGCAGCCTCTGACGGCGACGCTGGAGCTTCAGGGCAAGGACAACGCCACCGCCGAGGTGCGGACGGTTCACTATCAGAGTGAGACACCTACGCAGGTGGACCTGCTGGTGCGGCAGCCAGTAAAGACGCTGAGTCTGGATGGGACGGCGCTGCCGCAGACCTCCTATGCTTGCGCGGGTGAGCGCCTGAAGCTGCAGCTACCTGCAGGACAGCACAAGCTGGAGGTTAACCCCGGATCCCCGCAGCAAGCGCAGGCTCAGGTGTCGGTGAGCCTGGACGGCCAGTCCCTGGTGCAACAGGTGCAGACCATGTCCCGGTGGACGGGCGGAACGCTGACCTGGGGCAGCTTTGAAGCACAGCCGCAGCCGGTACGGGTGCTGAAAGCCGAGTACCCGCAGGGCACCGCGGTACAAGTCAACAACGGCCTGGCGAAGGCTGGAGACACATTGTGGCTGAACTCGCACAACAATCTCACAGTTCGCGGGTCCAGCGCCAAGGGGGTCTCCCTGGCTTTCGAGAGATTGCTCAAGAATGACCAGCCGGTGACCGTGCCGTTTGCGGAGGCGGGGACGGAAACGGCGCCGGGAGCCGTCATGTTGGAGGCAGAGGCCTTCACTGGCTCGAGTAATGGCACGCCAAGCCGCTACACGAACCGGCCCTTCTTGTCAGGCGGTGTGGGCATGGGCAACTGGACCCTTCCTGGCATGTCCGTGCAGTGGACGTTGAGCGTGCCCAAAGCCGGCAAGTACCAAGTGGTCGTGAAGGGGGCAACGCATGAGCCGCAGGCGGACAGGCTGATCACGGTCGACGGCAAGCCGTTGGGGGGCGAGGCGCGGCTGTATCGCTTCCCCAGTACCGACGGTTTCGGCGGAACGCCGAAAGAGTGGCGGCTTTTCGCGTTACCCAACGCACAGGGCCAGCCGCTGGCCTTGGAGTTGACGGCGGGGGAGCACGTCCTGGAGATGACGTGCCTGGCCAGCCTGCTCAACCTCGACTATCTGGTGCTCGTACCGATGCAATAGAGGCTAATAGTGCAGGCGCCAGCCAACAGCAAAGATGCTGCAGTTCAGGCCGATGTTGGGGTCATTGCGCCCCCCCGTCGGAGATGTGGGTGAACCGGTACTCTGCAGTCCACGCGGTGTGCCTACCGGCCCGGTGCATGTACCCCACGCCGACCTCCTCGGTGAAGTTGGTGTGTGAGCCCTGTTCCGGAACGAGGTTGGTGAGGTGGCAGAGACCGGCTCCGACGCTCCAGTGGAGCGCGTAGTTGCTCCTGACGTGGAAGTACTGGCGCCGGGCGTACACCAACTCCCACGCCCTCGTGCTGTGGGTGCCATTCTCCAGGGTCGAAAGGCTCAGTTCGAGCCCCTTTTCGAGTCTGGGGCTCTCGAAGCGCCGCCACGCAACCGCCAGGCGGTCGCCGTCAAGGTTGCTACGGGGCCCGAGGGAATGTCATGCTGGGTGATCGTGCCGACAGAGACGTCGAACGTTCTCAAGCCATTCTGGAAAGTGTCACGGAAGCTCAACCGTTCGGGTGGCGGCGGAACCTCGTCCGTGGCTCCGGCTGTTAGTTCCGTATTCGGTAGTGCTTGCTCCATGGCTTGGGCCACAGCTTCCTGGCCCTGCGGCAGGTCCTCGGCCATAGCCTGCGAGCAGGCCGCTACTAGTAGGACCGCCAAGGCTGCAATGAAGTAAGCGTTCACGAGGATGCAGGCGCCATCAGTGGACAACCCTGTCTGGCCACTGCAGCTGGCATGGAACCACATTTCAGGACCCCCTTCCCGCCACGCATGCCGTGATTCAGCCGAATACACGCTTCCTTTGCTCAGGTGTCACTGACTACTTCATCTACCACCGGGTTCGATAGGGCTGGCATTGGAGAAGCCGGCGGTAGTGCCGAGAAACTTGGCTGCCATACACATCGAGGTGCAACCCAAAGTGCTGCGCTCAATTGCTCTAATCTGCCTCTTGATGCTACCAGGACTGTCCCTGGCCCAGTTGCCTGCGCTCCAATCGCCGGGGTTCGATAGTGCCGGACCAAACGAACTGCCGGCCGGGTGGCGCGGCCGCGTGAGCTTCGCCGAGGGCAAGGCGACGGTGGATACGACTGAGAAGCGTTCCGGAGCGGGCTCGCTGCGGGTGGAGTTGCCGCGCCACGGTGGCTATCTGATCAGCCAGGGCCTCGGGCCTGTCACCTGCGAGCAGATCAGTTTCGGCTGTTGGATCAAAACGGAGCTAACCGGCCCGGATGGCGTCCAACTGAGCCTGCATTGGCTCGATGACCATGGGCAGGTCGTGGGTACCGGGCAGCCCTCGGCGTTGGTGAGTGGCAGCGCCGCCTGGCAGCAGCTTGTGGTGGTAGGGGAGAGGCCGGTGGGTGCTACGAAGGCGCTGCTGAAGATCTCGGTAGGACAGGGGCTGGGGACGGGCGGAACGGCCTGGGTGGACGATGCCTTCGTGAGGCCCGGTGTGGACGTGGGAGGAGCACTGTCGAACCTGAGCTTCGAACTCGATGCCGATGGAGATGGGGACCCGGATGGCTGGCGTCCCTTTGTGAGTGGCGGGGGCTTTGCACTGGCGCGGGATGTCACTGCCAGCCGCTCCGGGCGCTCTTCCGCGCGCCTGGTGGGGTATCCCGGACATGGCGACCGCTCGTGCTATGGGCAGGTATCCCGGCCGTGCACGCCGCCCCAGGGGTTGCGGCTGCGGTTCTGGTACAAGGGCAGCGGGGAGTGCTCTGGTTTCGTGCGGTTTCGGCCCGCCCCGGGGGTGAAGCTCGAGAGCGGGGAGTTCTACGACACGATGGGCTTCGGCGCGCCTCTGCCCAGGGGAGAGTGGACGGAGCTTGCGTTTGAGGCCAAGACGCCGGCGGCGGCGCTTGCGGCCAGGCAAATGCAGGTGGAAGTCACGATTTACCAGCGGGGTGAGGGCACGCTTTGGCTCGATGATGTGTCAGTCGAGGGGCTCCAATAGATCACAGTGGCTGGCGCACTTGCCGCCTTAGGCCCTACAGTGATATACTGTCCATCACTAATCGCTGTTGACGGAGGCGCTTTTCTCATATGTCCGGACACTCAAAATGGGCTAATATCGTGCACCGCAAGACGCGCCAGGACGCGAAGAAGTCGAAGGTCTTCGCGAAAATGTCGCGCCTGATTACCCTGGCGGCGCGCGATGGCGGCGGCAATGTTGACATGAACCCACGACTGCGCCTGATCGTGGACAAGGCGCGCGCGGCGGAGATGCCCGCCGATAACATCAACCACGCCATCAAGCGCGGCACCGGTGAGATCGAGGGCGTGAACTACGAAAACGCCATCTATGAGGCGTATGGACCGGCTGGCGTGGCGATGATGATCGAGGTCCTCACCGACAATAAGACGCGGACCGTGGCCGATCTGCGGAACATCCTGCGCAAGGCCGGCGGATCGATGGCTGAGGCCGGTGCAGTGGTGTGGATGTTTGAGCAAAAGGGCATCCTCACCATCCCCAGCGACAAGGCCGACTATGACGAACTGTTCATGACCGCGGTCGACGCCGGCGCCGAGGATGTCACTGAAGAAGACGGCATGTACGAGATCCGCACCGAGGCGCGGGCCTTTCAGCAGGTCTATGACGCTCTGCGCGAGATGGGCCTGGAGTTTGAGCGCGCCGAGGTGACGCAGCTTCCGACGGCAACGAAGGAAGTATCGGATGAGGATGCCCCCAGGGTTCTGAAGCTGCTCGAGGACATCCAGGACAACGACGACGTGCAGGAAGTCTACGCCAACTTCGACATCTCTGACGCAGTGCTGGAGACCCTTGGGGCTTAGGCCTACACAGGGTCAGGCTGCCGTATGAGATGCAGAGCCGAATCACCAGGGGCCGGAGACATCCGGCCTGCTGCGTTTGTGGAGAACCACATGGTTGACCTATCCGTTCAGTGCTGCGGGCTAGAGCTTCGCAACCCTATCGTGGCGGCGGCGGCCGGGATCACCGAAACGGCTGACCGGCTGAAGCGGTGCGAGGACGCCGGATGTGGCGCTGCCATCATCAAGAGCTACTTCCAGTACGAGCCTGCGCGGCACTCACCCACACCGCGCTTCCGCGTCATTCGTGATGGCCTGGGACGGGACAAGTCGTTTTGCCTGTATTCCTTTGAACAGGCCAACGTATATGGTCTCGATGAGTTCGCCGAGCAGATCAGGCGGGCCAAAGAGATGTGTGAGATACCCATCATCGCCAGCCTGAACTGCAACACCGAGGAGCGGTGGAACGAGGGGGCCAAGCTGGTTGAGCAGGCAGGGGCGGACGCGATCGAGCTGAACGTCTCGTGCCCGCACGGCACCCACATCATGTCACATGCCGACATGATGGCGGAGATGACGCGGGCGCTTCGCGCTGTCAAAGACGCCGTGGCCATTCCCGCCATCCCCAAGATGAGCCCGCAGCTTTCGCAGCCGGGGGCGGTGGCCAACGCGCTGGCGGAGGCTGGAGCAGACGCGGTTACGATGTTCAACCGCTTCACAGGGCTGGATATTGACCTTGAGACCGAGCTGCCCATCATGCACGGGGGCTACGCGGGACACGGCGGGCCCTGGTCCATTCATTATGTGTTGCGCTGGATTTCGGACGTATCGCCGACGCTGCCGGTGCCGATTCTAGCCAGTGGCGGCGTGAGCGACGGCGCAGACGTGGCGAAGCTGATCCTGGCGGGCTCGACACTCGTGCAGACCTGCACCGCCATCGTGATGCAGGGCTACTCGGTGGTGGGTAAGCTGCTCTCCGGGCTGGCTGAGTTCATGGACCGCAAGGGTTACGAACGGCTCGAAGACTTCCGCGGCAACGTCTGCGGACGGGTCAAAGGCAACGACGAGATAGACCGGATCAAGCGGCAGGTTGCCGACATCGAGAGCAGCAAGTGCATCAAGTGCGGTCTCTGCGCGCGCGTGTGTATCTACGACGCGCCGGTCGAGGGCACCAAGGCCTATGAGATCCCGGAGCAGGCCTGCGACGGATGCGGGCTCTGCCAGCAGCTATGCCCAACCGGAGCGATCGTGATGAAGGATTTGGCGGAGCCTCGGGGTTTCGAACTCGGCGTGAAGTAGCCGCGCCGCGACCCTCGGGCTGTAGTGCGGGGGCTCGTACCCCGCCGACCCTTGTCACCGATCACGCGTAGTGCGGGCGTCCCGCCCGCTGCCTCAATACTCAAAATACGCTCAGGTCTCTTAAGTGAAGACCCGGACTGCCGATGATGTTAACGGCAAGCCGGGTCTTCGTCATTTTGAGGGATCGAACTATGCGGATGATCATTGATGCACACGGGCAGTACTTCCCAGACCAGGAAACGTTCGCGGAGCTGGCGCGGCAGGTGAATCATGACATGCGGTCACCACTGACCGCCATCTGCACATATGCCGAGTGCCTCGCGTGGCTGACGACGCTGGATATGGAGACGCGGGAGAAGTATGCGAAGGCAATCATCGCCGAGGCCCGGCGCCTCGGCCGTATGGGGAGCTATTTCGCCTCGCTGGCGGCCCCGCCACCAGACGGCGAGTTGGAGGAGATCGTGCTGGGCGAAGTGGTGGACGAAGCGCTGGAAGAGTTGCGGGACCTCCTGGAGTTGCACGAAGTCGCGGTGGTGCGTGAGGCAGATGAGGCGCCGCTGCCACTGATCTGGTCGCGTCCGGTGCTGCGGCAGATAATGCTGGCCGCCATCGAGACGCAGACGGAATGGGCAGGGCCAAAGGCCCGGTTGAGTCTCTCGACAGCAGTGGAAGGCGAGAGCGTGCTCCTGAATGTTGTTGCCGCCTCCGAACGCCCGGCGAGTTTCGATACAACCCGTTTCGGCTACCGTTCAGCCCGGGCGCTGTTGCAGTCACATGGTGGGAAGATGACGCTCGTAGCGGAGGAGGGACTGCTCTGCCTGCAGGTGCCATACATCGGAAGGATGCGGCTCGCTTCCTCTGAGGATCTCCTGGAAGGAAGCGCGTGAGGGCTGCCATGCAAGCAGAAGGGGCGTCACGCACGGTTCTCGTGGTTGATGATGATGCTTTCATAGCGCGCGCGGTGGGTTGCATCCTGGAGCAGGCTCGGCAGGCGCGGGTTCTTGCCGCAGGTAATGGCGAGGAAGCGCTGCCGCTGGCGGAGATCAGTCAGCCCGATGTGATCATCATTGATGTGAACATGCCCGGTATGGAGGCGCTGGAGCTATGCCGGAGGCTCAGGGCGGTGCCCAAGCTGGCGGAAACGCCGCTGTATGTGCTTACGGGAGTACTGCCCGGCAACGAGGTGCTCGGACCGCTGCGCGAGTATGTTCAGGGCATCTTGAACAAGCCGCCGAACCCGGGGGAACTGCTGGCGGCATTGGATGCGGTGGGGTAGGCGGGAGCCCTCCTTACTGCCCGCGTAGTGCGGGCGTCTCGCCCGCTCCGCAGATGCTCGGAGCATGTTCCTGTCGCGTCTTCTGTGGGCAAAGAAGCCTTTAGTACCGAGTTGGATGATGTGAGCAATATGTTGATGAGGACCGGCGAAGATCAGGTATCCTCGGCGCTGGCGGCTCTGGTCGGGACCCTGGGGCTCTACTGGGCGCAGTACGGCGCTGATGGTACCCGGATGGCAGCGCTGCTGCCTCCTTCCGCAGTGACCTGCGCGACCATGCCGGACTGTCCGCTGCTGATCGCAGGGGCCCACTGCCGTGGGGCCCACCATTTCCCCTTGGGTGGCGGGCAGTACGCAGGAGGGCAACTGGTAGCCTGTCAGGGGGGGCCACACAAGCCGCCGGATGAGAACGTGGTCAAAGCTCTGGCGGAGGCGCTGCAAGCGACGGCGGACGCCGAGCAGGAGATGTCCGCTACGGTGCGCGAGCTGGCGGCGACGTACCAGGAACTGTCCGTTGCCTACGGGGTTTTGGAAACGATCAGCCTGCCCTCGTCGCGCGAATCGGTGGCGCAAACGCTGCTGGCTCATGTCTCAGGGACCATGGGAGCTACCGGAGCGTGCGTACTGTCGGTGGATGGCGCGAGCCAGGCAGTGCCCCTGGCGGTTGAGAACATGCCCGCTGACGAGATTGGCCTGGTGTGGGAGCGGCTGCAGGCGCGGGCGGTCGATGAGCTTCGTCCTGACCTCCCCTTCTCGTTTGAGATGCAGGGCAAGCATGTGCTGGTGAGCGGCCTTAACCGCGATCAATGCTGGTGTGGCCTGCTCGCGATCAGCCGCGCGCTCGACGCGCCCTTCAGTTCACGGGAGGCCAAGTTGCTGCAGGCGACGGGACGCCAGGCGGCGCTGGCCATCCGCAACCGCATGCTGGTGGAAGACCTGCGCAACCTGTTTATGAGCAGCATTGAGGCACTCGTGGCGGCGATTGAGGCCAAAGATCCGTATACGTGCGGACACTCGCGGCGAGTGGCAGGTGCGGCGCGCGCGACGGCGCTTGCGCTGGGGCTGTCCAGGCAGGAAGCTGATGACATCTACACCGCCGCGGTGGTGCATGACGTAGGGAAGATCGCGGTGGATACTGCAATTCTGCGGAAAGACGGGCGGCTGAGCGAGGCGGAGTGGCAGGAGGTGCGGGTGCATCCCGACCGCGGGGCGGCAATCATCAGTTGCATCCCGCAATTGCGGCATATCGTCTCGGCGGTGCGCCACCATCACGAGCGGTTCGATGGCCGCGGGTACCCCTTTGGGCTTCATCACTCGCAGATTCCTCTGGACGCGCTGATCATCGCGGTGTGCGACGCCTACGATGCGATGACCTCACAGCGTCCATACCGCGATGCTTTGCCGGCCGAAGCAGCGCGTAATGAGCTTAGCAGGTGCACCGGAACACAGTTCAGCCAGGCTGTTGTAGAGGCGTTCTTGGCAAGTATGGCGGCTTGAGCACACTTTGCGCAACTGTACGACATAATATTTCACATAAGACTTCATTCTGACGCAGGTTTGTCGATGACATGTGGGGAATTGACGCCCCATACGCATTCGGGCCTGCTCAGTTAGTCTCGGGCGGCCAACCCGATCCACAGGGGGCTTAGCCCGTGACCCTCAGGCGTCTGATGTACGCGTACCTCAGGCGGTGTTCTCACTCCGGAAGCTTCTTCTTCATCTTCCTCTTGTCTGCGTTCGTCATGCCTCTCGGCGCTCAGACGCCTCCCCCGGCCGCCTCTGCCGAAGTTGCCCCTGCTTTTGCCATGCCTGCCGATTTCGCTCCGGCGCCATATACGCTGCCATCTTCGCGCGCCAGCCAGCAGAAGCGCCTCGCCGGGGTGCTGCGCGGATTTGAGCCGGTACAGAGCGCGGAAGTGCTGCTGACGGGGGAGGCGGCGCAGGAGCTTTCGGCGCAGGTGCTGATCAAGCCGCGGGCAGGGCGGGAACTGTCGCCAGAGGTACTTGAGAGCCTTATCAGGGTCCTGACCGAAGGTTGCCCCGGACTGCAACCGGCGCGGCTGACAGTGGTGGAGAGCAACGGCAAGCTGCTGTATGCCCAGGGGCAGACGCAGCCCCAGAACCTGCCTGCTCAGAGGCAGACCCCGATACCGTGGTTGCTCGCCGCGCTTGTGGTGGGAGTTGTTGCTGCAGTGGCGGCCAGGCAGCCGTGGAAGAAGCACACTGCCGAACCTGCGGGACCATTTGACTTTCTCAATGGTGCAGGTGCGAATGGCCTGGAGAGACTGCTTGCGGACGAACGCCCGGAGGTAGCAGCGGTGCTGGCCCGGCAGGTACGGGGTCCGCTACGGCGGCGAGTAGAGGCATGGCTGCAGAGGCAGCCGGCTATGGCACCACAACACGAACTGGAGGGGGAAGTGCGGGAGGCGCTGGCGGCGGCCTTACGGCGCAAATACCACAAACTGTAGCAAGCCTGGGAGCATGGCCGAATGGCGCAATTGCTGAAGAACCTGGACCCTCAGACGCTACCCGCGGCTGTGCAGCCGCTATATGAGCCCTTCGCGGAGCTGGTACGAGAGCCGACACCAGTGGCGTCGGCGCCACCGGTCCCAGAGCCCGAGACCGAGACCCTGAACCGTCACCTGCGGCTCATCAACCGCGTGATGGCGGAACTGGTGCAGGAGCAGGAGCGGCTTCTGGGCGAGCTCCGGCCGTCGCTGCTGCGGTTGGTTCTAGCGTTGGCGGAGGAAGTCATCAGGCGCGAGGTTGCGGTGGATCGCACGGTTGTGGAAAGGACGCTGCAGGAGGCCCTGCAGCATCTGCATTTCGCGACCCGGGTAGTAGTGCGGGTGCATCCCGATGATTTGGAGCACCTGCAGGCTCAGCCGGGGTTGCTGGAGCAGTGCCCCCTGGAACTGGCATGGCAGGCGGATACGGAGATAGAGCCCGGCGGCTGCAGACTGAGCACCGATCGCGGCGGTGTGGACGCCACCATTGGCACGCAGTTGCGGAATCTTGCGCAGGCGCTGCAGGCGACGCACTCATGAGTGGGGAGGCAACTACCGTTACAAGCCCCCACTGCCCTCTCGTTACACGCGAGAAGCAGTGGCTGGAGGACCTGGCGGCACAGGTGCGGCGGACGCGGCGCCATGATGCTGTGGGGCGGGTCGTGGAGCTTGTCGGGTTGACTGTCGTATCGGAGGGGCCACCGGCGGGGGTGGGGGAGATCTGCAAAATCCAAACACATGACGGGCATGGGGAGACGGCGGCCCAGGTTGTGGGCTTCCGGCGGGGGATGACGCTGCTGCTGCCACTGGGCCGACTAAGCGGAGTCGAGCCGGGGTGTCAGGTGGTGGCGCGGGGGACGTCTCTGACGGTTCAAGTGGGCGACGGGGCGCTGGGGCGCGTGCTGGACGCCTTTGGGCAACCCATCGACGGCCTGGGCGGCCTCGGTCCCACGGTGCTGCGGGCTGCTGAGGCCTTGCCTCCTTCACCGCTGACGCGGCAGCGAGTACTGGAGCCGATGTTCTTTGGGGTGCGCGCGCTGGATGGGCTGCTCACATGCGGGCGTGGACAGCGTCTGGGCATCTTCTCCGGCGCAGGCGCCGGCAAGAGCACTCTCCTGGGCATGATGGCCCGGCACAGCCAGGCAGACGTGACAGTGGTGGCACTGATCGGCGAGCGTGGCCGCGAGGTGCGTGATTTCCTGGAAGGTAAGCTGCGTGAGGGGCGAGGCAAAGCCGTGGTGGTGGTGGCGACTTCGGACGAGCCGGCACTGGTGCGCATCACGGCAGGGCTGACAGCCACGGCCATCGCGGAGTACTTCCGGGATCAGGGGCTGAATGTGCTCCTGCTCATGGATTCGCTGACCCGGCTCGCCCGGGCGCAGCGAGAGGTCGGCCTGGCGGCAGGCGAGACGCCGACCACGCGCGGGTTCCCGCCCTCAATGTACGAGTTCCTGCCAAGGCTTTTGGAGCGGGCCGGAGCGGCAGATCGTGGGACGATCACGGGGGTGTACTCGGTGCTGGTGGAGGGAGACGACCTGAGCGAGCCGGTGGCGGACACAGTCAGCGCAATACTTGACGGTCACATCGTTTTGAGCCGGCAGCTCGCAGACCAGGGGCATTACCCGGCGATAGATATGGGAGGGAGCATATCACGGCTGATGCCGCAGGTAGTGGGGGAGCGGCACCGGCAGGCGGCGGGGACGGTGCGAGCACTGGTGGGAGCGCGGCGGGAGGTAGAGGATCTCCTGGCGGTGGGGGCATACAGGGCCGGGGCCCGGCCCCACGTGGACCGGGCTCTGCGTTTGTGGGAGCGGCTGCAGGACTTCCTGCGGCAGAGCGAGGACGAGTACACGGACCCGGCGGAGACGCAGCAGAGGCTGCTACAATTGGCGGAGGCGGAGTAGGCGATGGAGGCCCAGCGACTGACGAACTTGTGGCGGCTGCACCGTGCGGCGGTGGGCCAACACGAGGCACTGAGGCACGAGGCAGAGCTGGAGCGGGCGGAGGTTCAGCAGCGACGTGGGGCGCTGGAGCGGGTGGTAGACGAGCACACGGCGTTGCAGGTGACGGCGAGGGAAGCGGCCGCGGTGCGGGGCCATCGACGGCGGTACGGAGAGTGGCTGGTAACGGAAGCGAAGCGGCTCCGGCTGGAGCTGGCGGCCCGACAGGGGCGACTGAGAGAATTGCGAGCAGCCGAGGTCGTGGCGGCGCAGGAGGCGCGGGTACTGGAGCGGCTGATTGAACGGCTGGAATTGGCGCAGACGCAGCGCCAGCGGCGGGCTGAGCAGGAGCTTGTTGATCACTTTGCCCTGCGGCAGAGCCGAGGGAGACGCACCTGATGCTTGTATCCGCGGACCTGGCTAAGGAATACCCCATACCCGCCGCTGAGGCACCGGCGCCGGCGGAAGAGCGCGCGCTGACGGCCTTGGCAGCGCGGCTGCACGCTGTCGTGACAGCCTCCCTGAACCGGTTCAGTAGCCTTCAGGCGCGCGTTGGAGAGGTGCGGTGGGAACTTCGCGAACCTGAGCAACGCTCCTGCGCCATTGAAGCGTGGTGGGGGCAGCCGGGGCTGGAATGGGTGCTGTTGATGGACCACGCCGCGGCAGAGACGGTGCTGGCCGGGATGCTGGGCTATGGCGCCCTTGCCCCGCGCGAGAGGTTAACGGCCACGGACCTGGAGCTTCTGCAATTGCCGCTGAGAGACTTGGCCGGGCAGGTGCAGGCCGAGTTTGCGCAGCCGGTGGGGGCAGTGGCGATTGGAGAGACGCGGCAGTTGCCTGGCACAGAATGCGTTTGCCTGCATTTTGAGATTGGGATCGGCGAGAGTACGGGTGAAGGCATGCTGCTGGTCGCGTGGGAGAGCCTGCGACGGTTATACCGTGACGCAGGCAGAGAAAGTGCGACGATAGACCTCGGAGCGCTTGAGCAGGCTGTCGTGCGGTTGGAGGCAATGATGCCGGGCGTGGACCTGACGCTCCGGGAACTGCTCGACCTGCAACCGGGCGATGTGCTGCAACTGGGGGCGCTGGATCTTCAGGCGGCGGTGACGGCGAACGGGCACGCCTTTGCGCGAGGCAAGGTTGGAGCCAAGGGGGAGCGGCTGGCGGTTCATGTTACGGAAGTAGCTACGGTTCGGGAGGACCTGTCATGGTAGCCGAAAAGTTGCCGGTGCTTGGCAGTAATGAGCATGAGTTGGGATCCCTTAGCGAGGCGCCGCTGCAGGTGACGGTGCGCCTGGGAACGGTGCAGGTGCCGCTGGGAGAGCTTCTGAAGGTGCGAGCAGGGAGCGTGCTGGTGCTGGACCGGCAGGTTGGCGAGCCGGCGGAGATAATGGTCGGCGACCGGGTGGTGGCACTGGGCCAGGTGGTAATGGTCGAAGACCAGCTAGGGGTGCGAGTGACTGAGGTAGCTGGCCGATGAGGTGGCTTGCGGTAGCGGGTGCAGCGGTGGTGGCCGGAGCGGCATGCGCACAGCAGCAGGTCGCGCCCCCGCCTGCCTATGAGCCAGGGCCATATCTGCTGCAGGCGCTGATCAGCCTGGTCGTGGTGGTTGCCCTGATCTATGGCGCGTACTACCTCTTGCGGCGGCTGCAAGGCCCCGTCCTGCGCCTGACAGGTGAGGGACCGCTGAAGGTGCTGCAATCCGTGCCGCTCGCCGGCGGGAACGTGTTGCACCTCGTGCAGGTGGAAGGGCAGACGCTCCTGGTAGCCTCGGGGCCGCAGGGGGTAACGCTGCTTGAGACGGACGTCGCAAAAGCAGGGGGGGAAGAGGGCTGAGCAGCGCTACGGGCTTGAGACGGCTGGTATGGCTCGGGGCCCTGGCTCTCGTGTGGGCGCCTGTGCAGGCCCAGCAGGCAGGGGCGGTGCGGGTGGATCTGGGCGGGGGAAATGAGACCTCGTACCTGCGGCTGGTGCTGCTGTTTGCTTCGGTGTCGCTGGCTCCGGCGCTGCTCGCAGTGCTGACGTCATTCCTGCGCATTGCGGTGGTGCTGTTCTTCCTGCGGGCAGGCCTCGGGTCGCAGCAGATTCTCCCCAACCCCGTGCTGATTGGGCTTGCGATCCTGCTGACGGTGTTCACGATGAGCGGGACGCTCGGGCTGGTGAATGAGCGGGCAGTGCAGCCGTTGCTGGCGGGGAAGACGTCGCTCACGGCGGCGGCGAATGCTGCCGAGGGGCCGGTGCGGAAATATCTCTCGGCCCACGCACGGGGGGAGGACCTGGCGCTATTTCGCCACTACGAGAAGTCACCTCCTCGCACTGACGGACAACCAGCCTTCCCCACGCTCGCGGCGGCTTACGTGATCTCGGAGTTGCGCGCTGCGTTCATCATCGGCTTCGTGATCTATCTGCCCTTCCTGGTGATCGAGTTGGTGGTTGCGGGGACTATTGCCTCGCTGGGGTTGGTGTCGCTCCCGCAGGCAATGATCTCCCTGCCCTTCAAAATACTGCTGTTCGTGATGGTGGACGGCTGGCGACTGCTGGCCGATACCCTGATTCGAAGCATGTAGCGCCCCAAAGCAAACGCACCGCCACGGAGTGGACGGTGCGTTTCGGGGGCTAGTGACAGAGGGTGCTACTGGTTGGCGAAGCGCAGGGTCGAGGTGACGATGGCGCTACCCCCAGGCACAGTAACCGTCGCCGACCAGTCTGATGGTTCGGCGAGATTGGCGCTCATCCCAACTCCGTCTTGATAGAAAGTGCGTGCGCGCCCATCGATTGAACCGCTCGAAGCACCGAAGTTGACGTCTGCCTCGAAGTAGCAAATCGCGACCACTGACCGGCGCGTGCCCAGGGGGCCGCCGGTATCACCATAGTCCAGCAGCTTCTCAGTGGCCCTGGAACTGGAGATCGTGTCCATAGGCGGCATGAGCGGCATCTGGGGGAAGCAGCGGCTGGCATCCTGCATGAGCCCGTCATATGGCGGGTTCAGCAAGTAGGGGCGCGGGGTTGGAATAGCCTCAACCGGACCGTCTCCCTCGGAGACGGCCACGAGGGTGATGCGGTCGGAACCATCAGCCGCGTCCTCGCTGACGGTGTAGTAGCTGCGGACTTTCTGCAGCCCGCCATCCGGGGAGAAGAGCAGTCCCAGAGCCTCACGCAGGGCCGCGTTGCCGAAGCCGCTGAGGTCTGGTGCGTTGGAGACGGTGTACTCGTGCTCAAAGACGTACGTCGAGCATGGTCTGCCGTCAACCGTGATGCTCTCCCGCCCGACCAGGGTCCGCGTCATCGTCCCCTGGAGGTCGGTGAGCGACTGCCCCTCGCTCCTGATCGTGAAGGCTACATTGAAATTCCACGTCTGGCCGATGGTCAGGGGAAAGAAATCGCCCGCGATCTGCACGGGCGTACTGCCACCGCCACCACAGCCGGTAATGAGCAGGGCTAACGGGAGCAAGAGGGCGGCTAATAGGCGGCGGGACATCGGCTTCACCCCGTGGAGGTAGTGGTAGATGCGGTAGAAGTTGATCAGCATTGTGACATATCTGCGGTGCAGGGTCAACGGGGGTCTGCGCCCCGTGAATGGAGACTGCATGTACTGGCCAACTGGAATCAACCTGCTGCAGAGCTGGCTGCTATTCGGCGTCTGGGTGGCCCTGCCGCTGCTGGGTGCGATTGCGGCGGGGGGGCTCGTTGCCAACCTGCTGCAAGGGGCCCTCGTTCAGCCTGACGGTGCCTCGCTCGTCCCGCCGAGGCTGTTGGCCGCAGCGGTGGCCCTATTG
Organism: Armatimonadia bacterium; assembly: GCA_039683575.1. Taxonomy (GTDB): domain Bacteria; phylum Armatimonadota; class Zipacnadia; order Zipacnadales; family UBA11051; genus JAJFUB01. Next base: position 65,129 of record JBDKRC010000137.1, on the reverse strand, counting down.
CTCTTCGGTGCCTGGATGCTAACCTTTATGGCACAACATTGGATTACTCTGTGGCTGGGCGTGCCCCAGCTCGTTAGGTAAGGGCCTCGATGGGAGACTGGGCGGCCTATCTACCACTGTGGGGGCTCGTCTTCGGGCGGTGCGCCGGCGCGCTGTCGCTGGCGCCGCCGACGGGCGCGCGGCAGTTTCCGTTGCCGCTGCGGTTGGGTGTGGCTGCCGTAGTAGCGCTGCCCCTGGGGTTGTCGCTTGATGGCGGAGTGAGGCTGCTGCCAGTGGGGCTATATGTCGCGGCGCTGGTGCGCGAAGTGGCGATTGGGCTGATTCTCGGTTTCGGGTTGTGGCTTACCGTGTGGGGCATGCAAGCCGCCGGCCACCTGGCGGAGCAGGGCCTGGTGGGGGATGGGGAAGAGGGCCCTGTCGCCAACCTGATGTATTTGCTGGCCATAGTACTGTTTGTGGTGCTGAACGGTCCTCACTGGCTCATCGCGCTGCTTCGCGACTCATATCAAGCTCTGCCGCTACTCGGCACGACGCCACTACTGGCGCACCCGCTGTGGCTCTACTGGCCGGCAAGGCTCCTCGCCGTCGCCCTGGCCGCGGCAGCCCCGATGGTGCTGGCGGTGGTGCTCGCCTCGCTGATCGCGGCCTCGGCACAGCGATGTCTGGTGGGGTTGCAGGCGCTGGAGGTAGCGGTCGGGCTGCGATACCTCGTGACACTCGTGGCGCTGGTGGTCGTCGCCCCACTGCTTGGCGGCTTCATGCTCGGGCAGATGAACGAGACGGCGCGGGAGCTTGTCCGCTGGCTGGCGCAGCATGGATGAGCTGAAGCGCTATCCACCAACAGCACGACGGCTGGCGCGGTTGCGGCAAGCGGGGGTGATACCGGATACGACCGCGCTAACTGGCGCGGCAGTGCTGGTTGGGGCGACGCTGGGGCTGATATTCCTCGGCCCACAGCTTCTGCACCTCGCGCGGCTGGTTCTGGCACGTGACTTGCAGCATGAAGCACTGGTGGCGCACGAGCCAGCGCGCCTTCGGAGCCTGCTGGCATGGCACCTGGGTCTGGGCGCGCTTGTCATCACAGCGCTGGGCGGCGCGGCTGCGATAGTGGCAGCACTCGCACGGGGACTGCAGACGGGTGAGGCAGGGAGTGGAGAGAGCGTGGGGCTGATGCGAAAAAGCTTGCGGCGGGCCAAGCGTGGAGGAGTGCAGTGGCCGGGGCTGATGCTGGGGACGGTGGCACTTGCTGGTGGAGGAGTAGTGCTGGCGGGGCTGTTGGGAGCGTGGGGCCGGGCGGAGAGTTGGCAGGAACTCTGGGCGCGGCCGGCGCTGGCGCAGGCGTGGGGGAGATGGCTCGCGGTGCTCGTTGGCATGGCGCTGCTACACCTGCTGTGGACGCGGGCGGCATACATGCAACAGGCGCGTCTGTCACACCGGGAGCTTCTTGATGAGCAGAAGGAGACGGAGGGGCCGGGGCTCGCGAAGCGGCGGGCAAGGAAGGGCAGAAGCTCATGATCGATTACGGAGGGGCTACGTGGCTGAGTTGCTCGGCCCAATAACCAGGCTCAAGCTGACACGTGAACACGTGGTAATGCTGGCCGTGCTGGTCGCGCTCGCGTTGCTGGTGATGCCGCTGCCGGGCGTGGTGCTCGACGCGCTATTCGCGGCTAATCTGGCGCTGGCGGTGGCCGTACTGATTCTGGCGGCCTCGGCCGCAAGCGTCGAGCGGTTTGCTTCGCTGCCCGTGGTGATGGTGACGGCGAGCCTGCTCCGGGTGGGGCTGTGCCTCGGGGCGCTGCGGGCAGTCACGACCGGAGGCGCTGCGGGCTCGCTGGCACAGAGTCTCGGGATGCAGATGACCGGCGGCGGGAGCCAGATTCTCAGCGCCGTGGTGCTGCTGGCCTTGCTGGTAATTGTCACCTTCATAGTGATCAACCTCGGTGTCATGCGCCTTGCCGAAGTTGCTGCGCGCTTTGCGCTCGACGCCATGCCAGGCAAGCAGATGGCACTTGAGGCGGCGCTCTCGGCGGGACGTCTCACTCCTGAAGCCGGAGCGGCCGAGGCGCGGCGGATGGAGGCCCAGCAGAGCTTCTTTGGCGCGATGGATGGGGTGGCCCGGTTTCTTAAGGGGGACGCCATCGCCATAGTGGTGATCACCGTTGCCATTCCGCTGGCCGGCATGGCAAACGGGATGCCGGTGGCCGATCAGGCCATTCCCGCCCTGGGACAGGCGACGATCCTGATGATCTCGGCGATCCTGATGGGGGCCGCGGCGGCGCTGCTGCTGGCGCGGACAGCGGAGCAGCCGGAAGGCGGACCGTTCCTGCGCGAACTGGTGGCGCGTCCCGCGCTGATCGGGGCAGTGGCGATGGCCCTGTTGTTGGTGGGACTGGCTCCGGGGATAGCGAAGGCTCCACTGCTGCTGTCGGCGGCGCTTGTGGGCGCCTGCGGCTTGTACTTGCACCGTGCACAGTGGTCGCAACCCCCTCCGCCTGAGGAGCAGCCTGCAGGACAACTGGAACTGCGGCTGGGCCTCGGCTTGATCGGCCTGGTGGCCGGACACGACTTGCCAGGGCTGCTGGCGAAGACACGCGGGGCGCTATCGGACGAATTGGGCTTCGCGGTGCCACCTTTTGCCGTGACTGATGAGCAGGGCCTGCAGGGCAACAGTTTTCGCATCGTGTTGGGCGGCAGCACGGTCACCGAGGCGACACTGCGCCCGGGGCGCTTGCTCGTGGCTCCGGTAGCGGAGGCGGTGCTACCGGGCGGTGGGCTGGAAACCGCCCTTCCGGATGGGGCGCAGGCGACTTGGCTGCGAGACACCGATGCCCAGCCTTTGGACGCAGCGAGCTACCATGTCCTGGACCCGCTGGCGGTGTTGGTGTTGCACGTGCGGGCGTCAGTGACCAGCCATGCCGCCGAGCTGTTTGACCTGCAGCGGGCGACCGAACTGCTGCAGATGGCGGAGGTAACGCATCCGGCGACAGTGGCGGCGGTCAGGCAGGCAGGGGTAACGCTGAGCGACGTGCGTGAGGTGGGCAGATGCCTGTTGGCGGAGGGCGTGCCCCTGACTGAACGGATATCGCTCCTGGAGGCGCTGGCAACCGCGCAGGGCCGAACAGCGGCCGACCTGGCAGAGGCAGCGCGACCCGCGCTGGCGCAGACGATTACGCGGCTGGTGGCGCCCGGTGGCTTCGTCGAAGTGGTTGAACTCGCGCGCGAACTGGAGCAGGAACTGGCAACGGCCGTGGACCGTTCGGGGCTGCCGCTGGCCTTGGCTCCTCAGCGTGCAGCGCTATGGTTCGCGATGTTGAGGCAGTTGGCAGAGCGTCTCGGCGCCCCGGGGCACCCGGCGACCGTACTATGCACCGCCCGGACTCGCGGAGCGGTGGCACAACTCATCGCAGAGTCAGGCGCGGCCCTTCGCGCCGTGCAGGCCGCGGAACTGCTGCCGCTGACTGAAGTTCACACGATCCACACCGCCCAGGTGCCCATGGCCGACCCGGTCGCGACCGTGATAAAGGAGGGAGCAATCTGAGCGCTACGGTTCGGCAGATAGTTGCTGAGTGGTGCCAGACGCCTGCAGAGCGCGAGCAGGTGATCCGTGACCACGTCAGGATTGTGAAGTATGTTGTCGGCCGCATCACCACCCATCTGCCGAACAACGTGGACCGCGAGGACCTGGTGTCAGCGGGCATTCTCGGCCTGATCAAGGCCGTGGATCGCTTCGACCCGGACCGCGGAGTGAAGTTTGAGACCTATGCCACCACGGTAGTGCGGGGCGAGGTCATGGAGTCGCTGAGAGCCAAGGATTGGGCCCCGCGGAGCATGCGCCGCAAGCTGCGGCAACTGGCGGAAGTCATCAACGAGTTGGAAGGGCGGCTACTGCGTGCTCCGGAGGAGGAGGAAGTCGCCGAGGCAATGGGGATGGAATTGCCGGAGTATCATCGTTTCCTGTCCGCGGCAAGCATCGCTACCATCGGCTCGATCGAGGAGTTGCTGCTGGGGGATGAGCCGCATGAGATCGCTGACTATGCCGGTATCGAGGTCTCCGAAGAGTTCGCAGACCCACTGGCGGTGATGGAGAAGGTGGAGTTGCGGCGGCTCGTGGCAGCGGCGGTCCTGGCTCTGCCAGACCGTGAACGGACGGTAATAAGCCTCTACTATGAGCAGGAACTGACCCTCAAGGAGATTGGCGAGATCATGGGCGTCACCGAGTCCCGGATCTGCCAGATCCACACTCAGGCCACGGCCCGGCTGCGAGCCTCGGTGCAGCGGGAATTGCGGCTTGATTAGCCCGGCCGGGCACTTCTTCCCACTATTTGCTTGTTTAGTTTTCCAGAGTCTTCTGCTATAATGCGGCGAACGTGCAGGGCGAGCAGGCACGTTGTTGCCTGTCCTCGCGCTGCTGTCGTGCGTTCTGGGCGCGCTTGAGCCATCAATGGCCTGTAGGCCATCAATGGCCTGCATGGTGGACGGCCCATTCACAGGAAAGAGGCGATTCTTTTGCGCAAGCTATGCCGGTCGTTGTCGGTGCTCTTGGCAGCGGTGGCGACCTTGACGGTCATCGGCTGCAGCAATCAGCCTGTTGCCATCGTCAATGGCAGCCGGATCAGCAAGAAGGAATTCTACGATCGGCTGGAGCAGACGGGCGGCCAGCAGGTGCTGGCGGACCTGATCGCACGGCGTATGCTGCAGTCACAGTTCGACGCGGCCAAGCTGCAGGTTACGGATGCCGAGATCAATGGCGAGATTCAGAAGCTGCGTGAGCGCGCCCCGGACGATGCGGCGTGGCAGGGCTTTCTCAAGCAGCAGGGCATGACTGAAGTCCAGTTCAAGGATTTCGTGACGTTCCAACTCAAGGTCAAAAAGCTGGCTGAGAAGGACGTCAAGTACACCGATCAGGACCTGCAGAAGTTCTTTGAGAAGTACCGAATGCAGTTCGGTCGCCCGGCGACGGTCACTCTCTCCGAGATCGTGGTAGCTGACAAGGCCAAGGCCGACCAGATCAGGCAGCAACTCAACGATCCGAAGGCCTCCTTTGCGACACTGGCCCGGCAGAATTCCCTTTCCGGCTACACCCGTGAGCGCGGCGGCGTTCGCCCTGAAGAGCCGATCACGCAGGTCATGCCTGAGGGACTGCGCGGCATCGTTGCCAACATGACAGTCGGGCAGATCAGCCAGCCGATCAAGGCTGACAGCCAATGGTATATCGTCAAGCTGGATGCCAAGAACCCGGCGGAGAAGGCCGACTTCAGCAACCCGAAGATCAAGGAGCGCGTGAAGGAGCAGTATGTGCTGCAGAACGCGCGCCAGGTTCAGGATATCATCGAGGAAGCCCGCAATACGGCTCGCGTTCAGATCCTGGATCCGAAGTACAAGGACATGGAGAAGATGTTTGGCAAGCCGCAGCAGGCGCTGCCGTCCTTTGGCGAGCAGCGGCCTGAGGGTGCAAAGGCTCCCGCGGCTGCTCCGGCCCCGGCCGGGCAGCCCGCTGCCCCAGCCCCGCCGGCCGGCCAGCAGCCCGCTGCGCCCGCCGTTCCGGCGAGCTAGGCTCATCACAACCCGCAAACTCTGCACCGAACCAGTAGGGCAGGCACCATACGCCTGCCCTATTGGGGTGTCTGCGCAGGGCTCCTGAGCCCGCAGCGGCATAGGGTGTAGCCTTCGCTGTCTCTGATGTGGTATGATAACCGCCCGATCCGCCGGACCCCCGGCGGTCGTTGCGTGCTGGCAGTAAAATGAGCGAATTTGACCGCCTGATAGACATCATGGCGCGTCTGCGGGGCCCGGATGGGTGCCCCTGGGATGCGCAGCAGACCCACGAATCGCTACGGCCGTATCTGCTCGAAGAAGCGTACGAAGTCCTCGAAGCAATAGATGAAGGCGACCTGGAGCGGCTTCCGGGCGAGCTTGGTGACCTGCTTCTGCAGGTGGTCTTCCATGCCCAACTGGCTGCCGAGACCGGTCTCTTTGATATTCAGGATGTGTGCCGCAAGATCAGTGACAAGCTTGAATACCGCCACCCGCACGTCTTTGGCGAGGTGACGGTGAGCGGCGCTGACGAGGTGCTGACGAACTGGGAGCGACTTAAGCGGGCTGAAGACGAGCATCAGGATCGGGAGTCGGCACTCGATGGCGTGCCGCACAACCTGCCGGCGTTGCAGCAGGCGGATAAGTTGCAGAAGAAGGCGGCTAAGGTAGGCTTCGACTGGGAAGACTATCAGGGCCCCCTGGCCAAGATTGAGGAAGAGCTTCAAGAGGCGCAAGCAGCCGCATCCCCCGCCGAAGCCATACATGAGATTGGCGACCTGCTCTTCGCCGTCTGCAACTATGCCCGCTTCCTGAAAGTGGACCCCGAGAGCGCGCTGCGCCAGGCCAATGCGCGTTTCTCGCGGCGCTTCCGCAACGTCGAGGCGCAGGCCAAAGCACAGGGCCGAAAGCTCGCGCAGATGACTCTGCCAGAGATGGACGTGCTTTGGGAGCAGGCAAAGGCCGACGAGCGGCGGAATGCACATGAGACTTGATAAGTTCCTTCAGAACACGGGCCTCGTACCTCGTCGCGAGCGGGCCAAGCAAGCATCCGACGCGGGGCTCGTGGAGATTGATGGCAAGCGGGCCAAGCCCAGCGCTGAGGTGCGAGTGGGGCAGAAGATCACGCTGAAGCTGGGACTGAAGGTGGCCGAGTGGGAGGTGCTGGGGCTCCCAGAGCGGCCGGTGGCGCGAGACAAGCGCGATGACTACCGGCGGCTGCTAAGGGAAGAGCGGGTCGAGGTGGAGTTGTAGACAGAGAGTCTTGGTCGGAACCAACACAAGCGCCATAGCCGCGCAGTGTTAGAGATAACTTGGGAGGTTTGTGTCGATGGGCAAGTATAAGCCGGTTTACATGTTTACAGACGATGCCAATGCATTGGCCGCTGAGCTGAAGAAAGACGGTCAGGCGCTCAAGGACCTGCTTGGCGGCAAGGGTGCCAACCTGAACATCATGATGACCCTTGGCGTGCCCGTGCCGCCCGGGTTCACCGTGACCACTGCCGAGTGCATCGCCTACACCAAGAACGGCAACCAGTTTCCCGCCGGCCTCGAGAAAGAGATCGACAAGTGCACCGCTGAGCTCGAGAAGCAGACGGGCAAGAAGTTTGGCGACCCCAAGAACCCGCTGCTGGTCTCGGTTCGCTCCGGCGCCCGCGAGTCCATGCCCGGCATGATGGACACCGTGCTCAACGTTGGCATGAATGACGTCGTCGCCGAGGCCATGGTTAAGGCCACCGGCAACGAGCGGTTCGTCTTCGACGCCTATCGCCGCCTGATCATGATGTTCGGTGACGTTGTCATGGGCGTCAAGCGCCACGACTTCGAGGCCTGCCTGGATCAGGTCAAGAAGGAAGAGGGCGTCAAGGAAGACACCGAAGTCTCCGCCGCCGGCCTGCGCAAGGTTGTCGAACTCGAGAAGGCCACCTACAAGAAGGCCCTCGGCAAGGACTTCCCGCAGGATGCCCGCACGCAGCTCATGGCCGGCGTCAGCGCCGTTTTTGGCTCGTGGAACAATGACCGCGCCATCGCGTACCGCAACATGAACAAGATCCCGCACGACTGGGGCACCGCGGTCAACGTGCAGACGATGGTCTTTGGCAACATGGGCGACGACTCCGGCACCGGCGTTGCGTTCACCCGCGACCCCGCAACCGGCGAGAAGGTCATGTACGGCGAGTACCTGCAGAATGCGCAGGGCGAGGACGTCGTGGCCGGCATCCGCACCCCCATGCCCATCTCCGAGCTGGCGAAGCTGAACAAGAAGGTCTACGACCAGTTCATCGCCATCACCCAGAAGCTCGAGAAGCACTACAAGAACATGCAGGACGTAGAGTTCACGGTCGAAAAGGGCACGCTCTACATGCTGCAGACCCGCAACGGCAAGCGCACCGCGCAGGCCGCGTTGAAGATCGCTGTGGACCTCGTTGACGAGGGCGCAATCACCCCGCAGGACGCTGTCATGCTCGTACCGCCGGACCAGCTCGACCAGGTCCTGCACCCGCAGTTTGACTCCAAGGCCAAGCCGAAGGCCATGGGCAAGGGCGTTCCGGCCTCTCCCGGCGCTGCCGCTGGCGAAGTCGTATTCCTCGCCGCCGACGCCGTCAAGGAAGCCGAGAAGGGCAACCGCGTAGTGCTGGTCCGCACGGAGACCTCCCCCGAGGACATCCGTGGCATGGCGGCCGCGCAGGGCATTCTGACCCAGTTCGGTGGCAAGACCTCCCACGCCGCCGTTGTGGGCCGCCAGATGGGCAAGCCGTGCGTCGTCGGCTGCAGCGCGATCGAGATCGACTACAAGAAGAAGCAGTTCACCGTCGGCGGCAAAGTCGTCAAGCAGGGCGAGTACATCTCCATTGACGGCGCCACCGGCGAAGTCATGGCGGGCGACGTACCGACCGGCGACAGCCCCGTCATCCTCGCCCTCAAGGGCAACAAGAAGGCGCAGAAGGACCCGCTGTATGGCTACTTCTCGCGTCTGATGCAGTGGGCCGACGAGAACCGCAGGCTGGGCGTGCGCACCAACGCTGACACCCCCGAAGACAGCGCGCTGGCAATCGCTCTGGGCGCTGAGGGCATCGGCCTGACCCGCACCGAGCACATGTTCTTTGGCGAAGACCGGATCCTCACGTTCCGCAAGATGATCCTGTCCGACACCGTCGAAGAGCGGACCGCCGCGGCCAAGGAGCTCCTGCCCTTCCAGAAGAAGGACTTCCTGGGCATCCTCAAGGCCATGGACGGCAAGCCCGTCATCATCCGCCTGCTGGACCCGCCGCTGCATGAGTTCCTGCCCAACACCCCTGACACGCTCAAGGAGTGTGCCGCTGCCACTGGCAAGACGGTCAAGGAGATCCAGGACAAGGCCGCCAGCCTGCACGAGCTCAACCCGATGCTCGGCCACCGCGGCTGCCGCCTCGGCGTCACCTTCCCCGAGATCTACGAGATGCAGGTCCGCGCGATCTTCGAGGCCGCTTGCGACCTGAAGAAGAAGGGCCTCAACCCCATCCCCGAAGTCATGATCCCGCTGGTCAGCCTCCTGGGCGAGCTCGAGATCTGCTTCGAGTACACCAACCGCGTGGCCAAGGAAGTCATGGCTGCCAAGAAGGTCGAAGTCGAGTACATGATCGGCACGATGATCGAGCTGCCGCGCGCGTGCGTCATCGCTGACGAGATCGCTCAGATCGCGCAGTTCGTGTCCTTCGGCACCAACGACCTCACGCAGACCGCGTTCGGGTTCTCCCGCGACGACGTCGAGGGCAAGTTCTTCCCCTCCTACGTCACGCAGCGGATCTTCCAGGTCAGCCCCTTCGAGACCCTGGACACCCGTGGCGTTGGCGGTCTCGTGGACATGGCCTGCAAGAAGGGCCGCGCTTCGAACGCGAAGCTCGAGCTCGGCATCTGCGGCGAGCACGGCGGCGACCCCAAGTCCGTCGAGTTCTGCCACAAGGTCGGCCTGAACTACGTGAGCTGCAGCCCGCTGCGTGTGCCCATCGCACGCCTCGCGGCCGCTCAGGCCAACATCGGCGGCGCCGGCAGCCTCGGCGAGTAGCCTGAATAAGCACAAGCGCTGAACGCGACGTAACGTTCGGCTCGCACACAGGGCCGGGAAGGCGCCAGGTGGTGACGCCTGTGTCCCTCCCGGCCCATGTGCTGACGAAGGAAAACCGGCTGATGAATGTCCTCATGCTTGGCCGCAACGCCCAGATTGGCGGCGGCAACACCTACAAGTGCACCGTGATGCCTGCCCTGGAAGCACTCGGGCACCGCGTGCATCTGATGGTAGGCCTGGGGCCATATCGCAAGGCCATGAGGCAAGCCTGCGCGGGAAAAGTGTTCCTCAACCTCCCAGGTTCGGTACTCGTGCGCAGCCAGTTGCCGGGTCTGGTGCGCGCGCTTGGTATCGATGTAGTCAATGCCCACGGGATCAGCGCCACAAACGCGGCGGCGACAGTGTGCCAGCGCCTTGGCATACCTCTGGTGTCACACGTCCATGGCCTCATAAACCTGCAGGAGGCGACGCCGGGCCTGGAGGCGGCTACGCGCGTGGTGGCGCTCAATGTCACGACCGGCCGCTGGGTGTCACAGGTCCCCGGTGTGGCCGAGAAGACTGTAGTATCGTACCTGCCCGTCGATGTCACGCGCTTTCAGCAGCGCGACGCGGCACCGGGTGAAGGCTTCACGGTGGCCTACGTGGCGCGGCTCTCGAAAGTGAAGTCCCGCCCCGCCTACGCGCTCATGGAAGCGGTGTTGGCGCTGAATGAGCAGATCCCGGGTCTGAAGCTTCAGATTGTCGGGGGACGTTCACAGGTTGGCAAAGTCCGGCAGAGAGCGGCTGAGATCAACTCAATGCTGGGTCGGCAGGCCGTCGAGGTCACTGGGCCGCGCTTCGATGTCGAGGACGTCTACCACAATGCGGCGGTCGTGGTCGGAACAGGCTACGTGGCCCTGGAGGCACTGGCCTGCGGGCGGCACGTGATCGCCGCGGGTAGCATGGGTCTGATCGGCTATCTGCGCGAGAGCAACTTCATCGCAGCCCGTGACGCCAACTTCGGCGACCATGCGGCGCCGGGCCAGGGAACGGCGGAAGACTACACGGGCAATCTGCTCGAAGCCTATGACGCCTGGAAGCAGGAGCCAACGTGCCAGTGGGCCCCGCCGCTGATTGAGAGAGATTTCAGCCCGCAGGGCGCCGCGGAGGACCTGGTAATGGTCTTTACCGACGCCATCAGCGAGTGCAGGCGCTAAGACGAGTATTCAGGGGCGAATGCCCCATTGCCATATGAGAAGCAAAGTACGCTGTGGAGGAGAACTCCGATGACTATGATTATTGAAGTAACCGGTCGCGAGATCATGGATTCCCGCGGCAACCCGACCGTCGAAGTCGACGTAATGCTCGAGTCCGGTGCCATGGGCCGGGCCGCTGTGCCCTCCGGTGCCTCGACGGGCGAGCGCGAAGCGCTTGAGCTCATGGACGGCGACAAGGCGCGCTACGGTGGCAAGGGCCGCCAGAAGGCCGTTGCCAACGTCAACGAGATCATCGCTCCCGAACTCGTGGGCCTCGACGCCACCGAGCAGATCTTCATCGACGACATGATGATCGCTCTCGACGGCACCGAGAACAAGAGCAAGCTCGGCGCCAACGCCGTCCTCGGCGTCTCGCTGGCAGTGGCCAAGGCCGCCGCCGCCGCCGTCGGCCTGCCCCTGTACCAGTACATCGGCGGCCCCTCCGCCCGGCAGCTTCCCGTGCCCATGATGAACATCATCAATGGTGGCAAGCACGCCGACAACAACGTAGACCTGCAGGAATGGATGATCATGCCGGTCGGCGCCCCGACTTTCGGCGAGGGCCTGCGGATGTGCGCGGAGATCTACCAGTCCCTGGCCAAGATCCTCAAGGACCGCGGCCTATCCACGGCCGTCGGCGACGAGGGCGGCTTCGCCCCGAACCTCGATAGCAACGAAGACGCGCTGCGCGTCATCGTGCAGTCCATCGAGAAGGCCGGCTACCAGCCGAAGGACGACATCATGATCGCCCTCGACCCCGCCGCCAGCTCGTTCTACAGCGCCGAAAAGGGCAAGTACCTCCTCGAGGGCGAGGGGCGCGAGCTGACCTCTGCCGAGATGATTGATTTCTACGCCGACCTGTGCAGCCGCTATCCGATCATCTCGATCGAAGACGGTCTCGACGAGAACGACTGGGAGAACTGGCCCAAGCTCGTGGCCGCCATCGGCGACCGTGTGCAGATCGTCGGCGACGACCTCACCGTCACCAACGTCAAGTACCTCGAGCAGGCCATCCAGCTCAAGGCCATCAACTCGATCCTGATCAAGGTCAACCAGATCGGGACGCTGACCGAGACGCTCGCCGCCATCGAGATGGCCAAGCGCGCCCGCATGACCGCCGTTGTCTCTCACCGCAGCGGTGAGACCGACGATGCCACCATCGCCGACATCGCGGTTGCGACCAACTCCGGCCAGATCAAGACCGGTGCCCCCTGCCGCATCGACCGGGTCGCCAAGTACAACCAGCTTCTGCGCATCGAGGAGCAGCTTGGCTCCGTGGCGCGGTACCTCGGCCGCAAGGTCTTCTACAACGTCGGCTAATCTCGACCCCTGAGTCACACCCGCGGGAGGGGCTTGGCCCCTCCCGCTTTTGCGTTTGTCTATCCGCAATTTCAGGTGTTTCTGGAAGAAAGCACCCTTGATGGGTTGCTTCCTGTTCTTCAACAGGATATAATCTCGTCACGACGCAGGCGCTTCTCTGTTGCAGCCCAGTTGATGACATAGAGGAGTAGTGGATGGTTGCACCGGCGGCCGTAGAGGGTCGAACCCCTCCGCTGGGCAGAACCGCCTTGACCTGGGCCTTGGTTGGCGTGATCGGCCTGGGGCTCAGCCTGGGCACGCGTTTCTTCCGCCCGGTGGCTCACGGGATACAGGTTTCCCGGAGCATCGTCGCTGATTCCTGTGAGTATCAGCGCCGGATCAATAACAATGAGGCGCTTGCGGCCGAAGTCGCGTATCTCAAGACCGCACAAGGCACTGAGTGGGCCGTCTATAAGTACACCGGCATGGTCAAGCCTGGCCAGAGCGTGGGGCAAGTGGTTGTGGAGCCGGCGCCGCCTGTTACCCCCCCCGACCAACCCCATCGCTTCCGGAACTGGATCAACCAGCAGCGCGTCTCCAGCGCACGCAACCTGCATTGCCTGGGTGAGGTGCTGCTGTGTTTCTTCAAACTTCGACCATTAGATCAGCCACCCAAAGTCTGCAACGACAGGCCCACAGACCTGTCTAAGGGAACAACCGACGGCAAGTCAGCCACGTATCATACGGGTAAGTCAACTGCGTCGCCCAAAGGCGGAGTAGAAGATTAAGACGATGCTTATTGACTCGCCCATAGCGCGGTGTTAGTCTATTTCATGGCGCAGAGGAGTTCAGGCTGCGTCTATTCGCAAGGCCGTACCGGAAGGGAGCCTTCCCTTCCGCAGTCGCAAACAGATCAGTATTCTCGCGTTCTGACGGTCCAAATCGGCAACGAAGGGAGGGACTCCTGCCAGATCGTCAGGTCCCAACGCTTGGAGAGCGGAAGCACGGCCCGAATCGAGAACAGCCTGAAGGGAACATGGATACTTCAGCGAGCTTCTCCCCAGGGCGCGGCTCCCGCGGGACAGCCATGTGATGAGGTATCTCACCATGGCCAGTTCCGAAGGGAATAATATGGAGGAGAAAGCAAATGCGTAAACTGATTCTGGTTGCAATCCTGGCCGTAATCGCCGTGGCCCCCTGCTTCGCGCAGGCCAATCCGGCGCAGACCGTGCCCTTCGACCACTGGGCGTATGACGCCGTCAACCAGCTGGTCGAGCGGGGCATCATCATCGGGTATCCCGATGGCACCTTCAAGGGTGACCGCGCGATGACTCGCTACGAGTTCGCGATGGCCATCAGCCGGCTGCTCGACGTCGTGCAGCAGGCCAAGGGCGAGAAGGGCGACACTGGCGCTATCGGCGCTGCTGGCGCTCCCGGCGCCCCCGGCGCCCCCGGCGCTCCTGGCGCCCCCGGCGCTCCTGGCGCTAAGGGTGACAAGGGCGATCAGGGACCCGCAGGGGTCGTTGACGAAGCCAAGATCGCTGCTCTGGTCAACAAGCTCTGTGACGAATTCAAGAACGAGCTCAAGGACCTGCGCGGCGACCTCGACCTGCTCGGCGACGATGTTGCTGAGCTCGGCGAGCGCGTAGCGTACCTCGAAGAGCAGGCCAAGGGCCCGAAGGTCTTTGGTTGGCTCGACTACCGCATCGGCACCGCTGGTGAGAAGGTCGACTTCGACAACGAGTTCGACAACCTCACCGCGATGGTTGGCGTGCAGGGCAAGATCAGCGACTCCGTCTCCGGCCGGATCGCGATCAAGATGCGCGACACCGATGACCAGTGGCTGGGCGGCTTCGACGGTATCGACACCACCCAGACCGGTACGTTCGACACCTCGATGCCCGCAGTTGATGGCAACCTCGCCGAGACCCTGTGGATCGACGAAGCCAACGTAGTGGTCAACAGCAAGTTCCTGCTGCCCGCGACGTGGACCATCGGCCGCCAGTTCCAGAGCTACGGCATGGGCCTGCTCGTTGACAATGAGCGGAAGTCCCAGCAGGGCGTCCGCATGCAGGTCAACGACATCTTCGGCAGCAACTTCGATCTCGATCTGTTCGCTGGCGGCGTCGACGGGGTCTTCACCCCTATGGCGAGCGACGACTTTAGCTTCAACGTGGACGAGAACTTCAACTCGTTCTACGGCGACAACGATGGCTATGGCAGCGTTCGTCTCGCCTATGCCCGCCCGACCTGGAATGTCGGCGTCAACTGGCTCGCCGACGGCGTGGGTAGGGAAGAGGCGTGGAGCGCTGACCTGTCCGCTCAGATCTGGGGTCGCGACATCCGCATGGAGTACGCGAAGCTGACCAATGGCATCTTCGGTGACGATCCCGATAGTGCCAACGCCTTCATGGGCTCGGCCGACATCTGGCGCGGCACCGACTGGCGCCTGACCGGCTTCTACAGCAGCGTTGATGCAAACTATGACGCTGTCTACTCGATCCTGCACCCGTACTACGAGTTCCGCGGTGCTAACGAGCGCGAGATCGTCGCGGCTGCGAACGCCCTCGGCGTCACCGCCACCGCTTTCGAGCAGTGGCTGCGCAACCCGCTGGCCATGACGAACCATCGCGTACTCGGTGGTCACTTGGACTTCCGGATGGGCTCAATGCCCTTCACCGTCGCCTACTTTGACGTCGACGCCAAGGAAGGCCCGGTCTTCTACGACAAGCTGTGGGCCATCGGCACCAGCAAGCAGCTGGCTGACGGCATCACCGCCAACCTCGTTTATGCTCAGCAGAACGTGAGCAGCGAGATCGAGGACGCCGCTGACGCGATCAGCGTCGCCCGCCCCGAGGACCAGAAGCTGCTGCAGGCCAGCGTCACCGTTGGCTTCTAGGCACTTCGAAGACCTGACGTAACGAAAAGGCTCCGGCATCCGCCGGAGCCTTTTTTTTTGCCCGTCCAGCCTGGTCGGGGAAAGCAACAGGGCCGGCACCTTCTGGTGCCGGCCCTGTCTGTAGACTTGCCTACGCAGCTAGATCCCAGGACCATCGTCGCAGTACGACAGCGGGAACTCAACCGTCGCGCCACCCTCACGGGATGACTTATAGATGGCCTTGATGACCTGTACGGCCCGCCGGGCCTCGCTGCCGGGGATCTCCGGCTCACGGTTGTCGCGGATCGCGCCACACAAGTCAATAACATGCGCGGTGTGGCCGCTCGCGGTCAGGGCAGTCGGGTCGGCCGCTGTGCTCTTGCTCGCAGCGCCACCTTCGGCCTCGCTGTCCTCGCCCGGGATATCCCAGGTCGTGATCTTGTCCTCGTTCAGGACGATCGTGCCGTTGTCGCCGCTGATCTCGATGCGGCAGCCATAGCCAGGGGTGACGGAGGTCGTGCCCTCGATGACGCCTACCGCGCCATTCACAAACTCGACGATCGCCACTGCGGTGTCTTCCACTTCGATATTGCGCACCAGCCGGCGGGCGTATGCGCTCAGGCGCTTGACGTCGCCCATCAGGTAGAGCAACAGGTCAATGCCGTGCACGCCCTGGTTCATCAGTGCGCCGCCGCCGTCCAGTTCCCATGTGGCGCGCCACGAACCGCTCGCGTAGTACGCATGTGAGCGGAAGTACTTCTGATACGCGTCGCCGATGACGAGCTTGCCAAGCTTGCCGCTCTTTACGGCCTCTCGGACCTTCTTCGATGACGCGTACGTGCGGCGCTGGAAGACGCCGGAGAGCTTGACGTCATACTCCTTGCACGCGGCGATGGCAGCGTCAATGGCCTGCAAGGAGATGTCCAACGGCTTTTCGCACAGGATGTGCTTGCCGGCCTGCGCGGCGGCGATGCAGCACTGAGAGTGCATGCCGCTCGGCGTGCAGATGGACACGGCCTGGATCTCCGGGTCGTTCAGCATCTCGTCCATCGACGTGTAGGTGCGAGCGCCTGGCGCATACTTCTCGGCAAACTGCTTGGCCAGCCCCGGGACTACGTCACAGCAGGCGACGACGTTGGCAGTTCCGGAGTCGCGGACGGCGTTGGCGTGAGTCGGCGCGATCACTCCGCAGCCGATGATGCCCCAGCCGAGGCGGTCGCTCTTGGCGCCGGACTTCTTGGCAGCGGTCTTCTTGGGTGGCATGAGACTATTCCTCCGTAATCTTCGCAGACCGGGACTCTCGCCCGGCACGGCATTGGGGCGGCCGTGGTGGCCGCCCGTTCGCCATTGTGATCAAGCGCGTGAAAAGCGCCAGTATCCGCCGTATGGGTTTACTCGCCGACTACCAGGGCCTGCAGGATCTCGGCCAGCGCCACCATCGCCTCCGCCGTAGCGTCGATGATCGGTGCCGGGGGCTCATAGCCCATGCTGCCTGCTGCCCACGAGCCACTCGACATCTGGCTCTCCACGATCTGGTCACACACAGCTTCTGCTATTGCGCGGTGGGCCGCTACGCCGGTGGTCGCATAGAGCATCGCGGCTCCCCAGCCCAGCCACCAGGAGTTGGGGCTGGAATACCGGTCGGCACCCGACGAGTCGGCGAACTGCACGTAGCCCTGGGCCGCGCGCAGGTAGTCTTCATTGCCGGTTACATCGTAAAGCTTGGCCAGGAAGCCGGCCGCCAGGCCCGGCACGAAATACCACTGATCCGGGCCGCGAAGCGTCAGCGAGAACGCCTGCGCCTGATCCTCCGGCCACTCATTCACCAGCCGGTCACCCTTCTGCTGCACAAACAGCAGCTGGCTGCCCAGCTTCGGCTGCCGGTCATACATTGACACCAGGAACCCGCCCGTGGCCTCGGCCTCGGCCAGCCGGCCGGTGGTCAGCATGGCCAGCCCGGCCAGCGCGCTGCTCATCATGTCCTGCATGCCGTCGAGCGAAGACTCCGGCCCAAGCGTCAGAAAGCCCCCGGTCTGCGGGTGCTGCATGGTGGACAGAAAGTCCGCCGCCCGCATGGACATGCCGTACTGACCCAGCCGATGCGCGCCCATGACCAGCCAGGAATTGCCGTAATGGTAGAAGGAAGCGAGCGGGCCCTCCCGGTCAAAGCGCCGGGTGAAGTCCCCCTCCTCGTCCATGACCTGCTGCTGAATCCAGGCACACAGCCGCGAGCCCCTCTCCATCTGTCCGGTCAGAGCCAGAGCGTACGGGACCTTGTGGAAGGTGTTGATGCCATGCTCGATCGGCTTGAATGACCCATCGGGATCCTGCTGAGTCAAAATCCACTTCAGGCCGTTGACTACAGCCTGACGGTAACTGCGTATCTCCATGGAAGCCAGTCTCCTAGGTACGAAAAATCCACCGCAAGAGAGTTACCACCGCGGCTGGTCCCGGCGCGGGCGCCCGGAGAATGACATCTTCGCCGGGGCCACGGCGAAACCTCTCTGCGAAAACTACGGTGTCACAGTATATTTCACTTGGCCAATTACTACAAGAGCGGCAGGAGCGCGCCGGCCTGCGGCGAAGATGCGTCACATGAAGAGCAGCCGCGACCTCACCCCCGCCAGCGACTATGAAGCCTGGCTCAGGGAGTTTGACCTGCGCGACCTGGACGCGGCTGACCCACGGACGATGTGGGCGCTGAAGTACCGCAGCCGCCTGCACTCCGCCCTTGAGCCACTTCGCCATCTGCCCACCGGCGCGCGGGTGTTGGAGGTCGGCTCCTCCCAGGCCAATGCCGGCCTCCACGCTGCCGAGCGCGGCCTGCAAGCGATTGCCCTCGACCGTGAGCCGAGAGCCCTCGGCTATGCTCTCAAAAAGCACACCACCGGCTCATTCGCCGCTGTCTGTGGTGACGCTGTGGCTCTACCCTTCGCTTCAGAGACGATGGACGCGGTCCTGCTCCTCGAACTCCTCGAGCACTTGCCGGAGCCATTGCAGGCCCTCGCCGAGGCCCGCCGGGTGCTCAAACCCAACGGCCTCCTGATAGTCACCACTCCCAACGCCACCCGCAGCGGCGAGACCCTCCCCTGCTACTCGGCGCATGACACCCAGAAACAAGCGCGCCCGGAGGCCGATGCCGCCGGGCACCTGTTCGCATTCACTCTGCGAGGACTACGTGAACTCGTCGCCGGCGCCGGCTTTCAGCCCCTCCACGCGCGCTACGAGGGCAGCGCGGTGATGTCTGATCGCCTGCCGCTCGGGCGCGTACTGCCCCCAGCCCTCACCATCGCCCTCAGCCACCTCTTCACCCGCCTCCCCGGCGCCGCCCGCTGGGCCTACAACTGCCTCCTCATCGCCCGCCGCAAGGGCTGATTGCCCCTACGGATGCATCCACGCCACCTGGCTGGCCGAGGTCCAACTGACCAGGGTGTTGTTGCTAAGCCACTTGGCATGACCATCTATGAAGCCCACATTTGACCCGTCATTGTGGCGCTTGCCGATATACCAGTTGTTGCCGTACGGCCCTTCACTGGCAACCGTCGGCCAGCAATAGACGCAGTACACACAGTGTGTGTAGCCATCCATGAGCATATACTGGCTCGCAGGCTCCTTGCATTCTCCCAGCGAAATTCCGCCACCCCAGCCATCAACGCGTGTATGCCGGTAGTTGAAGCCATACCCCACCGGGCGGTCTACCGCGCTTGGGCATTTGAGAATCTGCGTGTTCTTGATATACGGCTGAAGCGTGATGTCCCACCACAGGTAGGAGAGTGCTCCCGGATCGGGGGTGAGTGGCAGGCGCTCGTCATAGTCCTGCGAGTAAGACAGGATTGCGGTCAGCAGTTGGCGAACGTTCGATAGACACGATGCCTGCCGCGCCTTCTCTCGCGCCTTGGCGAATACCGGGAACAGGATCGCTGCGAGGATGGCGATAATGGCAATCACAACCAGCAACTCTATCAACGTGAAGCCGCGTCTCATCTGATCTCCCTCCTGGTACACTTGTTACTAAACTGCTTCGCCTAGAGTAAGGTAGTGTCCTGCTGCATTTGCAGGCTGATTCAGATTATTGGCGGACCATTGCCCAGCATGCGAATTCCTCTGTCCCTATCAGTCTATGAGCATGCCGCCAGCTTCCTGGGCCTGACCCCCTGGGAGGTCTGCCGGGACGGTGACCTCATCTACCGGGCCCATCGCGCTGCCTACCTCGCCTACCATCACTTCCCCCTCGTCGTCGGCATAGACATCTACAACCTCGAGGCCGAGGCCTACGGGGCCGAGATCCCTCGCCCCGCCGGCACGGGCATCCCTGCCGTCACCCGGCCAATCATGTCCCTTGCCGACGCCTCCGCCCTGAGCCCCTTCGATCCCCAGACCGCCGGACGCGTCCCCATGATGCTCAAGGTGGCTCGTAGGCTGCAGGACGAGTTCCCCGACGCTGACGTCCGCCTGCCTGTCAGTGGCCCCTTCTCCATCGCCCAGAGCCTGCTCGGGCTCGAGACGCTTGTCATGGGCGCCGCTCTCGAACCGGCAGCGGTTGCCAGTTTCCTTCAGGCCCTCGTTCCCGCCCAGATACGCTACTGTGAAGCAATCCTCGAAGCAGGCCTGCAGGTCGCCTTCTTCGAATCCGCCGCCGCCCCGCCTCTGCTGTCGCCGTCACAGTTCCGCGAGATAGAGCTTCCGGTGCTCAAGCAGCTCATCCAGCAGGTCTCCTCCATCGCCGGGGTACCCATCCCGTGCATCATCGGCGGCGACACCGCGCCGATCGTCGAGGACCTGCTGCAGACTGGCACTGACTTCCTCATCTGCCCCGCCGAAACGAACCGCGCGCAGTTCCTCGCGGCAATGCAGTCACATCCCGAAGTCCGCGTTCGCATCAATCTCGACCCGCGCCTGTACACCACCGGTACCCGCGAGCAGATGCGCGAGGCTGTAGATGAAGTCATACACCTTGCCTCAACCCGCCCCAACCTGCTGCTCGGCACCGGCGCGATCCCGTACGAGACACCGCACGAGAACATCCTGACACTGCTGGAACTCTGCAACTGAAGACTCACTGGAGCCACGTCCTGATGCCCTCAGCCTTCCGCTACTGGTTCAGCCTGCTCGCAATCTTGCCGTGTGTGGCGGCCCTTGCAGCCCCTGCAAAAACCTGCGACTTCGAGACTGGCCTCGATGGTTGGGTCACCTCCTCGCCCGCCGCCGTCAAACTCACCCACCGCCTCGCCGCAGGTCCGACCGGCGCCGCTCTTCAGGCAGAGTCCACCTCAGGCGTCCTCTATGTCAGCCCAGGCTGGCAGTTCACTGACCGCGACTCCTGCCTCAGCTTCGACTTCTGCTCCCTCGGCCCCGCCGAGCCGTACTATATCCAGGTACTCGTCACGACCGCCGACGGCAAAGAGTATGGCGCGATGCCCTCCCTGCGCCCCAAGCTCAACCAGTGGGTCCACGTGGACCTCCCGTTGGCCCGCAGCTTCCGCCAGGCCGTCAGCGGTGCCCAGATCACGCGACTGTGGATCGGCCAGAAGCGCGCCGAGGGTTCCGAAGGGCGCGCCCACGCACTACTGCTCGACAACGTGACCCTCACCGACAACGTGCCACAGGTCCAGGAACGCGACCTGTTCATCACCGCCAGCCGCCTCCCCGCCGCGCCCACGATTGACGGCCAACTCGATGACCCCGCCTGGAAATCCGTTGCGCCCCTCGGCAGTTTCGCCGACTTCGACGCCCGGCCATGCGCCCAGCCCGTGGCCCTCCGCGTAGGCTATGATGCAACCCGCCTCTACCTCGCCATGCAGAGCACCGACGATCCCGCCAAGCTCATCGCCCGCGAGACCCAGCCCGACGGCCCGGTATGGGGCGACGATTCCTTCGAAGTCTTCCTCGACCCCGACCGTTCCGGGACCGGCTACCTCCAACTCGCCGCCAATCCCCTCGGGACGCCGTACAGCCAGCGCGGTACGCGGGACAAGAACGGGACCGCTAAGCTCGACCTGTCGTGGGAGCCCAAGTGGCAGGTGCGCGCCGTGCGCACGTCCACCGGCTGGAGCGCCGAGATGGCCGTTCCCTTCGCCGACCTCGGCCGCGGCCCGAGCGGCGCATGGGCCCTGCAAGTCGGTCGGAATCGACCGCACGGGACCAGTTGCTCGCTCTTCGCGCGCCAGAAGGACTGGTGCAATCCCGCCGAATGGGGCCTGCTGATCTTCGGCGAGCAGCCGCCGGGCCTAACCATCGCCTCTCTGCAAGGCCAGGAGCTTCGCGGTACCGTCACCGGCGCTGCCCAGACGACTCTCCGTTGCAGCGCCGTCAAGCGTAGCGGCGAGACAACTACCACCGAACAGTCCGTCAGCACTGCCCCCTTCGTGATGCCCCTCAAGCTGGCCGAAACCGGCAAGCAGGACCTCTACGTCAAGCTGCTCGCCGCCGGCAGCCCCGTCTCACAGTGCCGTTACGCCCTCCCGCAGACTGCCGACGTGCAGGTGCTGCGCCCCCAGGTCCTCGCCGCCACGCCCCGCTTCCTGCTCTGGTCGCTCAGCCCCACCTACAAGGTCCTGCCCTCGGATCGCATCGAGCCCACCGCGCCGCGCCCTGTCCTTGAGCTGCAGGCCGCTCGCAACCAGACCCGCGCCTTGCAGATCGGCCTGACGCCCCGCCAGATGCCCCTGCGCGGCCTGCGGCTGCAATTCGACGAGCTCACCTCGGCACAGGGCAAGCTGTCCGCCCAGTGCCTGCGCCTCAATAACGTCGGCTACGTCACCATCAAGACCCCTTCCGACCAGACCACCTTTGCGGGGGACTGGCCCGACCCGCTGCTGCCCCCGACGCCCGTGGACGCCACAGGCCCCGCGCACGTTGTCTTCTGGCTGACGGTCGCAGTCCCACGCGATGCAAAGCCCGGCGTCTATCAGAGCAAAGCCCATCTTCTCGGCGAGGGCGTCAGTGAAGACTTCGATTTGCGCCTGCGGGTGCTCAAGTACGAGCTTCCTGACCTTAGCCGCCTCCGCGTCGCCGCCGATGTCTGGTACGGCTGGGGCATATATCAGACCAAGTACGGCAACATTCCCTGGGAGCAGTTCGCCCAAAACGCTGCCGCCCACCGCTGCGCCAGCACCGGGCGCTTCCGGATCGGCGAAGATGGCGACATCGCCGCCGCCGGTAAGCGCTACTTCGCCACCGGCCTGCGCTTCGCGTGGTTTCCCGTGCAGTTCCTCGGCGCGGGCGGCTGGGACGGCCGTCGCAAGTGGGGCGACCTCGACCTTGACCCCGACGACCCCGCCTTTGCCGCCAGCTTCCAGGCGAGGATCCGGGAGATAGCCGAGGTCTTCCGCCGCGAGGGCTGGATGGACCGCACGGCCCTCTGGCTGTGGGACGAGCCGTTCTGGGCCAAAGACGCCGTCCTGCGCGACAAACTCCCCAAACTCGCGCGCCTAGTCCGGCAGGCCGCCCCCGACCTGCCCATCTTCATCTCCAACTCCCCCCTGCCGGAGCTTCAGGGCCTCGTGGACCTCTGGTGTCCCGCCCTGTACTTCGGTGCCCCCGACCTCAGCCCCGGTGCGGTGCAGGCCATACACGCCGCAGGCGGCAAGCTCTGGGCCTACCACAATGAGCTCGCTCTCATAGACCTCCCGGCTATCAATGCTCGCATCCTTCCATGGGTGGCGCGCAAAGTCGGTCTCGACGGTCTGATCTGGTGGTCTATCAATTACTGGGGCGGCACCGGGGGAGTCAACGAACTCGACCCCTGGACCGAGGGCCTTGACGGCAAGCCTCGCCGCCACGGGGATGGCTGGATGCTGTATCCCACTCCGAACAGGGATGGCATCCTGAACTCGATCCGCTGGGAGCTATTCCGTGAGGGGCTCAACGACTACGATACCTTGGCCCTCCTAACTGAGGAACTCGCCGCCTCACAGGGCAACCAACAAGGGGGCGAGTGGCGGCGTCAAGCGCAGGCCGTGCTCACCGCCGCCGACGCGGTCGTGACAAGCTATAGCGAATTCAACACCAATGCAGAGGAACTTGAGCGTATCATCACGCAAGCCGAGAGTCTGCTTGAAGCCGCTCCGCGCTAGCGCGAACTATCCTTCGAGGTGATCACCGTGAAAC
The DNA here is from genome assembly GCA_039683575.1 of Armatimonadia bacterium. Lineage (GTDB taxonomy): Bacteria > Armatimonadota > Zipacnadia > Zipacnadales > UBA11051 > JAJFUB01. The sequence continues at coordinate 42,031 of JBDKRC010000137.1, read as the reverse complement.
ACATCGTCCTATGGCTGGCCGCATTGTGCCTGCTCTCGGCCCTGCCGGGTCAGGCGGGCACCATGCTCTTTGACTTCGAGAATGAGGCCGACGTCAAAGCGTGGCATGATGAGGGCCGCACGACCAACCGCAGCTTCCCCGTCGCGTGCGAGGCCCGCTTCGCGACCTCGGGGACGCACGCGCTATGCCTGCGGACGCCGCAGTGGAAACAGGGCATGGGCGAATGGCCGGCAGTCGAGGCTAACCCCGCCCTCAAAGACTGGACGGGCTATGACCGCCTCTTCTTTGCGGTCACCAACCCCACCCCCTACAACCACGGCCTGAGTCTCTTCATCTCCGACTCGAAGCTGCCCGTCCGTAAGGGCTTGAGCTTCAACGTAACCATTCCGGCCAACAGTTACGTGCCAGTGCAGGTGCCTCTGGCGGGCTTGGCGACGCAGAACGTCGATGCGAAGGACATCTCCATCCTGCACTTCTTCACTCAGCGCCCCGTCGGCGACATGGAGATCTGCCTGGACGCGCTGCAGCTTCTCAAGCCAGGTGAGAAAGCTCCCGAAGTGTCTGCCGACTACATCAGGCAGTTCGCAGCTCTGCAGGAGCGCCACCTTCCGCTGCTCCGGCAGATGCTGCAGGAAGCTCGTGATAGCGTGCGCGACACCGTTTCCCGGCTGCCCCGCGTAGCCGCCTGGGCCAACGCCCGCCTGGCCGACTGCGAGCGGCAGGTCGAGCAGTTTGCCAAACTCGTCGCGCAGGGAGATCCTGCCATGCTCAAAGGCGATGAACTCAGCCTGAACCTGCAGTCCGAGATTGCCACCGTCAAAGCCCGCAGCGCCTTGCGCGCCGAATTCGAGCCGGTGCGCCTGCAGACACAGACCACGCAGGCCGGTCCCAGCGATGTTGTCGTCGGCTTTGCCACCTCAATGGAGAAGGTCCTGCCGCGCGGGGTTCCGCCGACCTTCCGCCTCGCTCCCGATGCCTCTTTGGCGCTCGCACGCAACGAGAAGGAATCGCTCCAGGTCGTTGTGCTGCCCTGCGAGCAACCACTCAAGCGGGTTCAGGTGCGGGTGCGCGACCTGCAGATTCCCGGGGGTGCCGCCTTTGCGGACCGCTACATCGAGCCTGTACCAGTGGGCTACGTCGAGACCAAGGCCCGGCCGCCCTACGGTACCTCTCACATCGGCTGGTGGCCCGACCCGATACTCGACTTCATGGATGCCGCTGACGTGCAACCCGGCGACGCACAGGCCTTCTGGGTTCGCTTCCGCGCCCCGAAAGACCAGCAGCCCGGCGTCTACCGCGGCAAGCTGGAGGTCCTTGCCGCCGGCAAACCCCCTCTACGCCTTTAACCTGCGCGTTGAGGTATATCCCTTCACCTTGCCCGATCGCTCCCCGCTGGACCTGGCGGTTACCTTCTCGCCTCACGACCATCCGACCGAACTGACGAAGGCTCAGCAGGCCGAATGGCGCAAGTCCGAAGACTACCCGATGAACGCCTGGAAGAAGCACCGCCTGCAGTGGGGCGACTTCCTGGCCGATTACTACCTGACCTACGACAGCCTCTACCACAGCGGCAGTCCCGACTTCGAGATTCTGAAGCGCCTGCACGAGCGCGGGCAGCTTGGGCGCTTCAACCTGGGCTACTACGCCATTCTCGGCGACAAGCCAGCCGAGCAGGAAGTCTGGCGCGAGAAGACCCTCGCCCGCATCAAGGCGGCCTACGAGCAGACCAAGGCTCTCGGCCTCCTCGACCATGCCTATATCTATGGTTGCGACGAGAACCCTGCCGAGCTCTTCCCGGGTGTCCAGCGCGCGGCGGAGGTCTTCAAGCAGGAATGCCCCGGTGTGGCGGTGATGACCACGACGTATGACCACAGCTTCGGCACCAACTCGGTCATCAAGTCCATGGACGCCTTCTGCCCGCTGACGCCCAAGTATGATCGGGCGCTGGCCGACCAGGTGCGGGCCAAGGGCCAGCAGGTCTGGTGGTACATCTGCTGCGGTCCGCACCACCCCTTCGCTAATATGTTCGTTGAGTACCCCGCCATCGAGGGCCGGGTGCTGATGGGGGCGCAGACGGCCAAGTACCGGCCCGACGGCTTCCTCTACTACCAGACCAGCATCTGGAACTCCCAAAAGCCCATCACCGGCGGGCCCTTCACCGACTGGGACCCGCGGAGTTGGACCACCTACCACGGCGATGGCTCATGGCTCTGCGCCGGGCCCGACGGCACGCCGCTGCCCACCATCCGCCTCGAGAACTTCCGCGACGGGCTGGAAGATTACGCCTACGCGCGGCTGCTTGAGAAGGCCATTGCCAGCGTCGAAGCCGGCCCCGCCGCGGACGCAAAATGGCTTGAGAGGGCCAAAGCGGCCCTCAGCGTGCCCTCCTCGCTCTGCAGGAGTATGACCGAATACACCAGCGATCCGGCGGATGTATACCGCTGGCGGCGGGAGATGGCCGAGGCGCTCAAGACCGCGCCCCTGGCCCCAGCCGAGATGCCAACGCTGTAATACCACGTCGCGAGGTAGTATCCGGATGATCCGCCTGACCTGCTTCCTGAGCGCGCTCCTGCTGGCTGCTGGCACGTTTGCGGCGAGAATAGACCTCAACGTCAGCAACCCCGCCGGGCAAGCTGTCACCGCGTGGCCGGTGACCACCGGGGTGCCCTTTCCCGAGGGTGCCCTCAAATCCGCGGACAACGTGCGTCTGCTGGACGAGCAGGGGCGGGAACTGCCGCTGCAGGCCCTCTGTACCGGCAAGCACCGGGATGGGTCCGTCAGATGGCTGCTGCTCGACTTCCAGAGCGACCTCTCGGCGACCGGGAGGAAGCTGGGGTTGGAGTTCGGCGAGGGTGTCAGACGGGCGCCGGTGGCGAAGGCTTTACGGGTGAAGCAGACGGCGGATTTGGTTGACATTGATACCGGGCCGATGCAGGTTTCAATGAGCAGAACGAGGTGCTCAGGAATCGGCCAAATCGTTACATCGGTTAACTCCGTTTGTGCAATTGACCCCACTTCTGGAGCGTATTTCGTCACCGATGGCGGACAGATCTTCCGTGCCTCAAGGGACGACAAGCCGTCCGTCCAAGTCGAGGAAGAGGGGCCGCTGCGGACGGTTGTTGCCACCCGCGGCTGGTATGTCAGCGACACTGGTGACCGCAAGTGCCAGTTCATCATCCGGTACCATTTCTATGCCGGGCAGCCCACCGTGCGGGTCATGTATACGTGGCTCATGACCGAGGACTCCCGGAAGCTGCGATTCCGCGATATCGGCTTCTCAGTGCCCGTAGAGAGCACGCGGGCGGGATTTGTGATGGAGGATGGCAAAGCGCTTGAGGCAGCGGTGGGCGACAATCCCGTGGGGCTCGTGCAGTATGACTTCGACAAGTTCAAACTGCTCTCCGGCCCGTGTGGCCCGTCCGCACAGCCACTGGGTCTGGTGACGACTACGGGCCCCAGGGCCAACTGCACGCTGCAGGTGCGCGACTTCCGCCAACTCTTTCCCAAGGAGTTCACTGTCACCCCTACGAGCCTGAATTTCCACGTCTGGCCGGCCCATGGCGTCAAGAACCCCGACCGGAAGATCGAGGACGCGAATCTGCAATATGCCTGGTATGCCCATGAGGGTGAGGTGCTCGATTTCCAGGCTCCAGAGGCCTTCTACAGCCACCAGGAGGGCTTGAGCGACAACGACTACCGCTACCTGCGGTCCTCCAAAAACGCCAATGGGATGGGCGTCGCCAAGACCCACGAATTCTGGCTCACCTTCAGCGCTCCCGGCACGCAGGTGGACCTCATTACGGCTCGCGTACGGCAGAATCCGCCTGCGGCGCTCGCCGATGTGAAGTGGATGTGCGACTCCGGCGTCTTTGGGGCCATGCAGCCCTATAGCCCCGATCTGTTTCCGAAGTATGAGAAGCTGATCTCAGACAACTTCGATGCTGAGCGACGCATGCAGGCTTTCACGCGCGACTATGGCCTGTGGAACTATGGAGACAGCCACACCTCGTGGGACATGGGCAAGCGCCGGTGGAGCGATGCCTACCGCTGCTGGCGCAACACCCACCACGGGGCGCCGCGGGTGCCGTGGCTGCTGTACCTGCGCTCAGGAGATACAAAGTACCTGGACTATGCCATCCGCAACACCCGGCACGTGCTCGATGTGGACTTCTGCCACTACAGCACGCCCGAGTTCGAGGCGCTGGAGTACCCCCAGGGCAAGCTGAAGGGCGCCTTGAACGACTACAAGGGCATCGTGCACTGGCATTCGGGCAATCGGCTGACCGACTACAACTCTATGACGGACTTCGCGCTGTGGTACTGGCACATGACAGGGGACAGGTGGGGCTTGAGGTCGCCAAGGACTGGGGCGAGGCGGTGAAGGCGAAGTACACCGCGCCCTTCGGGAGCCGCTCCGGCACGGGGACGATGTCAGCGCTCATTGACCTGTACACCGACACCTGGGATGAGAGCTACCGGCCGATCATCGAGGCGTTCTTCACCCACCTGACGACCAAGGTGCAGAATGTGGACGGGACGGTCAAGTACTCCGCCCATGTACTGTCATACTGGCCGCACTACAAGGACAAGGTCACGCCGCTGGGCTCGTTCCCCGAATGGGAGAACTATGCGCCGTGGATCGAGCGGTACTGGGACCTGACCCACAGCGAGGCGGCGAAGAAGGCGCTGGTGGCGTGGACGGACTCTTATATGGAAGGCTATGGCGACATGTCGTCGCTGTGGGGGACGCGGGAGTACATGAACATCCTCGCCTATGCCTACCTCGTGACGAAGGACCCGAAGTATCTGGGGCGCGGCGTGTGGGAGTGTGACAAGGCGGTCGCGTCGGTCTATGCCGGGGATGACCCGCTGCTGGCGGGGTTCATGCAGTCGGGGCAGGTGTCGTTGGGAGGCTACATCATCCAGCGGCTCCCGGCTTTCATGAAAGCGCTGGCGGAGTATGGCAAGCCGGTGGCCCCAGACCCGCTGATGGTGGGAGTGCCGGGTTATCAGCTACTCTTCACTCGGACTCGCCCGGAGGTGGATGGTAAGACCAGGAAGATTGAGACGGTGGACTTCTGGGTCCTCGAAGACAAGGACCAGGAGTTCAGCGTCAGCTTCCCGACCACGCATACCTACGAGACCCGCACCTATTCGCTGACGGCCGTGGCGCCGGATGGCAAGCAGGTGGCGCAACACGATGAGACGTACCCGAAAGGCGAGAAGGTGCTATCGCTGAAGGTGCCCGCGGACGGTCAGACGGGCCTCTACCGCTTCACAGTGGCCGCTGAGGGCAGTATGGGGCGGGTTTGCGATCCGGTGACCGTGACGCCGAAGCTGCCGTCAGCGTTCCCCCTGGCGGGACGGCTGGTGCCGGCGAATGGGGCGAAGTACTACGTCTACATCCCTGCCGGCACGCGCGAGATGAAGATCGAGTTCGGCGGCGTCAACGGAGACATTCCTTCGGCGCAGGCGACCTCGCCCGACAGGAAGCAGCGCCTGGTGTCGGTCGCTGTGCCCGAGAAGCAGCAGCAGGTCCTGACGCTGGCTCCCGTGGGGCAGGCGGGACAGTGCTGGGAGATCATCCTGGCGGGCAACGTCGGAACGATGCAGCTACTGGCAGACGGCAAACCGGCGCCGCAGTTGCTGTTTCCCGAGCCACACGCGGCGCCGATCTGCGAGAGTTTCGCAAAGGGCCTGTGACCCCTACCGCTTGAGCAGGGCGAAGCCCGTGTACTGAACCTTCACGAGACTAGCCGTTGTGGCCTGAATTACGACAGCCTGAGCCTTCGGCAGATCGAAGCTCAGGCTGTCTCGCTGCCAGGAGTAGCTGCACTCCCGGGGGACGGCAGTGTGCAGAACTTTGCCCTTGGCGTCGAGGACCTCTACCTTAGCCACACGGTCTGGGCGGCTTCTGGCGGTCATGGAGGTCGGGTCAAACACACGGTGGTAGAAGGTCAGATCATACGTTCCGGGAGCAAGTTCCAGCCGCGTTTCCCACTCGCCACCCGATGCAGTCTCAATCAGACAACCCCCTGGCACCGCCGGAAGGCCTGACTTGCGCTGGACCGTGAAGGCCAGTCCATTGGTTGGCGCCTTGGCAAACCGGCGGAAGTCCAGCGTTTCGTCATCTATGATACTCTGAATGAGAAAGTTGCCGGTGACGCCCTCCGGGCCCTTCTCAATGACTACCATGTCCAAGGGGCGAACGGAACTGTTGAAGGCCTGCCCTGCGGCCTGGAACTGGTCGAGACGCTCCTCTCTGAAATCCCCTGTCCCCTTCGCAATCGTGCCCGCTGGCTGGTAGGCGGCGTTTCCGCGCCTCACCCAGCAGTCGGGAGTGCCACTGGCGGCCCTGGTCAGGTCGCCGTTGGCGATCAGGTTGCCGCTCGCGGGCCATGCGTACCGGCCCGGCTCAGGCCAGATGAGGGGTTGCGGCGTGGCGGCTGCGGGCGGCGGAGGGGGGAAATCACCCTTCAACTCAAGCCCTGCATAGTCCAGCAGGACGGGCTTGCCCTGCACTGCTACGCGCAAAAGCCCTGTCTGCGCCAGCTTCGCAGGCACCTCGCCGCGAAGCTTCCCACTACCCTCACAGAGCTTCACCCACTGGTTCTTCTCAGGATCGAAATAGGAGACGAGTACTTGCTCCGGCGACACCAGTTCGACCGCGGCCTGGTCGAGCATTCCCGCCGGAAGCTGTCCGAATTCGAGCACCAGCGGCTGCTCGCTCTTCAGGCATTGCCCGTCAGCCGTTGCCAGCAACCCGTACTCGTCGCGGACGCGGATGGACTCGAGATCGAACTCGTTGTCCCTCGGCTCGTTCCTGGCGTTGTAGTCGGGCTGGCTGGGCGTGATGGGGGAGAGATTGTCGAAGGTGCAGGGCAGTTCGGAACCGGGCACGCGGTAGCCTCGGACGAACGGGCCGCTGACCGCGCCCAGTTGCTTGAGAAGGTATCGCATCGCCTGGATGGCAGGCAGCGAGCCGTCGGTGGTCGGGTGGACGGTGTCTACCCAGACCGAGGTGCGCTGCTCGTCGAGGAGCATGAGGGTGCGGAAGACGTCGCCGAAGGCGAGCTTCTCGGCCTGGCAGAATTCGAGCATGTCCTGGGGGCGCTTGAGCACATTGTCGTTCGTGCCGGGGTGGGAGCCCCCGCTGGGGGCTTCCATGAGCGGGAAGCCGCTCAGGAAGATGGGGGTGATGTTGCTTTCGCGGCAGCGGCGGGTGATCTCGGCGAGGTAGCCCTTGAACTGCTCGGAAGTCCAGCTCGGATCGTTCACCGAGTACATGAAGACGGCGTACTGGGGCTTGATCTCGGCAATGCGGACGCGCCAGCCCTCTTCGACGGAGAAGTCGGTGCCGGTGAAGTCCTCGCGGGCCGGCTCGGTGAGGTAGACGTTGTAGAGCGCGGCCTTGTAGTCGACCATCTCGATGCGGTCTACGACGTAGTTTTGCGTCCCAAAGCGGATCTTCTGACCGGGATAGGGGCCGCTGCCCCAGCCGACCTTCTCGCCATGGGCAACCTTCTCGCCGGCTTTGAGGGTGGCTGTGCCGCCGCTCTTCTCCCTGATCAGGTGGGTGATGCTGGTGCCGCCGACGCCAGTGTTGAAGACCCTCAGGGGGACTTCCCACGAGAGCATCTGGGGATAGTCGAGGGCGCCGACGCGGCCGCAGGTCTGGGAGTCGCCGGTGAAGACGATGCGCGGCATGGAGTTGACGTCCACGCGAATGGTGGCGGCGCGGGCAGGCGCGGCCAGGCTGATGACTACCGCGGCGGCGAGAAGACACAGGAGGTTGTTCATGGGGTGTGGGTTCGGCGTGTGAGGGGGTGGGACCTGCCTTATTGCCGTGTGGAGCGCGGGCATCCTTGCCCGAGTGTTAGAACCCGGGGGGGAAGTATTCGTCACAAAGAAGCAGGGAAGGGACTGGAGAGCGCTACATTATTTCGTTCAGACACTTGACAGTAATACACTCAAGTCTTATACTCGGTTTCAGTAAATGAACCGTCGGCAGCGTTCGGCGGCTTCAGGCTGTCTCGGGAATCCGGACCGCCTTATCGCATGCAGGGGTGATTAGTCTTATGGCAAAAGCAATTGGCATTGACCTTGGCACGACCAACTCGTGCGTGGCGGTAGTGGAGGCCGGGGAGCCGACCGTTATCGTCAATCCGGAGGGTGGCCGCACCACGCCTTCGGTCGTACACTTTGCGAAGACCGGTGAACGGCTGGTGGGCCAGCAGGCCAAGCGGCAGGCCGTCCTGAACCCGGAGCGTACGATTAGCTCCATCAAGCGCAAGATGGGTAGTCGCGACGTGACTACCATTGACGGCAAGGATTACTCGCCCGAGCAGATTTCCGCGATCATCCTCACGAAGCTGAAGAATGACGCGGAAGCGTACCTGGGCGAGGCCGTGACGCAGGCGGTTATCACCGTACCGGCATACTTCAACGACACGCAGCGCACTGCGACCAAGCAGGCGGGCGAGATTGCCGGGCTCGAGGTGCTGCGCATCATCAACGAGCCGACGGCGGCGGCGCTGGCGTACGGGCACCAGGAACGCGACAAGATGCAGAAGGAAGCGACCATCCTGGTCTACGACCTTGGCGGCGGCACCTTCGACGTGTCCATTCTGGATGTAGAGCTTGGCAAGGAAGAAGAGCGGGACTACTACGAGGTCCTCGCGACGGCCGGCGACACGCGGCTCGGTGGCGATGACTTCGACCAGCGCGTACTGGACTATCTCGCCGGCGAGTTCATGAAAGAGACCGGCATTGACCTGCGCAAGGACCGCCAGGCGCTGCAGCGGCTGCGCGACGCGGCCGAGCGGGCCAAGATCGAGCTGTCCAACAGCATGCAGACCAATGTGAGCCTGCCGTTCATCACCCAGGTGGAGGGCGAGGGCCCCAAGCATCTGGAGATGACGCTGACGCGGGCGAAGCTCGAGGAACTGATCGGCGATCTCATCGAGAAGACCTCGGTAGCGGTCGAGACCGCGATCCGCGAGGCGGGGATCACCAAGGAGAAGATCGACGAGGTGCTGCTGGTCGGCGGCTCGACCCGCATTCCGGCGGTGCAGGAGCTTGTCAAGCGCCTGACGGGCAAGGACCCGAAGAAGGGCATCAACCCCGACGAGGTCGTCGCGGTCGGCGCGGCAATCCAGGCGGGCGTGCTGACCGGCGCCGGGGGCGGGCAGGACATGGTGCTTGTAGACGTGACGCCGCTGACGCTGGGCGTGGAGACGCTGGGCGATGTGTTCGATATCGTCATCCCGCGCAACACCAGCATCCCGACGCGGCAGACGCGGACCTATAGCACCGCCTCGGACATGCAGACGACTGTTGAGGTACATGTTCTGCAGGGCGAGCGCAGCCGGGCGAGCCAGAACAAGTCACTGGGCAAGTTCCACCTCGCAGGCATCCCGCCGGCACCGCGTGGCGTCCCGCAGATCGAGGTCACCTTTGACCTCGATAGCAACGGGATACTGAATGTTGCCGCCAAGGATAAGGCCACGAGCGTCGAGCAGAAGATCACGATCACCGGCTCGGGCGCGCTGAGCGACGACGAGGTCGCTAACATGGTCACCGAGGCCGAGGGTCACAAGGCGGAGGACGAGGGGTTCCGCGAACTGGCCGAGGCCCGCAATCAGGGCGACTCGATGGCCTTCCAGCTTGAGAAGACGCTCACTGACCTTGGTGACAAGGTCCCCGGCGGCGAGGCCGACGATATCCGCGCGAAGATCGGCGAGATCCGCGAAGCGGTCAAGGGCGACGACGCCGCGGCAATCCGCGCGGCCATTGACCGGGCCAACCAGGCCTTCTCAGCGGTCTCGCAGCGGATGTACGAGCAGGCCGGCGCCGCTGGTGGCGCACAGCCCGAGGGTCCCGCTGCGGGTCCCGAGGCCGGTCAGCGCCCGGCGCAGGGCGACGTGATTGACGCGGAGTTCGAGGCCGAGGACGAAAAGTAAGCGAACGAACGGAGGGGCCGAATACCGGCAGTCTCATCGCCGGTATCCGGCCCACCCGCGGGTCGGATGAAGAGTTAGCTGAAGGAGCAGGCCATGCTGGGGATGACCGAACAACTTGACGCGCTGCTGGACCTGCGGCGGCGGCTCTATCGCGCGCTGGAGAGCGAGGCGGCGGGGGCTGGGCAGGCAGGGATGGGCTTCATGCCGGCGCTGGACATCGTCGCGCTGGGGGAGGGCATGGTGGTGACGGTGGAACTGCCGGGCGTGGCGCGGGATGATGTGAATGTGGAGCTTGAGGGCAGCACGCTCAGCATCAGCGGCGAACGGAAGGTGCGCGAGGGGCGGTATCACCGGCGCGAGAGGCTCGCAGGGCGCTTCCAGCGGTCGCTGGCGCTGCCAGAGGGGAACTGGGTCCTGTCGGCGAGTTTGCGTGACGGGGTGCTGACTGTGCGGGTGAAGAAGGCGCAGGCGGGGGAGGAGCAGCGATGACCTACTACTGGGACACGAGGCGTGAGATCAGGGAGCTTCGGGCGAGGGTGGAGCAGGCCTTCCGCGCGGCGCAGCAGCAGGAGCGGGTGTGCAGGCCGGCGGGGATGCTGGCGCCGGTGGTTGATTTGATGAGCGACGAGCGGGGGCTGGTGGTCCTGGTGGACCTGCCGGGGGTGGCGAAGGACGACGTGGAGGTGCAGGTGGAGCGCGGGGCGCTGGTCATCAGCGGCACGAAGCAGATGGAAGAGGGGGACGAGAACCCGGTGGTATTGCGGCGGGAACGGACCTACGGGACGTTCAGCCGCACGATCCCACTGCCGGACGAGGCGGATCTGTCGCAAGTGTCGGCGAAGCTGCGTCAGGGGGAGCTTGAGGTGCGGATACCGAGGTTGGCAGAGGCGGCACCGCGGAAGGTTGAGGTTGTGGTGGAGTAGCGACAACTTAGGAGGGGAACATGGCTACCGCTGCCTTGGTTATCAGCATATTCAGCGCTGGCTTCGCACTTCTTTCATGGCTGGCCACATCAAAACAGGCTCGGCACTCTGCGGAGCAAGTGGAAGAGATGCGGGAGCAGAATCGCCTCGTTAAGCAGCAGATTGACCTTGAAGAGACTGCACAGTCGGTGCACCAGGCGAATACACTGCGGGCAACTCTTCAGACACACGCGACACTGCGGGATTACCTTCGCCACAAGTCACAAATACCCGATTTTGAGTGGCCGGCCTACCGCAGCACGGCGAAGCAAGCAGGCATTACCGACGCTACAATTGCCCAGATGTGTGCTGCAATCGATGATGCTCTAGCCCGTCCCACGTTTGACCGCGACAAGGTGGAGCAGGAAGTCAACACATTCCTGAGTGGTAGTGAAGACGCCCTGAAAGAGGTTCTTAGGACAGCGGATTCGCAGCACTACAAATCACTGCGCAAGCACCTCGGAGTAGCCGGCGGGATGACACTTTACTGAAGGCAGACATGGCCAAAGAACCAGATTTTTACGAGGTGCTCGGCGTTAGCCGGGGGGCCTCGGATAAAGAGATTAAGAGTGCTTACCGCAAGCTGGCGCGGAAGCATCACCCGGACGTGAATCCTGGTAATGCTGAGGCCGAGGAGCGGTTCAAGCGTATCAGCCAGGCCTATGAGGTGCTGAGCGACTCTGAGAAGCGCGCGAAGTATGACCAGTATGGTCAGGAGTGGCAGCAGGCCCAGCAGACCGGGCAGTGGCAGGGCGGGGACTTTGGCAACTTCGTCTACCAGCAGCATGGCGCGGGGAGCTTTGCAGACCTGTTTGGGGACCTGTTCGGGCAGATGCGCACCGGGCAAGGCGGTGGCGTGGGACGCGCACGGGCCGGGACGCGCACGGGGCCGGAGCGTGGTCAGGATATCACTCATGAGATCGCTGTAGATTTCATGGAAGCGATCACCGGGGCGCAGAAGGGCCTGTCGCTGAGTATTGCCGACCGCTGTCCGGATTGTGGCGGCGTCGGCGGGCAGGTGGCGACTTGCACCGCGTGCCGGGGCCAGGGCGTGACCGAGGGCGGGTTCTTTGGCATGGGGCAGGCTTGCCCGTCGTGCCAGGGGACAGGTCAGCAGATCAAGAGCCGCTGCGCGAAGTGCGCCGGAGGTGGGGAAGTGGTGCGCAACCGGCGGATCAATGTGAAGATCCCGCCGGGGGTGACCACGGGCAGCAAGATCAGGCTGGCAGGAGAGGGCGGCAAAGGCGCGCGCGGAGGACCGGATGGTGATCTGATCATGTCAATTCGCGTTCACCCACACAAGTTGTTTGAGCGCGAGGGCGACGACATCCATGTGAAGATTCCGGTCAGCTTCGTGGAAGCGGCGCTGGGGGCGAAGATTAGCGTGCCGACGGTGCATGGCAAGGTGTCGCTGAGCATCCCGGCCGGGACGCAGAGCGGGCAACGGTTCCGCCTGCGCGGGCAGGGCGCGCCGAAACTGGGCGGCCAGGACAGGGGAGACCAGTACGTCGAGGTGTACCTGGTGGCGCCCAAGAAGCTGAACAAGCGGCAGAAGGAACTGCTGGAAGAGTTTGGGCAGACCTGGGAGGAGGACGTGCGGGAGGGATTGGAGTAGCCCACTTGCCCCTCCCTGTACGAGCGATCACCGGTCGCGATCAGTGGGTGGGGCCAGCGACGGATAGCGGCAGGCGTCGCGATCAGTGATCGCTCGTACAGATGAGTTCGAGAGTTGATTGTTCCGTCACTTGGCGGAGGATGACATAGATGAAGCATACTCAAGACGAACCGGTCTACTACATAAGCATTGCGGCGCGGCTGATTTCGGCGCACCCGCAGACCTTGCGGATGTATGAGCGCGCGGGGCTCGTGCAGCCACGGAGGACGCCTCAGGGCTTGCGGCTGTACTCGGAGCGCGACATCGAGCGGCTGCGACAGATTCAGCGGCTGACGCAGGAGCTGGGCGTCAATCTAGCAGGCGTGGATGTGGTGCTGAAGCTGCTGGACCAGATCGCAGACCTGCAGGGGCAGATCGAGCGTCTGAAATATGAGAGGGACCATGGTCCCCTGCGGCTCAAGGCAGCACCTGAGCGGCAACGGGTGGAGATCAGAATCCAGGCGGAGGACGAGTAAGCGCAGAGGAGGCCCGACATGGCGGATGAAGCTCGGACTGAGGATTGGGTCGTGGTGTGGCACCGCGCGGGGCATGAGGCTGATATTGAGGCCGACCTGGTTGTATCGCTGCTTGAGGGCAGTGCCATTCCGGTGGTTCGCATCCCACCGTCTGGGGCGCCCGTGGTGTTCGACGGGTTCGGCGGGCCGATGATGCCGGTGAAGGTGCTCGTGCCGCCGGACCGGGAAGCCGACGCCAAGGAGCTGCTGAGCGATGCCGAAATCGACATCACCGCGCACCAGGAATGACGATTGGGTGGTGGTGGCGGACTTCGGGACGGACGGCGCCGCGAACGCATGCGTCAGCTTCCTTGAGGGGGCAGGGATTCCAGTGGTGCGGTTCCCGGTGATGCAGTCCACTTTCGCCCAATTCCCTGAGACGATCAGGGTGCTGGTGCCGCCGGACCGGGCGGAAGAGGCGGCGGAGTTGCTAAAGGAGTAGGTGTGCATCTGTCGCGCAGGGGGTGCTCCGATGAGCGCCGAGCAAGCCATGACGCCCGGTCTACCCAGCCAGTGGGTTCCAGTAGCCAGCTACCACGGGCTGTTTCAGGAGCTTGAGGCCGATCTGGCGGTGTGTACTTTGAAAGGTGCGGGATTGCCGGCAATGCGGGTCCCTCTTGAGCCGCAGACGGCGGTGTTGAAGGTGGGCGTGCCCGGGGTGCTGCCGATAGTGGTCTGGACCTCCCCGGACGGCGCGGACGAGGCAGCGGAGATCTTGCGCGCACAGGAGCACATCGAGGTCCCCCAGCCGGTGCGGGCCGTGGCTCAGTGGTATTGGCTTCTGAAGGCGAGCGTGATGCTCATCGGGGGCGCGTTTACGTACCTGATGGGCGCCAGCGAGCACTCAGCACGCCTGACTGGAGCTATAGGTATCGGTATAAGCATCGGCCTGCTATGGCGTGGCGTTGAGCTTGCGCAGTGGTTGCATCGGACGAGGGTGTGTTTCCCCCGACGACAGGTACTGGCAGTAGCAGCCCTGGTCTGGATCGCGCTGAGCCTGATCCTGTGGCCGTTGCCGTGGCTTCAGGAAAAGCACCAAGTAGTTATCAACCTCCTGGTCTTTGCCATGGCCGTGATGGTGGCACGTATGGTCCTGCTCCAGTCGCGCGGTGGCTTTGGCGGGAGGAGACCGAGAATAATCAACTGAGTGATGACATATGGACTTCGAAAAATTCACTAACCAGGCGCGGCAGGTGTTTGCTGAGAGCCAGCAGATACTGCAGCGCTATAAGCATAACCAACTGGACATCGAGCATATTCTGCTCGCGTTCCTCGAACAGGAAGGCGGCATCGTGCCGCGTATCCTGGAAGAGGCCAAAGTGAACCGCCGTGCTGTCATAGGCAGCATCGAGCGCGAGTTGGCCTCACGACCACAGGCGCCGCAGGCGCCAGTGGGTGACCAGCAACAGGTTTACATCACCCCGCACACCCAGCGAGTGTTGACCCTGGCCAACACCATTGCCGAGCGTTTCGGAGACACCTTCGTGGCCGGCGAGCACATCTTCCTGGCGATCCTGGAGGACGGGCAGACAGCGGCGGCACGGCTGCTGGTGCAGGCGGGGATGACCGAAGAAGATGCGCTCAAGGCCCTGCAGGCCATTCGCGGTGACCATCGGGTACTGGATGAGGCGGCAGAGAGCAAGTATGAGGCGCTGGCGAAGTACTCGCGCGACCTGACGGAACTGGCGCGCGAGGGGAAGCTTGATCCGGTAATCGGACGCGACCGCGAGATTCGGCGTGTGATCCAGGTGCTGAGCCGGCGGACCAAGAACAACCCGGTACTCATCGGCGAAGCAGGCGTGGGCAAGACCGCGATTGTGGAGGGTCTGGCCTCGGCGATTGTCGAGGGCACTGTGCCAGCAATTCTGGAGGGCAAGCGCGTGCTGGCCCTGGACCTGGGTGGGATGATCGCCGGGAGCAAGTACCGCGGTGAGTTTGAAGAGCGCCTAAAGGCCGTCATGGACGAGATCCGCGAGGCGCAGGGCGAGATCATCGTGTTCATTGACGAGCTGCATACAGTCGTCGGAGCAGGGGCGGCCGAGGGCGCGATGGATGCCTCGAACATGCTCAAACCGGCGCTGGCGCGCGGGGAGCTTCAGGCCATCGGCGCCACGACTCTCGATGAGTACCGCAAGAACATCGAGAAGGATCCAGCGCTGGAGCGGCGTTTCCAGCCAATCGTGGTGGACGAGCCGTCGGTTGAGGATACGATTGAGATACTCAAAGGTCTGCGCTCGCGGTACGAAGAGCACCACGGCGTGAAGATCACCGATGAGGCGCTGGAAGCCGCAGCCAAGCTGTCAGAGCGATACATTCCCGACCGCAACCTGCCCGACAAGGCGATTGATGTGATTGACGAGGCCGGCGCGCGGCTGCGGATTGATATCTTCGATCTGCCCGCCAAGCCCGAGAAGCTGCGCGAGGACATCGCGGCCCTGACTGAAAAGGGCGCGGAAGCCGCGCAGGACGGGCGCTATGACGAGGCGGCGGAGACCAAGCAGAAGATCGATGAGCTCCAGGAGAAGCTTCCGGCCGCAGAGCAAGCCTG
The DNA here is from genome assembly GCA_039683575.1 of Armatimonadia bacterium. Lineage (GTDB taxonomy): Bacteria > Armatimonadota > Zipacnadia > Zipacnadales > UBA11051 > JAJFUB01. The sequence goes on along the minus strand of JBDKRC010000137.1, from coordinate 26,390 downwards.
GGCAGACCGCGGGGATATTGACGACACCGTGGATGCGGAGGACGTGGCAGCAATCATCTCGGATTGGACCGGCATACCGGCGCTCAAGATGTTCGAGGAAGAGGCCAACAAGCTGCTGGACATGGAGCAGCGCCTGCACGAGCGGGTCAAAGGCCAGGACGAGGCCATTGTGGCAGTTTCGGAGGCCATTCGTCGGGCGCGGGCGGGCCTGAAAGACCCGCGGCGGCCCATCGGCTCGTTCATCTTCCTCGGCCCGACCGGTGTCGGCAAGACAGAGCTTGCCAAGGCGCTGGCGGAGTTCCTGTTTGAGGACGAGAACGCGCTGGTGCGGATCGACATGAGCGAGTACATGGAGAAGCATTCCGTGTCGCGGCTCATCGGTGCGCCGCCGGGATATGTGGGGTATGAAGAGGGCGGGCAACTCACCGAGGCAGTGCGGCGGCGGCCGTACCGGGTCATCTTGCTCGACGAGATCGAGAAGGCCCATCCGGACGTGTTCAATATCCTGCTGCAGGTTCTGGAAGACGGGCGCCTGACCGACAATACTGGGCGGGTGGCTGATTTCAAGAACACCGTCATCATCATGACCAGCAACATCGGTAGTGAGCATATCCGCCCCGTCAGCACCGGTGGCACGATTGGGTTCAGGCTGGAGGACAAGAAGAAGGACACGATCCGCGCGCGAAGCGAAGAGGAGCGGGGACGGCAGTATGAGCAGATGCGCTTGCGGGTGACGCAGGCGCTGGAGGATGCCTTCCGGCCGGAGTTGCTCAACCGCATAGACGAGATCATCGTCTTCCATGCGCTGACCGAGGAAGAGATCCTGCAGATTGTGGACCTGATGCTGCAGAGGGTGCAGCAGGCGCTGGCGGACCGCAACATCAAGCTGTTCGTGACCCAGGCTGCCAAGGAGCTACTGGCCCACCGTGGCTACGACCCGGTATACGGGGCGCGGCCGCTGCGGCGGGAGATCCAGAAGCAGGTGGAGAACCGCATCGCCAGTTCGCTGCTGCGGGGCGAGTTCAACGACGGGGATACCGTGCAGGTGGATGGGCAGGACAACGAGATCAAGCTGAGCCTGATGCTGGTGCCGCAAGAGCCGGTGACGGCCTAGCGACGGACAATCAACGGACAACACCATGGGAGGGGCGGCTGCCCCTCCCATGTATGGTTCTGACACTAGCGTTGGGCGGCCTCAACATAGGCGGAGACGTCCTCCATGCAGTGGCACTCGCCGACAGGCTTCAAGCCCTTGTAGTCCCCGCGCAAGGCCTTGAGCGCCTGACGCTCCTGCTCAATCTCGCCGGGGGTGCGAACACCCAGATGGCGGAGGAATAGCAGCGGCGGGCACCAGCCCTGCACGGCATGCACCAGTAGGAACCCGGTGATGAGCACCGGCAGAGCCAGGAAGGCACGCTTCCCGGTCAGGCCGAGCAAAAGGCTGGTGAAGCCAACGGCTCCGGCGCCGGCTTCCAGTGTTCGCTCGATATCCCACTCGGCGTCCAGTTCCTGCAGCCGCCTCTCGATCAACTCCGGGCAAGCGCACGAGTACATGCGCACGTTATCTCGGATCTCCTGCTGGATGCGCTCGTTGATCTCGGGCGCGGTGTTCTCCTGCACCCGAGTTGTGGTCTTGGGTAACATCCTCATTCCTCCTCGCCAGGTTGTCCAGTGGTTCATACGCGCTACGGGCGCGGAGGGTTCAGACGGACAACGGCGAAGGCAGAAACCATGGCACGCGTGACGCAGCGACTGCGAGAGTTGGGACGCGGGTTCAAGCGGCAGGTGCAACTGTACCGGCTCGTGGCCTGCCATCCGCGCACGCCGCGGATCGCGAGGTGGCTGCTGCTACTGGCGATTGGCTATGCCATGATGCCCTTTGACCTGATACCAGACTGGATTCCGGTGCTTGGCCTGCTCGATGATGTCATAATCCTCCCGCTGCTGGTCTATCTATCGCTCAAACTGGTGCCGAAAGACGTCTATGAGGAATGCCGCCAGACCGTCAAAGGCAAACCAGCGGCGGAACCAGAGCATGTGGAGGATACAGATGGAGAATCTGGTGACAATTGAGATAGAGATCCACGGCATGTCGTGCACGCACTGCGCCAACACCGTGGAACAGGCCTTGAAGAGCGTCTCCGGGGTCAGGAAGGCGACAGTGGACCTGGATTCGCAGTGGGCAATGGTGACGGCGGAGAAGTGGGTGATCGAGGAAGACCTGACCAGAGCGGTAGAGAAGGCCGGCTACGAGGCGCGGATCGCCCAGCATGCGAAATAGTGCCACCTTGTGAGGCCCTGAATGGCAGAGAAAACGACCCGCCTGGACATCAAGGGCATGCATTGTGCCGCGTGCGTGGCGCGGGTGGAGAAAGCACTGCGGGGCGTGGACGGGGTTACTGAGGCGGTTGTGAACCTCGGGGACGAGACCGCCACGGTGCGGCTGGTGGACGAACTGCCGACGGAGAGGCTGATCAGCGCAGTCGAGGCTTCGGGCTATGAGGCGTCCGTGGCTGTAGCCCTGGGGCGCAGGATCTCGCTGGCGGTCAAGGGCCTGCACTGCGCCGCCTGCGTGAACCGCGTCGAGCAGGCGCTGCAGAAAGTGGACGGGGTAAATGATGTCACGGTGAACCTCGCGAGCGAGCGCGCTGAGGTGAGCTTCGATCCGGCCCGAGTGAGTGTGCCTGAACTGCTTGTGGCCGTGCAGTCGGCGGGATATGAGGCGGAAGTCGCGGGGGAGGTCGAGCCCGATGAGCGCCAACGGGAGCGTGAAGCAGAGAGTCGCCACCAGTGGCGGCTCTTTTTGTTTGGCGCCATCGTGTCTGTCCCGCTGATGATCTTCAGCATGTGGCCGATGTGGTACTGGTGGATTCTGCTGCCGGTGCTCGCGACGCCGGTGCAGTTGCTGCTCGGCTGGCAGTACTACCGTAATTCGTGGAACGCGCTGCGGCATGGTTCGGCGAACATGGACGTGCTGATCGCGATGGGTTCGACGGCGGCATACCTGCTCAGCCTGTATCATACCCTCAAGCCGTTGCCTGGGCTGCACACGCACATGGTCGGTCCCCATGAATACGGGCTCTACTATGATTCGGCGGCAATGATTCTCACGCTGATCACGCTGGGGCGGTATTTGGAGGCGCGGGCGCGGGGCCGAACGTCGGAGGCGGTACGGCGGCTGCTGGAACTGGCTCCACGCGAGGCGGCGGTGCTGCGCGACGGGCAGGAAGTGTCCCTGCCGATCGAGCAGATCGTGGTGGATGACATCGTCATCATCCGGCCGGGGGAGAAGCTGCCGGTGGACGGTACCGTGACGCAGGGCGAGTCTGTCGTTGATGAGTCGATGCTGACCGGTGAGAGCCTGCCGGTGGAGAAGCGGCCGGAGAGTGAGGTCATCGGTGGGACGATCAACCGCAGCGGGAGCTTTCAGTTCCGGGCGACGCGGGTGGGACGCGATACGGTGCTGCAGGAGATCGTGCGGCTGGTGCAGCAGGCGCAGGCGACCAAGCCACCGATCCAGCGGCTGGCGGATGTGATCGCGGGCATCTTTGTGCCGGTCATCATCGGGATTGCGCTGCTGACCTTCCTCGGCTGGTTGTTCGTGGGACACGTGGAGTACAGTCGTGCGCTCGTGAATGCCGTTTCGGTGCTGGTCATCGCGTGCCCGTGTGCGCTGGGTCTGGCCACGCCGACCGCGGTGATGGTCGGCACCGGGCTGGGCGCTGAGCAGGGCGTGCTGATCCGTGAAGCGGCGGCGTTGGAGGCCGTGGGGGCGCTGCAGGCGATCATCTTCGACAAGACAGGGACGTTGACCAAGGGTGAGCCCGAGGTGACGGATGTTGTGGCCGTGGACGGTGATGAGAGCGCGCTGCTGCGACTGGTGGCGGCGGTGGAGCAGGGGTCGGAGCACCCGCTGGGGCAGGCAGTGGTCAAGCGGGCGGGGGAGAGGGGGCTTGAGTTGCCGGAGGCGGTGGGGTTCGCGGCGGTGACGGGGAAGGGCGTGCAGGCGCAGGTCGAGGGGCAACAGGTGCTGGTTGGCACGGCCGGCTACCTGGAGGAGACGGGCGTTGCGGTGCAGGGGCTGGACTACGCGGCGCTTCAGCAGCAGGGGAAAACTGTGCTGCTGGTGGCCGTGGAGGGCAGGCCGGCGGGGATGCTTGCCCTGGCGGACACGATCAAGCCGACAGCGGCCGAGGCCGTGGGGCGATTGCGTCGCATGGGGCTGCGGCTGTACCTGCTGACCGGCGATAACGAGCAGACGGCGCGGGCTATCGCGGCGCAGGTGGGGATCGACGAGGTGCTGGCGCAGGTGCTGCCCGACCAGAAGGCGGAGCGGGTGAAGGCGCTGCAGGCGCAGGGGCTACGGGTGGCGATGGTGGGGGATGGCATCAACGACGCCCCGGCGCTGGCGCAGTCGGATGTGGGGATCGCGCTCGGAACGGGTACGGATGTGGCGATTGAGGCGGGGGACATCACGCTGGTGAGCGGCGATCCGCTGGCGGTCGTGCGGGCGATCCAGATCAGTCGCGCGACCTTGCGGCACATCAAGCAGAACCTGTTCTTCGCGTTCTTCTACAACGTGGCGGCGATACCGCTGGCGATTGCCGGTGTGCTCAATCCCATGATCGCCGCGGGGGCCATGGCTGCGAGCAGCGTTTCGGTGGTGAGCAATTCGTTGCGACTGAAGCGCACGGCCGGCAAGCGCCGCCCTACCTGATCCCTGCCATTTGGGGGGCACCGCCCCCGACGCCCCCCCAACACGCGTGTCATTCTGATGAGCGTCGTTTGCGACGAAGAATCTCCGGCCCCCACCCAGCCCCGAGATCCTTCACTTCGTTCAGGATGACAACCTTGTACGCAGGCCGTCCCTGACCCCTGACCCCTGACCCCTGACCCCGTCCCTGATCCCTGAAACCTGAAACCTGACCCCTGCCTCACTCACGTCTTTCGCTGTTTCGTCTTTGCCGCCGGGAAGAGCACGTTGTTGAGTATCAGCCGGTAGCCCGGCGAGTGCGGGTGGAAGGTCAGGTCGGTGGCTGGCTCCCCTACGAAGTGCGCGAAATCCTCGGGATCGTGTCCCCCCAGGAAAGTGTACGTCCCCTGCCCGTAGTCGCCGTGGATGTACTTGACGCGGTCGGTCCCCGGGAAGTCCCCCAGCACGATGGCGCTGTCCTTGAGGAGCTTGCGGCGGAAGCCACTGGTCAGGCCCATGAAGTCGGGCACGTGGGAGACGTGGTCCTGTGTGAGCATCGTCGCGATGGGGTCCTGTTTGGCTGAGAACTCGAAGAGCTCAAAGGTCTGGCCCTGTGACACCACGCTGGTGTCGGGCGGCTGGACGTCGATGTCGGAGATCTCGACCACGTTTGGGTCCATGACCAGCTTGAAGTCGCGGAAGGCCATCGTGACCGCGTAGTTGAGCCTACTGTTGGCATTCGGGTCCATCGGCGTGCCATCAATGGCCGCGGGGACAATGTCCAGGCCCTGCGCTGCGAGCGCCACGTCGAGGCTGTCGGGAGCGCTGCACATGGCGAAGAGCAGGCCGCCGCGATGAGTCCAGTCGGCGATCTTCGCCGCGACGGCTTGCTTGAGCGCGCCCACCGAGGCGAAGCCGCAGGACTTCGCCATCTCGGTCGAACTCTGCACCTGCCGCCGGAACCACGGCTGATTGCTGAAGCTCGTGTGAAAGCGCCCGAACTGCCCGCTGAAGTCCTCGTGGTGCAGGTGCAGCCACTCATAGTCGGACAGCTTCCCCGATAATACCTCGCGATCCCACAGCGTGTGATATTCGATCTGCGCGTAGTTGAGCGCCATGCGGACCGCGTCGTCCCACGGCTCGTTGTCGGGCGGGACGTAGACCGCTATCTTGGGTGCGCGGGTGAGTTGCACCCGCTCCATGTTGTTATCGGCGATGGTCTGGTTGAGGCGGTGGCGGGCGGCAGCATCGAGCGGTTGCACAGCCACGCCGAGGACCTGGGCCCTCGCGGTGACATCGGGCAGGTCAGGGAGGAGGAAGCTGCCGCCGCGGTAGTTCAGCAGCCACTCGCACTCGTACGCCCGCGGAGCCTGGAGGCACCAGTAGGTGAGGCCATAGGCGCGCAGGTGGTCGGTCTGCGCCTTGTCCATGGGCACGAGCAGGTGCTGGGCGGACACCGCCGAGGGCACCATCAGGATGATGAGGGCATAGAGGTGTCGCATGTCATTGGTCGCCTACCTGGCCCACGAGCGCGGCGGGATGCCATGGCGGGGCCGGGCGGCTGATCGTCAGCACGTAGACGCGCGTAGCTCCGCTCTGGCGGGCGGCCTTGGCCGCCTCGTTGACCGTGGCACCGGTCGTGAAGACGTCGTCCAGCAGCAGTATCTTCTTTCCCTGAAGCGACGGGCGTCCGGCGAAGGCGCCCTTGATGTTCTCGTGGCGCTGGGTGGGGCTCAGTTGCACTTGCGGAGTCGTGGGGCGCGTTCGTATCAACCCGTCGGACAGCACGGGCAGCCCCAGCCGCTTCTCGACCCCCCGCGCCAGGTACAGCGCCTGATCGAAGCCGCGCCAATCCCGCCGGCTGCTGTGCAGCGGCACCGGCACGAGGCAGTCAACCTGCCGCAACGGGAGCTCAGGCTCCTCTTCGATGCGCTGCGCCAGAAGCGCGCCCAGCGGTTCCTGCAGCCGTCGGCGGTTCTCGAACTTGAAGTTCAGGATAGCCCGGCGGAGGCTGCCGGTATGCAGGCCGACGCAGCGTGCGGCGTCGTAGTGCAGGCGATGGTCACGGCAGTCCGGGCAGGTGGACTGGGGCGTACCGACCGGCTGCAGCAACCCACAGCGCTGGCAGTACGGCGCTTCGACCAAGACCATGTCGCTCGCGCAGGTGTCGCACAGGGCCGAGGGCCCCAGCACCCCGCAGACCTCGCAGCGGGGAGGGTAGATCAGGTCGAGTAGTGATTGCAGGACGTTGTCGATCTTCATGGGCTACACTAACAGGGGGCAAGTTCGCCGCCAGCCGATTTATACGCGTGAAAGCCTAGGGCTTGATCGGCACACCGATCAGCTTGGGGACGGCCGAGCCCTCGCAGATCAGGTTGCCGTCCGGTCCGAAGGCCTTCAGCAGGGGAACGCCGACGACTTTGTACTGCTTCCCGAACGGCGAGGCGGTATCTATCCGCTTGACCTCGGGGCGGTTGAGGTCGAAGGCGACGATAGCGAGATCGGGGCGGGTCGTCGCGAGAGCGGCCAGCTTTGGCGCGTACTTGACACACCAGCCGCAGTAGACGCTGAACAGGTCCACGATCGTGGTTTTGCCCGGGACCAGGAACTCCTTGATGTCCAACTCCTGGCCGCCGGTCCTGATGAGCTTGACATCCGGCACGCCAGGTGGGGGAGCGGTGATGCCCATGGTGGCCAGAGTGGCGATGGCGCGCCGCATCTGCGCCGGGTCGAGACCCTTCGCCATGGCCTGCTGGAGGCGCTCGGCGGAGAGGTAATACTGGGCGAGGGCCAGCGCGTATTCGTCCGCTGGCGTCGCCGGCGTTGTTCGCGCCGCAGAGGCGTCCACGATCACGTGCGCCTGCTGATAGACGGTGGCGAGGTCCTTCGCCGCGACCGCCGCCTCGAGCGCCTTAACGCTAGCGGCAGTCGTGACCGGCTGGTCTTGCGCCACCGCCAAAGCCGCGCACGAGAGTGTCAGCGCAATACACAGCCACAGCTTGGGGTTTGTCATGTGTGTCTCCGGTGGTTATTGGGGGGCGTGTGGGTTCGGGACGAACCCACCGCGAGCTATCGCTTGTATGTCGCGACGCGTTCGAGGTAGGCCTTCATGTTGAACTTGCGCTTGAGGCCCGCCGCGTTCATGTAGCGGATCTTGCCGAAGATCGGACGCTCGGCGAAGGGGCGGTCGTGCTTACCGAAGCACCAGGCGATGTTCATGTACGAGGCCGGATCGCGGCCATCCACGAAGTACTTGTCATTCAAGTACACCAGCCGCTCGAAGGCCTCTTGCGGCGTCCGGCTCCACTCCAGCACCTTCTTCCCCCAGTACATCCGCATGTAGTTGTGCATGAAACCCGTCAGGAGCGTCTCCTGCATGGCTGCGTTCCAGTATTCGTCGGCGGTCGCGGCCTGTTCGAGTTGCTCGAGTGTGTACAGTACCGGGCGAGGGTCGGCGGCGTGCTCCCGCAGCGAGACAGCGGCCCACTGTGGGATCGAGGCGTATTGGTCGTACTGTGGGTTGTGGCGCACGAAGTTCATCGCCAACTCACGCCGGACGATCAGTTGCTCCAGGAACGGCTCCACGCCCGGTCCGCCATGACCCTGCACCGCCAAGGCCACCTCCAGCGGCGAGAGTTGGCCGAAGTGCAGGAACGGGCTGACGTGTGACGTGGCATCGCGCGAGGGGTCGCTCTGAAGCTCATCATAGTGGTCCAGCCGGTTCTGTAGGAATGCGCTGAGAGCCTTCCGGGCGGCGGCTGTGCCGCCAGTGAAGCGTGAAGCAGCGCCGTAGCCTCGTAGTTGCGGGAGCTTGAGGCGCTTGAGCAGCGCGGCTGGATCAGATAGGTCAAGCTCCCGCAGCCGCCCCGGCAGCGGCAGGTCAAGTGACGGGAGGTGCGGACGCTGCTGCTTGAGTGGAACGAGGTACTCGGGCAGCAGACGGTGCAGCTTCGGACGGATGGTGCGGGCGGCGAATTCCTCTTTGTCTGACGCCGCTTCAACCGGGACGACCACGTCCGTCTCGACCTGCACGACGGGGCATTGCGACTCAGCCGCCACTTGCTCTCGCCACTGTGTCTGGACCCGCGTATAGCCGCGGTCGCAGACCAGCAGCGCAGCGTCGCGCGACAGGTGGAGAGCAGCCTGTGGTGGGTCCGCATCCAGTGCCACCAGGCGCATCCCCCGCTTGCTGAGCGCCTGCTGCGTCTCGCACAGGCCCTCGAGCATGAAGCGGTAGTGACGCTCGTTGGCGCTGGGGTAGTCGTGGGTCAGTCCGAAGACCACCAGGACCGGCAGTTGCAGGCGGTTGGCCTCGCGGACGGCGTATTCGAGCGCGTGGTTGCACTCGGCACGCTGCGAGGCCTGCATCCAGTACAGCACGTAGCGTCCCTTGCGCACGGGCAGGGAGTTGAGCGCCTGCAGTCGTGCCGCCTGGATCATCCACTGCGCCTCCTCGGTAGTCTAGAGCCGGAAACCCGCCATCGCTCCGCTGTCAGTCACAATGACGCCCAGCGGGCCTGACGGGGTCTGCAGCACCCGTGCGTCAACCGCCCGCCCGCTCATCTTCCCCTGCCGCAGCACCTGGCCCTTGCCATCGAGTGCGTACGTGGTGCCGTCCTGACATCCTATCAGCAGCCAGGGCGTCCCTCCCGGCACCGGACGTACCACGGTCGGTGGGCTCGCCAACTGGCGGGACCACAGCTTCTTCGTCTGGCTGTCCAGGCAGACTACCAATCCTGCCGAGATGCCCACCACGATCTCCTGCTTGCCGTCGCCATTGAGGTCTGCGACGTCCATCATGCGCAGGTTCTCGCGGGCTGTGGGGACGCCGGAGCCGAACTGGGCGTTGTAGAGTGGCGCCCCGGCCTCGCTGAAGACCGTGATGCGGTTCCAAGTCCCGTTGATCGCCGAGACTACCTCGCGCTTGCCGTCGCCGTCGAGGTCAACATAGTAGTTGTCCTCGCGGTTCATGCAGTCCCAGCCGCCGACATAGGTATGGCCGCTGGGGACGCCGTCGAACCCGCGCCCCGTCTCGCCCATCTGCTTGCTGTTGATGATGGCGAGGCTGTGGCCGTCGTTGGGCCAGCGCGCGACCAGCAGGTTTTTGCTGCCGTCGGCGGCGTCGGTGAGCATGAACTTGGTTCCGGGACCCCAGAATACCGGCAGGCGCTTGACCAACTGTCCGGTTTCGTCGAGGATCTCCAGCGTGCAGGCGCTGCCGACGAAGGCCCGGCTCTTCCCCTCGTCAAACGGGCCGCTGTACAGACCATGTACGCCGGGGTCGGCGGACTTGAACCAGTACTGCTTGCCGGCCTCGTAGACGGCGTGGTCCATGACCGAGGTGAAGTCCCACTTGCGGGCGCCCTGCTCGTCGAAGGCCACGACCTTCTCATCCGCGCAGCCTACGAGCAGGAGCTTGGGCTCGGCCCACCAGCGCAGGGCCATGACGTTGCCGGCAACGCTCAGGCGCCGGACCTCCTTGCCTGTTGCGTCGAGGATAATGACGTCTTTGCCGACCGCTGTGCAGAGTTGGTCACCTGCGGGGGAGGGGATCACTATGGTTTCGAGAGGCTTGCCGCCCAGTTGCGCCTGGCTCGCGGGCTTCATTCCGGCCACGACGTCGGCAGTCTTCGCCGCGCGGGCCACGACCTGCTCGGAGCGCTTCTGGCGGGCTTGCGCCAGGAGGGCAGGGAGGCTGGCGGTGAGGGGTTTCCAGGCGGCGGTAGAGGGCGTGGCACCCGTGATGACGTGGCGGCCGGCCGGGAGCAGTTGCCCATTTGCCAGCGTGATGAGCGTCATTTTGCCTTCCGGCTTGAGCTTCACCGGGTTGCCGTCTATCTTGACGTCGGGGCTCTGAAGAGCGAGCCAGAGCTTGCCACCGCCGCCGCTTAGGTTGAGCACGCCCTTCTCGAAGTCCCAGTCCACGTCAACCGGCACATCGGAGTCTAGCAGCGTCTCCTCCAACCCAAGGGTACGCGCGGCCTGGGCGTAGGCGCTCTTCTCGGTCAATATGGCCAGTTGCGCCCGGTTTGACTTGTAGTCGCCACACGACACGATGCCCGCCTCGGGCACGGCGAGTGCGGCGGCGTTCTCGGCCACCTGCAGGCAGGCGAGGCCATCGTCACTGCCGGTGGGATTGGCCCCGAGCAGGTGGAAGAAGCGGCGGTGCTGGCCGTTCCTGGCCGCGCCGCGCCACTCCATCGTGATGATGCCGCCGCCCGAGACGTCCATCAGCTCCGAACTATGCAACTCGTAAGTCACCTGCGGGGCAGCGGTCGCCGCTCCCTCGGGGCGGATCTTCACGCCGGTCAGCCCCACGAAGTACTTCTTCGCCTCGGGGCGCTTGCCGACGACCTCGACCTTCAGGCGGTGCGTGCCCGCGGCGAGGTCATGGATACCGAGAGAAACGCGGGTAGTGGCCACCGCGCCCGCGTAGTGATTCACATCGTCCCCCACTTGCTTGCCATCGAGGTAGAGGCGCACGATGCCACGGTCCTCGTAGTTGAGCAAGTCCGCGAAGACCTCGCCGGTCAACTTCTGCTTGAGCTCAAAGGGCATCTCGATCCAGGTTCCCGGCCCCTGCGCTTTGAGGAGCATGATGTCTATCGAGGCGAGCCGCGACAGCAGATCGGCGGGAGTGCCGGGGCCACAGGCGCAGGTGGCATCAATGGCAGGGAAGTTGAGCCAGCCCTCAGGCATGGAGATGGCGCCATAGGCCTTCACCCGCGCCAGGTTCAGGGCCGGCAGCCACGTCGCCGAGGGCATCTGCCATGTGGTCTGCGCCTTGATGTTCTCGCTATCGGTGCGGAAGGCCAGATCGTCCACGACCACGGCGTAGCGGCCTACGCGCTGGGCTAACGAGCGCTGCCAGTTGGCGAAGGCCAGCTTCGGCACCTCGCCGACGAAGCTGGCGGTCTGGCCCAGAACGTCGTGGTGCAGCAGCCGGCCATCCATCGCGACTTGCGGCTCAACCATGCCGTCGGCGCTGGAGAGCACCTGGTTGTTGTAGCCGCTGAGCAGCGTCGCGCCATTCAGACGGAGTTCGAGGATGTCGAAGGTGTGGTAGGGATTGCGGCCAGCGCCGTTGTAGCCGTCGATCATGAGGTAGTCGCCGCCGGGGCCAAGCTCGCTGCGGTAGGCGCCCCAGCGGAACGACTGGTCCATCGGGAAGCCTGTGGCCCGGCTTTTCCACATGTCCTCGGACATCCAGTGGAGGTTCCACTTGCCGATCTGGTCAGTCGGGGCGACAGGCTTGAGATCGGGACCGGGCCAGAATGATTGCCCGAGACGCAGGCAATCCTGGTTGACGCCGATACGGCCTCTGTACCACAGCCAGCGCCCATCGCCCAGGATGTAGGCCGCCTTGTTGAGCATGCTCAGAGCCGAGGCCTTGAGGCCCGTGTCGCGCTCTCTGCCGGTGAAGAGTATCTCCTGGGTCTCGAAGGCGCGGCGGAGGTTGGCCAGCATGTCGGGGTCACGCCGGCCGGTCATGAGAAGGTAGTTCAGCATCGGGTCGTAGTACGAGGTGAACCAGAAGAGATGGTCGTTATTGCCGGCCATCCAGTAGGTGCGCTTGAGGACGTTGAAGTACTGATCGGCAGCCTGCAGGGAGCGCTGCCAGACCGGCTCAGGGTAGTCCTTGTTGAAGTAGCGCCCCAGCACGTAGAGCGAGAAGGCTGCCCAGTCGCCATGGCGGTCGCCGATGCCTGCCTGCGGCTCCGTGCGGCCATACACGCCCTCGACAACGCGGTGGGTCAACTGCCGGGCAAAGGCATTCGTGATGGTCAGGCGTTGCGCGTCGGTGAAGAAGGGGCTCTCCTCGATCAGGTCCCAGAGCACGATCATCATGTGCGCCGAGTAGTGGTAGGGCCCGGCCAGCGGGTCAGTTTTGTTTTCGATGCGCTCGCCGTCTCCGTCCTCGATCTCCTTGATGGCCGCAGCATCGGGGAAGGAGAGACGCATGAATTCCTTGAGGTACTTCTCATCACCCGACATGTAGTACAGCGCCATGAGCTTGCTGATCATGTTCCAGCCGAAGTAGCCAGAGGAGCCGTACATCTCGGACGCTTCCCAGATTTCGGCCTGCTTGAGGTCCGCGGGCAGGGCGTAGTCGGGGCTGAGCTTGAGGTCGCTGAGCCAGCCGACCGCCAACTCCCCGGGCTTGCCAGAGAGCTTCTTTACGAGCGCTCGCGCGGCGGTGGCTACTCCGGCGTCATCGCTGCCGCCGACAAAGATCACGTTTCGCCCGTCGCCGAAGGGGCTGTGGAGGCTGCGCAGGACATAGCCGCCGGGGCCGGGGTACTTGAGGTCGAGGAAGGTGTAGGCGCGGTCGTAGAGGGCGCTGATTGTCTTGTTGGTCGAGCGGTTGCCCAGGACGATCAGATGGCCCTGCAGGGGCAGTGCAGCGGCGGGGGCGTCGTCGCTAACCACCGGAACTTCGACGCCGGTGGAATCTTTTATGGCCGATTTTAGCGATTCGCCGACCTGCTTATATGGAGGGGGCGCAACAATCGTGACCATGGGCTTACCGCCCTGGACCAGCGGCGTGGCGAGGTGCAGGTCCTTGAGCTTGGCGTACTGCGGGACCTTCGGTTCGGGAATCGTGGCAGATGCGGCGACGGGTTCGGCGGTTTGCACTTTCACGTTATCCACCAGGACTTTCGGAGTGGTCTCCTTGTGACTGTAGAGATAGATTGTCAGCCGTTCGGAACCCTCGGGGGCCGTCATGGTCGCAGCAATCTCGGTGAAACCATCCTCGGCCTTCGGGGTCAGTGCTACCTGGGTGAACTTGTCGGTGGGCTGGAAGCGCATTTGCAGGTAGGCTCCGGCAGCCTCGGCCCCGGGCACCGCAGCGACCATGACAGTGACGCGGTAGGTCTCGCCGGCCTTGATGGGCACGGCCTGGGTGACGCCGATCTCCTCGGTGGGGCTGCCGTCGTCAATAAGCAGTGCCTTGCCTTGCGGGGCGGGCACCAGACTGAGTTTCTGCTCAGCGAGGGTGCCGCCATAGCGACTCCAGCCCTCGGGAGTGCCTTTGGCGTCGACGCCGGCGTCGAACGAGGCGTTCTTGAGCGGGATGTCCTCGGCAGCAAAGGCTGAGATGGCGATGACGAGGGGCAGGAGCAAGAGCGTGAATCGCATGGTACAGAGATCCTTCCAAGGCGGTTACCTGCCACTTCTCGCACGCACCGCGCCAGACCTGCAGCAGCAGGTATGATTGACACCTGAAGGGAAATTCAGTTCTCACTATGGAGCAACTATTGGGCTCTTTGCGGCGCTTTGTGATCATCTTCACCTGCGGCGTTACGCTGTTGGCGTGCCTCGGCGCGCAAGCCGCCGATCTGGCGCAGCTTCCGGGCGTGGTCGCAATTGCTGATTCGCAGCATCGTGACCGCTGGGGCCTTGATGGCTGGCACCCCTGGCTCGCCTTTGATGGCAGACTCGATACCGCGTGGCTCTCCGATGACTGGGAAGTCACTCACAGCCTCGTGCTCATCTTCCCCAAGCAGGTCAAGCCGGCGCAGGTCGTGATCAGCTGGGGCGGGCCGCAGGCGCCGCAGAAGCTGGTGGTGCTGGGCTGGAGCGAGGGCAAGTGGGTCGAACTTAAGGCAACGGAGCCGGGGCTGGAGCCGACGACCACGGTTGATCTCCCGGCAACGCCCGTGTCGGCGCTGTGCGTGAGGCAGCCGGCGGGGTCGGCCAACACGGCAACCAGTAACCGTCTGCAGGTCAATGAGGTGCAGGTGAACGGCGAGCCGACCGGTGCGGCTGTGGATACGGGGGCTCTGAAGCAGACCTTGGCGCAGGATCTGCGCAAGCTGCGGCTGGCGGAGGATGAGCAGCGCGTGGCGCCACAGCTTGCCGTGGTCATGAGCAAGCCCAAAACGAGCGGCTTCATGGGGATCATTGACCGCCAGGACCTCGCGCTCGGGCGCAAGAACCTCGCGACCCGGCAGTGGGCCAAGTCGTATGCCGGTATGATCATCAGGGACGCGGACTGGTGGGTGGGGCAGGCGGACGACTACATCTACAGCCTGATCCCCGAGGGTAACCCCCGCGCTCTCTGCCCCTCGTTTGAGCACGGCTGTCCGATCCACGGCGGTGCGCGCGGAAGCTACACCGCGACCCTTGAGCAGCCCAACCGCTGGAAGTGCAAGCAGGGCGACGAGGAGTGGTATGACGGCGCAGTCGTGAAGAACCCCGGCACGGGTGAGAACGTGACCGTCCACGATGATGGCAGCGGCTGGTTGGCCCCGGCGGGCTTCCCGAAGGCGGGCCGGCGCTACTACTTTGTGGCAGCATACCGGTACTTCCTGCTCGGCAAGCTCTTCTCAGGCCCGTATGAGGGCGACGGAGGATCGAAGTACAAGGGCGGCACGCCGGTGATGATGCTTGCGGAGGCGTACGCCTTCACCGGCGACGCGAAATATGCGCACAAGTGCGCCGTGATGCTCAACCGGCTGGCCGAGTTGTACCGCTTCTATGACGGCGGACTCGAAGGTCCCTCGCAGCGCCAGGACGGCTACATCGGCAACACCTTCGAACGCTTTCTCGTCCAGAACATAATCCTCGCCTGCGACCTGATTTGGGACGAGGTCCCCAAAGACGCAGCGCTTCGAGACTTCTTTGCGGCGAAGGGCGATGCTGACTATAACGCGGACGGCAAGTGCGACGGCAACGACTTGACTTACAACCTGCAGCGCAATCTCCTGGGCTACATCTACGAGTACCTCCACCGTTGCATGCCGTACTTTGACGGCGACTTCATCATGTATGAGATGACCGCGCTCTCCGGGCTGGCTTCGTGCCTTGGCAACGACAAGATCGCGCGGGAGATGCTGGAGAGCGATGTGGGGCTGCGGGTGATGCTGACGAATTCGTGGTTCCGCGATGGCAAGTTCATCTACGACAGCACCGGCTACAACCTCGGCAATGCGCAGACTCCACTGGCGATTGCTGAGTGGATTCATGGCTACCCCTACGAGGGCAAGCCTCTCGATCTGTACAACGATCCCGATTACCGCATGAGCGCCTTGTTCGATTTCATTCGCTACATAGACTGCGATGGCCGCGTGCCGCAGATCGGCGACGTCGGCGGGTCACGTTCGCAAAACCTGCGCGAGGGCGTCGCCTACGGCCTCAACGACGAGCGGGCGCTGCTGCGGCTGCCGGCGCAGCGCGGCTACTACCAAAGCAAGATCATGGCGGCAGGCGGCGGTGACATGGAAGCTGCAAGAGCCGAGTCCGGCGACTGTTGGCGCGTCTTCCATATTCAGCCCGCGCCTCCGGCCAAGCCTGCCGATGCCAAGCTCCCTCCCTCGCGCTCGTACATGTTTGATGACGGCGGCATCGCGATCTTGCGCGCCGGCGACAAGGCCGCGACCCGGCAACATGTCGCCATGACCTTCAGCAAGGGCCAATACGGGCATGGGCATCCGGACAAGCTGGCGATCAACATCTTCCGCTACGGCTGGGACTTCAGCGCCGACCTGGGATATCCGACGACGTGGACCGACCGCAAGGCGGGTGGCTGGGAGATGAACACTGCCAGTCATTGCACGGTAATGGTTGATGAAGCCGGACAGGCCTGGAACGTCATCGGCGACCTGCATTATTACGCCACCAGCCCTTCGTGCGATGTCGTTGAGGCCTCGGCAGAGGATGCGTATCCGCAGTGCAGCCTGTACCGCCGCACAGTCGCGCTGGTGCGCGATGATGCCGGGGAGCCGCTGTACACGTTCGACCTGTTCCGGGTCGCGGGGGGCAAGACGCGCGACTATCTCTTCCACTCCTTCGGTAAACCAGAGGACATGGCGGTCACAATCGAGGGCCAGCAGCCACCGTGGGTGAAACAAGCGCGCGGTTCGCTGGCAGGGGAGGACGTGGAGCCGACTACCAAGGCGGGATATGGGTGGCTGTGGGACGTGCAACGCGCGCCAGGTGAGGGCCTCGTGAAGGCTGTCTGGTCGCCGAAGAGCGGTGGGTCGCAGGGCGACCGCTACCTGCTCACGAAGCAGAGCTTCACCAACTGCACGGTCGAGTTCAATATCACCCGCGTCGGGCAGGCTGGCGGCCCACAGGAACGATGTGTATTTGTCTTCGCAACTGATCCGCAGCAGGTCAACAACCGCCGCGTGATCATGATGCCTGCCGGCAGCTTGCCGATTGGCAAGCCCGTGGCAGTGAAAGTGCAGGTTCGCGAGGATCAGGCGACGATGACGGTTGATGGCAAGGCGACAGGCAGCGTAGACGTGGCCGGCGCGCCCGCTAAGAGCGGCTCGGTGGGATTGCTACATTACTACAACTACGCGTACGACTACAGCGACTTCACGATCACGCCCGAGGGCGGCGCGCCGATCAGGGCGGACTTCACGAAGCCTCTCGACGAGAAGTTCTGGGCGCGCAACGATGGGACGTACTCGGTAGCGGATGGCGTCTTGAAGGCTCGTGATACGGAGCCTGTGATGCTCACCCTCCACATGCTCGGACAGCCGGGCCGCGAGGTCATCAGGGCGGTCAGCGAAGGCTATGGGGTGCGCGGGCAGGCGCCGCTGGAGGGGCACCTGATCGTGCGCGACCGGCCCGCTGATTCGCGGCAGGTGAGCGCGTTTGTGTCCATCATCGAAGCACACCGGGAGCCGTCGCGGGTGCGGGCAGTTCGGGCGCTGCCGGTCACCACCGAGGAAGATGATCCGATCAAGCCGGGCGAGTTGACGGCTGTGCTGGTTGAGACCGTGAACGCCGCGGGGGCGGTCCGGCAGGATATCCTGATCAGCAGCGCGAGCCAGGAAGACTGGCGAGGACGGCATCTGAAGGTGGGGGATAGGGATGTGTACTTTGAGGGGCGGTTTGCGCTCTTGACGCTGAAGCAAGGCAAGCCCATCGCGGCGATGCTGGTGGGTGGGGGAGAGCTGGCGTCGGAGGCTGGGCGGCTGGAGCTTCCGGGCACCTATCACGGTACGGTGACTGCGGCAAATGCAGAGAAGTCCGCCGTCGCGGTCAAGACCGCCGAGGGCAGTCTCGACCCGACCAGCAGTTTCGTGGGCAACAAGCTGCTCGTGCGCAACAAGGCTTACGGCTACACATCGGTGTACACAATCGAGAAAGCTGAACGCCTTGCGGGAGGTTCGTGCCGCTTCGTGTTGAACATGCCGCTGATCGTTGCGCGCGGAGTGGTCGCTGAGAGCGGGACGGCCGGGAGTTTCGCCAGCCAGACTCCGGTAATGAAACTGCGCGTCAATGCGGGTCTTTTCGATGGGAAGCCGGTGCGCAAGTCTCCGTCGGGCAGAGAGTGGCGTCTGAAGTCTGCCACGGAAGCGGCCTTCACGCCGCTTGACGCGAAGGCTCTGCAGGACTTCCCTGCAGGAGGCGCATACGTCGTGTGTGATGTCGGAATTGGCGACGAGATTGAAATCATCCCCTCGGGCTATGCCAGGTACTAAGTACTCATGCGAAATATGACCCTGTTGACAACTTGCCTGCTGTGCGGTGTCTGTTTCGGGCTGACAGATGCCGATGTGGCGCAGATGGTGTTCGTGGAGCAGACTGAGTTGCCGCGCATGATGGTGGATCGCATCGCCTTCATGCCCGACGGCGTTCACGTCATTGCCGGCGGCTGGCTGGAATGGCCCAACGCGCCGCTCGTGGCGCTCCTGCCCAACGATGTGCAGGTGATGCAGGCGGCGGCGCAAGCCTGCTCCCCGCGCTTTACGGTATCCCCCGACGGCCAGCGCGTGGCTTTCTGGAAGCGCGTGAAAGTGGGTCAGCAGGACCGCGGCGAACTGACCGTCGCACACCTCGACAACCAGATGGTTACGACCCTGGGCGAGCCGGTGCCGATCAGCGAGTCCATGCACCTCGCGTGGCTGCCCAATGGCCCTATCGTCTATGCCACCGAAGACCCGCAGCGCCCGGTCGGGATACTATATGCCCTCGATCTCGCAGGTGGAGGGCCACGGAAGCTGCTGGAACTCCACGATGGCCAATGGCACGACTTGCGGCCCGGCCCTGGCGCGGGGCAGGTCACGGCGCAGTGGGCGGGAAGCTCCGTCACCGGCTACGTGGTCAACTGCCTGCCCGGAGAGACCGCCCCACCTGTGGGGAGTGCTGTGGTCAACGCGGCGCCGGATGGCAGCAAGAAGACGCTTGAGATTGATGCTCAGGGCTCACTCATCCTCGGCCTGTCCGATACCGAGGGCGTGGTGGTGGACCGCGGCGTCCGCGCCGCGCGGTGGCGTCCGGACGGCACCGCGATCCTGTATGTGAAGGACCAGGAAGTGCTCCTGGTGGGGCCTTCAGGTACCGATCCGCACGTGCTGGCTAAGCTGGGCTCGCAGGATGCGAATGTCTTCCTACGCGGCTGCGCCTGGGCGCCTGACGGGGTCTCGGTGGCCTACTGGGGCGCAGCCGGTTCGGGCGGCCGTGCCTGGCGCGCCTCGCTGGGGCAGGAGCGCATCAGCGCCCGCTTCGTCTTCCCCAAGGATGCCCCCGTGAAGGCCGACACTCGCGTATGGGTTGTGGGGAAGCTGCAGCGTGATGTGATGGGCAATATCGTCGAGCCGGTGTGGAGCACGCTCAAGGGATGCTTCACGGTCCGCCGGATTCTGCGCACTCCGGAGGGCATCATCGCCGAGGTGCAGAATACTGGCAGCCAGTCCGGCCTGATCGGGCGTCTCTCTGCCGGCACACCCGTTGGGGATACCGCGGGCGGCCACATCAATATCGGCATCGCCGGTCAGACCGCTGCCACCTGGAGCCGCACCAGCACCCTCAAGTTCCGCGAGGGGCTGGTCGGCTGGCTCGAAAAGACGCGCTACATCGGCCAGCCTGAGACGCTCACGGTCGAGCGGCAGATGCTCCAGCCGATTGGACAGTGATATCTGTTCTGTTCATCTGACATAGCCGCACCACCATCGCACGGAGGCAAGCATGCAATATCGCGAGGTCGGAGACACAGGCATCAAGGTGTCAGTACTCGGGCATGGCACCATGCGTTACAAGGGGGCCGAAAACGCGGCGGAGATGATCCAGCACGGGCTTTCGCTTGGGCTGAATTACTTCGACTGCGGCACCGCATACGGCTTCAAGTCTCCCGAGGACAATGCAGAGGCATGGGTCGGCGCGGCGATTGCCGGCGTGCCGCGGGAGCAGATGGTGCTGTCGGCCAAGGCTCAGCCACGGCTGGGTGAGGAAAAGCGCGAGCGCGGGCTGGGTATCAACACCCGCGACGGCATGTGGCAGTGCATCGAGGGTTCGCTCAAGCGCCTGGGCGTGCAGAGTCTCGACTTCTATCAGTTCTGGGACATGAGTTCGGCGGCCGATTTCGAGGCCGCCTGCCGCGACAGCAAAGATGCTCCCCTGCAGGCTGTCCGCGAGGCCCGCGACCAGGGGCTCATCAAGCACCTGGGCTTCACCAGCCACAATCCCCTGCCTGAGGAAGTCATCAACTGGCTCAAACAGGTTCCGGACTTCAAGATCGTGACCGTCTACTACAACTTCAACGACCGCTCGCCCGAGCGCGTGCTGGACTATGCCTACGAGCATGGCATCGGCACGTGCATCATGGGTCCGCTGCGCGGCGGGCTGCTGGTGGGGCACTCGGAAGCTTTCGAGAATGCCCTGCCCGAGTTCGCCGGTATGCCCGTGCAGGAGATTGCCCTGCGCTTCCTGTGGGGCACCCCAGCGGTCAGCACCGTCATCTCCGGGATGAATGAGATCGCGCACATGGACGCGAACGCCGCGGTGGCCGACGCCTCCGACACGATGACCAAGGACCAGCGGCAGCGCTTCATCGCTGCCTTCCAGGAGTTCAGCCACGGCCAGCCGCTCTGCTCCGGCTGCCGCTACTGCGGCGGCGCCTGCCCCGAGGGCCTGCCGGTGTGGTCCATGATGGGCTACTACCAGCTTGCCGAGGTCTTCGGCGTGGACAGCGGCCGCGAGGCGGTCAAGGCCATGTACAAGAGCGAGCGCAGCGACCCGACGCGCTGCACGGCCTGCGGCACGTGTGTAGAGAAGTGCCCCCAGAATCTGCCCATCCCCGAGTACATGGAGAAGATGGCGGAACTCGCAGAGAAGCTGAACGCCTGAGTTCGAGCTGTCAGGCTGATGCAGGAAAACGAACAAGCCCCCTCATTGAGGGGGCTTGTTTCCGATCTCCTGTAGGCGATCTCGCTACTGCAGCAGTTCCCCTCTCAGCCGCAGCCACCCGAACCGCAGCGCCACTCCCTCGAACTGCTCCGGCTTGTACTGGTTGGTCTTCCTGGCCTCCGCTATGGGCAGCGCCCGGTCCGGCACAGTCGACAGCAACTCCACCGTGATCGTGTGCTCCGCGTCCGGCAGGCCCGAGGCTAACGGCAGCGCCGTCAGCCGCTGGTAATACGCCCACGGGTCCACCTGCTGGCGCGTCCCCGTGTCCTTGCCGTCAACCATCACCTTGGCGATCCCTGTGTCGGGCCCCATCAGGTTGAAGATGCTGGCGTCCGTGCCCTTGAAGCGGAAGGTCAGCTTCGCTCCCGGCGTGTTCGTAAACCACACTTCATTGAAGTGGTTGGCGAAGTTCCGGCCGCCGACATTGTCCGGTGGCAGCTTCTCCCACTTGCCCTGCAGCATCCCCTCGGTGATCGCGACCAGCTTGGCGCGCTCGAGGTTGTTTCGTGACAGCGGCTTCTCCGGCAGTGCATGTGGTTGGGCGGAAGCCTTCCCGCTGAGCTCCTTCAGCCCCTGGATGATCGCTTCGGCATAGACCGTGTTCGCTGCCGCCGACGGCCGCACGCCATCAGTTGAGAACACTGGCACCTTGAGCGTCTTCGCTTCCTCCTGCGTCGCCTTGATGACGAGCTTGCCCTCCTGCGCCATCTGCGCCACGCGGTACGCCATGTTCACCGAGGGCACGCCATACCGCTCGGCCAGCTTCTCATAGGCCGAGATTGTGGAAGGCGACACGCCCCCCGCGAAGGCTTCCTCATACCCCTGCCGGAACGCGTAGACGAACATGACATCCAGGTTCGGGTCAGCCTTGCGAGCCTGTCGCAGTGGCCCCTCGACCGCATTCCAGATGTCGTCCACATTCGTCTGGAAATCGTCTGAAGCGAAATCCACCAGCACCAGGTCCGGCTTCTTCGACAGCACGTCCTGCTCGAAGCGGTAGGCGCTGAAGCCCGATCCGCGCGAGCAGTCGCAGATCGAGGCATCGATCTCGGTGATATCCACGCCCGGGTTCTGTTCGCGCAGCCATGTCAGGACCTGCTTGCGCCACCCGTCAGCGGGGTGGATGCCCCCGCCGAAATACGCCACCTTGACCGGCTGTTTGGCTGTCAGCTTCGCAAAGAAGTTCGGCGCCCCGTCGCGCGCCACAAACTCCTGCGCCTTCACCGGCTCGTAGCCCGGCAGCTTGAAGTACTCGGTCGTGGTGAAATCCCCGAGCGCGCTCGCGCCCGGCGCCTCCACGACCGGCCACGAGGCGCGCATCTCATCCGCCTGCAGCCCGATCTTCTCCACCGGGATCTGCTTGAACCCCAGCTTCAGCGCCGGCGAGTCTGGCCGCAGCCGGTAGTCGTTCCTGGCCGGGTTCACGAATAGCGGGTCAGCCACCACCGAGTGCGTGTCCATGCCCGTGCCCTGCCACTCCGTCCAACTCATCAGCTTCCCGCTCTCTGGCTGGCGTCGCAGGCTGATCTTCAGGTCAACTCCCGCCGCCGGTGAGACCAGATTGTAGTCGAAGACGTTCTTGGGGAAGTCCTCGACGTGGGTGCTATAGGAGTACAGAAGCTGCCCGCCCTGCCACCCCTGCTTGTTCTTCTCACGCAGCCACCGGCTCCCCTCGGGAGTGTAGTAGAAGATGTTGCGCACGAACTTCAGCCCCGTCATTGCGGACGGCCGGTTCTCGTTGTACTGGGCCAACTCCGGGTACTTCTTCAGGTATGGCGAGCCCTCGTACTGCACGGCCTTGAGCTTCTGCAGAATCGCCGGGTACTCGCCCCAGCCGTCCCACAGCATCCCGGCGTTCGCCGCCGGGGCGTCCACCACAATGTTGTTCTCCCACGTGTTGTCACGCCCGCCGTGGTTGTGCAGCCCGCAGATGGGGACCGCGTAGAGGATGTTGCCATACACGAGCGTCCCCGTGGTCGGGTCGTCGAGGTAGATGCCCCAGGTGAAGTGCGGGTAGCTGAACTCCACCTTGCCGTTCTGCACCGGCGCCCACGAGTTGCTCTTCCCATAGCCGCCGCAGTGGTGGAAGATGTTGTACTGGATCTTGTTGCCGCGTTGGGTGAAGTCGCGCGAACAGAAGTAGATGCCGCCCGTGTCCGCCGAACCGAGGTTCGTGTGGTGGACCACGTTGTACTCCACCACATTGTCATTCCCGTTCAGCGTCATCCCCGCATGGTAGGTGTCGTGGATCAGATTGTGATCGGCCCGGTTGCCGACGCCGCCGATGTTGATCCCTGTGTTGTAGGTCTTGGCGAACTGCGCGATGTGGTGGATGTAGTTGTTCGAGGCGTAGTTGTTGCCCGGCTCCAGCGTCTTGCGGTCGCCGCCGGTCAGGCCGATCCCGCCCGCGCCCGTCGCATAGATGTCATTTCCTCGCGCGCCCGTGTCGTGCCCGCCGTTGATCTGCACGGCCCACCCGCCGCAGTTGCGGATCACGTTCCCGGCCAGCAGGCAACTCTCGCAGTTGTCCAGCGTCACCGCCGTGCCATCGCATGCCTCAATCGTGAAGCCCCTGACCGTGAGGTTCGCAGTGTCTTTCAGGGTGACCACACTGGCCATCGTCGCCGCCATGACTTCATCCTGCGGCCCGAGCGTCCCCTTGGGCGGCCAGAAGTAGAGCACCGACTGGTCGCGGTCCAGGTACCACTCCCCCGGCGCGTCCAGTTCCTCCAGGAGGTTCTGCACGAAGTAACGATCGCCCACCCGCAGGTCATACGACACGTTGCCCTTCAGCGTGATCAGCGCCTCCTTGCGGTCCACGGACTTGACCCCCACGATATTCCACGCCCAATCATGCTGCGGATGAATGCCGATCTCCGCCCTGTCCACCTTCGTCCAGTTCTTCTCCACATCCGGCGAGTAATGGAAAGCGTCCTTGATCGCGTCCCCGTCAACCGACATGATATGCGCCCACTTGCCGCCATGCGGGTCGGCGGGATCAGCATTCGGGTAGCGCGCCATGACCTGCCGCTCGCCGTTACAGAATAGCTGCCGGAAGGCAACCTTCTCAAGCGGCGTGCCCTTCAGGTCGGCCTGCAGAATGTCGCCCCGCCAGGGCTTGAAGCCGGTGATCGCTCTCGCGCCGGCGAGCAGCGGCTTTTCGCCCTTGAAGGCGATGTAGGTGATCGGCGCCGCGGCGGTGCCGGCGTCATCAGGACCCAGGGCGAAGGTTTCGGGAAGCAAATAGCGGCCACCGCGGAGTATGACCTTGGTCGGTGCGGTGCCCTTGAGCTTGCGCGCCTCATCGCGGGCGTGGGTGAGGGTGGCGAAGGGTTTCTGAAGGGTGCCAGGGGAGGCATCGTCACCGGTCGGGGCAACGTATAGCTGAACCTCTGGCGCCGCCATCGCTGCCACTGCCATCAGGACAAAGATACCGACAGTAGCCAAACGCTTCATGGGCTGCCTCCTCCAGATACAAAAAGCCCCCTCAGACGAGGGGGCTTCGTTTCGGCTCAGACTACTTGCCGCGTCGCGGCTCAAAGACCCGCTTGCCCGGATGCTTG
This sequence comes from Armatimonadia bacterium, assembly GCA_039683575.1. Classification (GTDB taxonomy): domain Bacteria; phylum Armatimonadota; class Zipacnadia; order Zipacnadales; family UBA11051; genus JAJFUB01. The sequence goes on along the minus strand of JBDKRC010000137.1, from coordinate 1,988 downwards.
GACTTCTGGAAGTTCTTGGGACCAAAGAACGTACTCTCTACCTTCTCCTTGCCCGGCACCTTCTCCAGCCTCTGGTAGATCAGCGTCCACACGCAGTCCTGTTCGCCGTCCACCTCGCACTTGCCCTGATCCGTCCCGCCGCAGGGGCCATTGACTTGACTCTTGGGGCAGCGCGTGACGGGGCAGATGCCGCCATACTCGTTGATCACACAGTCGCCGCACGTCGAGCACCACTCGTGCAGGTTGCCCATGCGCTGAGTATTGCCGATGAACAGCGAGTCGCAGCCGGAATACACGGTCTTGTCTGCGAGGTTCGCTGTCGCGGATTGCACGCCCGCGCCGCAGGCCAGCACCAGCACCGCGTCCGCTTGCTGCACGGCTTCCTTGTTCTGCCGCAAGAGCCGCCCCAGATCAAGTACCTGGCAGGTTGAGTCGGGAATCACGCTGCCGGTCACTGTCTTGCCAGACTCCTGGAGGAAGGCAGTCATCTCGGCGACTTCTGTCTCCCCTCCGGTCTGGCAGAGCGTCGCGCAGTCGCCGCATCCGACGATGAAGACCTTCTGGTCATCTCCGATTGTCGCCAGTATCTCTTCACGAGCTTTCTGCTCAGTTGTGGTCATCTCTTCAACCTTTCTAAGGCTTGTGCCCCTCTAAATCAGCCGGGGGTGCCATGGCCCGTCCTGAAATCAGCAGCGCGGACGATGGCCCGTCTTGAAACAGTGGCGCGGGCGGCTCGCCCGCGCGCGGACAGGCGAACCGCCTGCCCTGCTGGTTCTGTTATCTATGCGATGGGCCCGATTCCCGCGCCATCCAGAATCGCCGGTACGTGCTTGTCCCAACCCAGCGGCATCATGTGGATGCCCTGACACAGCGGCTTGAGCTCCGCAATGAGCTGCGAATGCATCTCAATGCTCTTTGCCACGCGGGTCTCTTTGTCCGCCAGCGCTTCGATCATATGCTCCGGCACCGTCACGCCCGCCACGTTTGCATTCATGTACTTGGCCATCATCGGACTCTTCAAGACCACGACGCCCGCCAGGATCGGGATCGGGCAGTCGCCCAGTCGCTCCATGAAGCGCGCGAACACGTCCGCGTCGTAGACAGCCTGCGTCTGGCAGAACTGCGCGCCCGCGTCGATTTTCTTGCGCAGCTTCATGATCTGCGGCTCCAGGGGCTCGGCGCCCGGGTTAACCACACAGCCGAGCAGGAACTGCGGCGGGTCGCCCTCCAGCGGCTCTCCGTCGACCATCTGGTCGGGGTTCTTGCGGTCCGGGTAGTAGGCCATGTCCCGGCCTTCGGTCAGGCGCTTTGCCGCCTTCAGAAGCTGCACCGAGTCCAGATCAAATACTGGCTTGGCCTGCGGGTGATCGCCCAGGGTGGTGTAATCGCCGGTCAGACACAGCACCTCGCTAACCCCCATCGCCGCCGCCGACAAAAGCTCGCTCTGTAATGCGAGCCGGTTCCGGTCGCGACACACCATCTGCAGGATCGGTGCAATCCCCGCTTCCTTCAGCTTTACGCACCCTACCAGGCTCGACGCCCGCATGACGGCCGACTGGATGTCGGTCACATTCACTGCATGGGCGCGCCCCCGGTAGTACTCGGCCTCTTCGACCATGTGCTCGAGATGACACCCTTTCGGCGGGGCCACTTCTCCGGTGATCAAAAACTCTCCGCTGGCAATGGCTTCACGCAATCCCACGGTGTTCTCCTGCTGAACCAAGATGGCATCCGCGCATGGAGGATGCTTTGACTACTTACCTAATAAGCGATGTTCCCCGCTCTGCCCTCACATACCTTCCCCGACGGTGCACAACCGAGGCCGGTACCCCACCAATCTACTATCAGTAGCATCTTGTGTCTGTCAACGCAAAGTAGAAATGTCCCTCTATCTGCCAGCTAGAAATGTCCCTTTGTAGGACTTGCGCCAGGGGTGGTCGGAGGCGGGTTGGTGGCCTGTCGGCTTGTGCACCCTTGGCTGGGGGGCC